>JBAGRP010000001.1:2188529-2501176 GCA_036924855.1 Nitrobacteraceae bacterium AZCC 2146
GGCAACATGCTGTCGCTGGATGCCAATGCGCCCGTGCAGGATCTGGCGCGGCTGAGCAAGGAGCTCGGCCCGATCTTCTGGCTCGACATGATGGGCGCGCCGATCGTGATCGTCGCCGGCCACGATCTGGTCGCCGAACTCAGCGACGAAAAGCGCTTCGACAAGGCGGTGCGTGGCGCACTGCGCCGGGTCCGCGCCGTCGGCGGCGACGGGCTGTTCACCGCTGATACCAAGGAGCCGAACTGGAGCAAGGCGCATAACATCCTGCTGCAGCCGTTCGGCAACCGCGCGATGCAATCCTATCACCCCAGCATGGTCGATATCGCCGAGCAGCTGGTGAAGAAATGGGAGCGGCTCAACGCCGATGAGGAAATTGACGTGGTCCACGACATGACCGCGCTGACGCTCGACACCATCGGCCTGTGCGGTTTCGAATATCGCTTCAATTCGTTCTACCGTCGTGACTACCATCCCTTCGTGGAATCGTTGGTCCGCTCGCTCGAGACCATCATGATGACCCGCGGCCTGCCGCTGGAGAGCCTGTGGATGCAGAAGCGCCGCCGCGATCTCGCCGGCGACGTCGCCTTCATGAATTCCATGGTCGACGAAATCATCGCCGAGCGCCGCAAGGCTGCCGAGACCGCCGAAGGCAAGAAGGACATGCTCGGCGCGATGATGACCGGCGTCGACCGCGCCACCGGCGAGCAGCTCGACGACGTCAACATCCGCTATCAGATCAACACGTTTCTGATCGCCGGGCACGAGACCACCAGCGGGCTATTGTCCTGCGCGATCTACGCGATGCTGAAGCATCCGGAGGTGCTGAAGAAGGCCTATGAGGAAGTCGACCGCGTGCTCGGACCCGATGTCGATGTCAAGCCGACCTATCAGCAGGTCACGCAGCTGAATTACATCACGCAGATCCTGAAAGAATCATTGCGGCTGTGGCCTCCGGCGCCAGCCTACGGCATTGCGCCGATCCAGGATGAGACCATCGGCGGCAAGTACAAGCTCAAGAAGGGCACCTTCATCACGGTGCTGGTGCTGGCGCTGCACCGCGATCCCTCGGTGTGGGGGCCGAACCCCGACGTGTTCGACCCCGAGAATTTTTCCCGAGAAGCCGAAGCGGCACGGTCGATCCATGCCTGGAAACCGTTCGGCAACGGCCAGCGCGCCTGCATCGGCCGCGGCTTTGCCATGCATGAGGCGGCGCTGGCGCTCGGCATGATCCTGCAGCGCTTCCGGCTGATCGATCACAAGCGCTACCAGATGGTGCTGAAGGAAACCCTGACCATCAAGCCGGATGGCTTCAAGATCAAGGTACGGCCGCGCGCCGACCACGACCGCGGCGCCCATGCCGGCCGCACAGGTGCGACGGCGGCAACGCCGATTGCGCCGGTGGCTACCGGGCGCACGCGGCCTGCGCACAACACGCCACTGCTGGTGCTGTACGGCTCCAATCTCGGCACCGCCGAAGAACTGGCGACGCGGGTCGCCGATCTCGCCGAGGTCAACGGCTTTGCGACAAAACTCGCGCCGCTCGACGACTTCGTCGGCAAATTGCCGGAGCAAGGCGGCGTGCTGATCTTCTGCGCGTCCTACAATGGCGCCGCGCCCGACAACGCCACGCAATTCGTCAAGTGGCTCGGCAGCGATCTGCCGAAGGACGCTTTCGCAAAAGTGCGCTACGCCGTGTTTGGCTGCGGCAACAGCGACTGGCTGGCGACTTACCAGTCGATCCCGCGCCTGATCGACGATCAGTTGCGCGCCCACGGCGCGACGAATGCCTATGTGCGCGGCGAAGGCGATGCCCGCGACGACCTCGACGGCCAATTCGAATCCTGGTTCGCGAAATTGCGACCGCTCGCGGTGAAGGAATTCGGCCTCGACACCGGCTTCGACCGCAGCGCCGACGACGCGCCGCTATACGCCATCGAGCCGGTGGCGCCGAGCGCGGTCAATGCGGTGGTGGCGCTCGGCGGCGTCTTGCCGATGAAGATTCTCGTCAACGGCGAATTGCAGAGCAAGGGCGGCGCTAACGCGTCAGATCGTTCGACAAAACATATCGAGGTGCAACTACCTGATGGCGTCTCCTATCGCGTCGGCGATCATCTCAGCGTAGTGCCGCGTAACGATCCCGTTCTGGTCGATGCCGTCGCCCGCCGCTTCGGATTCCTGCCGGCCGACCAGATCCGGCTGCAGGTGGCGGAAGGCCGCCGCGCGCAATTGCCAGTCGGCGATGCCGTCTCGGTCGGGCGGCTGCTCACCGAATTCGTCGAGTTGCAGCAGGTCGCCACCCGCAAGCAGATCCAGATCATGGCGGAGCATACCCGCTGCCCGATGACCAAGCCGAAACTGCTCTCCTATGTCGGCGACGATGCCGCGGCCAGCGAGCGCTACCGCGCCGAGATCCTAAGCAAGCGCAAATCGGTATTCGATCTGCTGGAAGAACATCCGGCCTGCGAATTGCCGTTCCACACCTATCTCGAAATGCTGTCGCTGCTGGTGCCGCGTTATTACTCGATCTCGTCGTCGCCGCAGGGTGACGCCTCACGCTGCAGCGTCACTGTCGCTGTGGTCGAGGGCGCCGCGAATTCCGGACGCGGTTTGTACAAGGGCGTCTGTTCGAATTATCTGTCAGGCCGCCGCGCGGGTGACACCGTGCATGCCATCGTGCGCGAAACCAAAGCCGGCTTCCGCCTGCCCGACGATCCCCTTGTGCCGCTCATCATGATCGGACCCGGCACCGGCCTCGCCCCGTTCCGCGGCTTTCTGCAGGAGCGCGCGGCGCTGAAAGCCAAGGGCGCGACGCTGGGCCCGGCGATGCTGTTCTTCGGCTGCCGCCATCCGGAACGGGATTATCTTTATGCCGACGAGTTGAAAGGCTTCGCCGCGGATGGCCTCTGCGAATTGCACGTCGCGTTCTCGCGCGGCGATGGGCCGAAGACCTATGTGCAGCACCTGATCGCCGCGCAGAAGGATCGCGTCTGGGATCTGATAGGACAAGGCGCCATCACCTATGTCTGCGGCGACGGCGGCAAGATGGAACCGGACGTCAAGGCGGCGCTGATGACGATCCATCGCGAGCGTACCGGCCGCGATGCCGCCGCGGCGCTGAACTGGATCGACGACCTCGGCACCGGCAATCGCTATGTGCTGGATGTCTGGGCGGGCGGATAGCTAGCGCCGCGCTATTGTCCATTTATGAACGCTGTCACAATCGGCGGCCCGCACTGTCACAATCCGCGACCGCGCAACGTCCCATTAATCGCTGCGACGATTTATTCAGTCGCTTACGCGCTTCCGACTTTATTTGCCGCAAAAATTCATGTCATATGATTGACATGAGCCAGCGCCCCGCAAAAATCCCCGAGTCGATGTCCGTTCCGTATCAGCCGCCACAGCTGGCGCGCGCCAATGGCGTTGAGCTTTGCTACGACATTTTCGGCGCCGACGACGCGGAACCGATGGTGATGATCATGGGCCTCGGCGCCCAGATGATTCACTGGGACGACGATTTCTGCAAAGTGCTGGCCGCGCACGGTTTTCGCGTGATCCGCTTCGACAACCGCGACATCGGCCTGTCCACCAAGATGTCCGGCGGCAAGCCATTCAACCTGTTCGAACTGGCGAAGCTGCGTTTTCTCGGCACCCCGGTCGCAGCGCCCTACACGCTCAGCGACATGGCCACCGACGTGATCGGCCTGCTCGATGTGCTGCGTATCAAATCCGCGCATGTGGTCGGCGCTTCAATGGGCGGCATGATTGCCCAGGAGATCGCGATCACTTTTCCCGAGCGCGTGCGCTCGCTGACCTCGATCATGTCGACGACAGGCAATCCGAGGCTGCCCCAGCCGAGCCGCGCAGTCGCAGCACTCCTGCTACAGCCACAGCCCACGACCTATGACGAATTCGTCACCCGCTTCAAGCAGACCTGGTTGTTTCTGCGCGTCGGCCGCTTTCCCGAGGATGAGGCCAGGGACGCCGATCGCGCCGAGCGAACGTATGCGCGCGGCCTCAATCCCGCCGGCGTGGGGCGCCAGCTCCGCGCCATCCTCGCCTCGGGAAGCCGCAAGGAACGATTGGCCGCCGTCACGGCACCGACGCTGGTGATCCACGGCAAGGTCGATCCACTGGTGCACCCCGCCGCCGGCCGCGACACCGCCGCGTCCATTCCAGGCGCCAAATTGTTGATGGTCGACGGCATGGGCCACGCGCTGCCTATCTCGATGTGGACAGGCTTCATCGATGCGATCGCCCGGCATGCAAGAGGCGCAGCTGTTGAGCAACCCGCTGCCGTGAAGAACCGTCGGGTGGGCTAAGCGAAGCGAGCCCACCAAAGCGGCTCAGCTATACCCGGCACAGATGACGGGCACGGCGCGAACGGCGCCTTTGCCTCGTACAATCCTTTGCTTACTTCTTGTCCTTCGCCCGCCCGGTAGCAAGGCCGGCCATGTTGATGAACATCTCCTGGAAGCGCTCGCCCATCTTGGGATCGAAGCTGAACCAGCTCTGTATGATGGAATCCGGCGAAAACTTGTCGATGTTGGCCATCATCTTTCCCTGCATCTGCTCCATCATCGCGGCCTGCATCGGCTGTACGTCAGGAAGGCCAAAGAACGCACGCGCCTCTTCCGGTGTGCAGTCGACGACAACGGTTACTTTCATTCCAGGCTCCTGAATCGAAGTCGCAATGCGCACACGCGCATGCGAAGCAGCGACAGTATCGCCGCTGTCGCCCGCCGGATGCAAGCTGCCTGATCTGTGATGTGCAGTTGCGAAGGATCAGCCGAAACGTTCGACCGAGAAAGCCTTCGGATCGGTAAACGGGGTCACGCCGGTAATCATGTCGGCCAGCAGCCGGCCGCTGACCGGGCCGAGCGTCAGGCCGTGATGCTGATGGCCGAAATCGAACCACAGGCCCTTGTGGCGCGGCGCCTTGCTGATCACCGGCAGCATGTCCGGCAGGCAAGGTCGCGAGCCCATCCACGGCTGCGACTCGATGGTGTCGCCGAGCGGAAACAGGGCGCGGGCCATCGGCAGCGTGCGCTCGATCTGCACCGGCGTCGGCGGCGCGTCGCGGCGGGCGAATTCGGCGCCGGTGGTCAGGCGGATACCGCGGTTCATCGGCGCCAGCAGGTAACCGCGGTCGGCATCCAGCACGGGATGATGCAGCACCGCATTGCCTGATGGCGACAGGTGGATGTGATAGCCGCGCTTGGTCTTCAGCGGAATGTTGTAGCCCAGCGGCTGAAACACCTGGTCCGACCACGGCCCCAGCGCCAGCACCACGTCGCGCGCGACGATGGCGCCGTTCGGCCCGGCAACGCGCCAGCCGCCGTCGCCCTGCTCCAGCGTCCGCGCATCAGCGGCGAGGAAGCGGCCACCCTTCTTGATGAACAGCGCGGCATAGGCCTTGGCGAGGCCGCCGGGGTCGGGAATGAAGCCCGGCGCCGGCCAGTGGATCGCGCCGGCGAAATCGCCGGACAGGTTTGGTTCACGCGCGGCAATATCATTGGCGTCGAGCACATCACCGGTGATGCCATAGGCGCGGTCGCGCTCCAGCTCCTTGATGCTCTTGGCCATGGTGGTCTCGGAACGAAACAGCTTGATCCACCCGGTCCGCCGCAGCAATTCGGGCACGCCGGCCTCGGCGATCAGCGCTTCATGCTCGGTCAGGCTGCGCCGGATCAGCGGCAGCGCCGCCATCGCGCTGTGCAGCGCGCCAGCCGGCGACGAATTCAGGAAATAGCGCGTCATCCACGGCAGGAAACCGGGTAACGCGTTAAGGTGATAATGCACATCCGGTGAGCGGTTCAGCGCATATTTCAGGATCTGGCCGAAATCGCGCGGAAACATATAGGGAAACACCGAGGCGCATTCGATCAGCCCGGCATTGCCATAGCTGGTCTCCTCGCCCGCCCGCTCATTCTTGTCGATCAGCACCACGTTTCGGCCGCGCTGCTGCAGATGCAATGCCGCCGATACACCAACCATGCCTGCGCCAAGCACAAGCACATCAGCCTTGAGTTCCGCCATACGTACCCCGAAATTTTGACCGTCGTGGCGATTCTCTTAGCGCCGTGTCGTGAAGGTATGATGCGCATCGCAGATGCGCAAACCCGTGAAAGCAAAGATCGCGCCATCTGCTGTGATTTGTGGCGGAGAGCGCCAGTAAATCGAGCTTGCGCAGTGGACGAACCCTGCCAACAATGCAACCGCGGTTTCAGATACCGATGCGAAGCTTATGCCGCAGTGGAGAGCGTCACGACATGCCTATTCGCCAGACCTGCCTTGCAGCCGTTGCATCGATAATCGCCTTCGCGCTGGCGCCCGCCTCGGCACAGACCCTACGCTACGCCAACCAGGGCGACCTCAAATCACTCGATCCCTACACGCTTAACGAATCCACCACCATCGCGCATCACGGCCAAGTCTATGAAGGCCTCACCGCGCGCGACAAGGACCTGTCGATCATTCCCGGCCTGGCCGAAAGCTGGGAGACGCCGGAGCCGACCCGCTGGCGCTTCCACCTGCGCAAGGGCGTCAAATTCCAGAATGGCGACCCCTTCACCGCCGACGACGTGGTGTTCTCCGCCGACCGCGTCCGCGCCAAGGGCTCGAATTTCGCGACCCGCGTTCCATCAGATGCCAAGGTCGTCAAGATCGACGATTATACCGTCGATTTCGTGCTGACCGCGCCCAATCCCATCCTGAATTCGCAGTGGGATACCTGGTACATCATGGACAAGAAGTGGTGCGAAGAGAACAACGCGGTGGCGCCGACCCCGGCCGCCGCAACCTCGCCAAGCTTCGCCTCCCTCAATGCCAACGGCACCGGCGCGTTCACCATCGAAAGCCATCAGCCCGGCGTCAAGACCGTGTTCAAGGCCAATCCGAACTGGTGGCGCAAGCCCGAGCATAATCTGAAGGAGATCATCTTCACGCCTATCAGCTCCGACGCCACCCGCGTCGCCGCGCTGTTGTCCGGCGAGATCGACCTGATGGAGCCGGTGCCGATCCAGGACATCGCGCGGGTCACTGCCAGCCCTAACGCCGTGGTGATGACCGGCCCCGAACTGCGCACCATCTTTCTCGGCATGGACCAGACCCGCGACGAGCTGCTGTTCTCCAACGTCAAGGGCAAGAACCCGTTCAAGGACGTCCGCGTCCGCGAGGCCTTCTACAAGGCCATCGACATCGAGCTGATCAAGTCCCGCGTCATGCGCAGCCTGTCGACGCCCTCGGCGCTGATGATCGCGCCGCAGCTGTTCAAGCTGTCGAACGAATTCGTCCGTCCGAAATACGATGCCGACGGCGCCAAGAAACTGCTCGCCGAGGCCGGCTATCCCGAGGGTTTCGAGGTCGGCATGGATTGCCCGAACGACCGCTATGTCAACGACGCCGCGATCTGTCAGGCGGTGGTCGGCATGCTGGCGCGGATCGGCGTCAAGGTGAACCTGATGGCGCAGCCGAAGGCGCTGTATTTCGCCAAAGTCTTCAAGTCTGGCAACTACAATACCTCGTTCTATCTGCTGGGCTGGACGCCAGGCACGCTGGATTCCCACAACGTGCTGTTCGAAATCATGGGCTGTCGCGACAATCCGGCCAGTTCGCGTGGCGACACCAATCTCGGGGGCTACTGCAACAAGGATTTCGACGCCGTCACCGACAAGGTGCTGCAGGAGATCGATCCGGCCAAGCGCGACCTGCTGATCAAGGCGGCCTTCGAGATCAGCGCCAAGGATTTCGGCTACATCCCGCTGCATCAGCAGGCGCTGGCTTGGGGCGTGTCGAAGAAGATCAAGCTGGTGCAACGCGCCGACAATCAGGTGCTACTGTACTGGGCAACCAAGCAGGACTGATCGATACGGCCGTCATTGCGAGGAGCCCTTGCGACGAAGCAATCCAGTCTTCGCTTAGAGCCTCTGGATTGCTTCGCTTCGCTCGCAATGACGGCAACACCAGCGAAAGGAATCCATGCTCGCTTTCATTCTTCGCCGGGCGCTGCAATCCGTCGGCGTGATGATCGCGGTCGGCGTCATCTCCTTTGCGATGTTCCGCTTTGCCGGCGATCCGGTGAACCAGATCGTGTCGATGGATACGCCGTACGAGCAGCGCGTGCAGATCCGCAAGTCGCTCGGGCTCGACGATCCCGTGCTGGTGCAGTTCGCGCGCTATTTTGCCGACGCCGCACAGTTCAAATTTGGCGTGTCGTATCAGTTTCGCCAGCCGGTCTCCGCATTGCTGAAGGAGCGGATGCCGGCAACGCTGGAACTGGCCACCTGCGCCACGGTGCTGGCGATGGTGTTCGGCATCCTGATGGGCATCTACTCCGCGCTGAAGCGCGATTCCTTTCTGGCCAAAGTGCTGCAGGCGGTGTCGCTGATCGGCATCTCGCTGCCGACCTTCCTGATCGGCATCCTGCTGATCTATCTGTTCGCGGTGGTGCTTGGCTGGCTGCCGTCGTTCGGCCGCGGCGATGTCGTCAGGCTGGGCTGGTGGACCACCGGCCTGCTCACGGTCTCCGGCCTGAAGGCGCTGATCATGCCGTCGATCACGCTCGGCCTGTTCCAGATGACGCTGATCATGCGGCTGGTCCGCGCCGAGATGCTCGAGGTGCTGCGTACCGACTATATCCGCTTTGCGCGTGCCCGCGGCCTGACCACGCGGGCGATCCATTTCGGCCACGCGCTGAAGAATACGCTGGTGCCCGTGATTACCGTCGCCGGGCTGCAGTTCGGCTCGGTAATTGCATTCGCGATCATCACGGAAACTGTTTTCCAATGGCCGGGAATGGGACTCTTGTTCGTGCAGGCGGTGCAGAATGTCGATATTCCGATCATGGCGGCGTACCTGCTGGTGGTGTCGCTGATCTTCGTCACCATCAATCTGATCGTCGATATCCTCTATACCATCGTCGATCCCCGCTTGCGCGCCACCGTCAATCGTCCGGCATAAGCAGGAGATTGCCATGACCGATATCCCCGCTGCCCCACGCCCCTTCCCGTTGCGCTGGCTCGCGGCTGCCACCGACAGCGATATCTTCTATTCGTTTCGTCGCTCGAAACTCACCGTGGTTGCCGCAGCGATCGTCGTGCTGCTGTTGTTGCTCGCACTGTTCGCGCCTGTTTTCGTGGTGCAGGACCCGTTCGACCCCAGGCAGCTCGAACTGATCAATTCGCGGATTTCGCCGCTGTGGACGACGGATGGCCAGCGCCCGTTCCTGCTCGGTACCGACGAACAGGGCCGCGACGTGTTTTCCGCAATCCTCTACGGCATGCGGATTTCGCTGGTGGTCGGCGTGCTCGGCGTCTCCTTTGCCGCGGTGCTGGGGATCGGGCTCGGCCTGATCGCCGGCTATGTCGGCGGCGCGGTCGACAGCCTGATCATGCGCATCGCCGATGTGCAGCTGACCTTCCCGGCGATCCTGATCGCGCTCCTGATCGACGGCGTCGTCAAGTCGGTGCTCGGCAACCATCTCGACGCCTCGACCACGCTGCTGGTGCTGGTGGTCGCCATCGGGCTGAGCTTCTGGGTGCAATATGCCCGCACTGTACGCGGCTCGGTGATGGTGGAGAAGAACAAGGACTATGTCGCCGCGGCGCAGCTGATCGGGCTGCCGGCGCGCGTGATCATGATCCGCCACGTGCTGCCGAACACGATGGGCCCGATCCTGGTGATTGCCACCATCAATCTTGCGCTCGCCATCATCACCGAGGCGACGTTGTCGTTTCTGGGCTCTGGCATGCCCGACACCATGCCGTCGTTGGGTACGCTGATCCGGATCGGCAACAACTATCTGTTCTCCGGGGAATGGTGGGTGGTGGCCTTTCCCGGCATCGCGCTGGCGTCGCTGATCCTGTCGATCAATCTGCTTGGCGACTGGCTGCGCGACGCGCTGAATCCGAAACTGCGATGAAACGCACACTCCCGGACATCGCATCGCATGGTTGAACCGGTCCTCTCTGTGCGCGACCTGCGGGTCGAATTCGCCAACCGTCACGGCGTTCTGCGCGCCATCGACGGCGTGTCGTTCGATATCGCCAAGGGCGAGGTGCTGGGCGTGGTCGGCGAATCCGGCGCGGGCAAGTCGGTTACGGGACTCGCTGCCATTGGCTTGATCGACCCGCCGGGGCGCATCAGCGGCGGCGAGATCTATCTGTCGGGGCTGCGGATCGACAACCTGCCGCCGGATGAGATGCGCCAGATCCGCGGCAAGCGGATCGGCATGATCTTTCAGGATCCGCTGACCAGCCTCAATCCGCTGTACCGGATCGGCGACCAGCTGGTCGAGACCATCCGCACCCATCTCAATCTTTCGGACTCCGCGGCGCGCAAACGCGCCATCGACCTGCTCGCCGAAGTCGGCATTCCCGGCCCGGAGAAACGCATCGACGCCTATCCGCACGAATTCTCCGGCGGCATGCGGCAGCGCGTGGTGATCGCACTGGCGATTGCGGCCGAACCCGAATTGATCATCGCCGATGAGCCGACCACGGCGCTCGATGTCTCGGTGCAGGCGCAGATCATCACGCTGATCAAGCGGCTCGGCCGCGACCACGGCACCGCGGTGATGCTGGTGACCCACGACATGGGCGTGATCGCCGAAACCTCCGACCGCGTCGCGGTGATGTATTCCGGGCGCATCGCCGAGATCGGTCCGGTGCGCGACGTCGTGCAGAACCCGCTGCATCCCTATGCCAAGGGCCTGATGGGCGCGATCCCGACGCTAACCGGCGACGCTTCAAAACACCTGGTGCAAATCCCCGGTTCGATGCCGCGGTTGTCGGCGATTCCGCAGGGTTGCGCGTTCAACCCGCGCTGCGCATTCGCGTTCGATCGCTGCCGGATCGAACGGCCGGAGCCGATCCGCGTTGGCGCGCAACACGTCGCCTGCCATCTCTACGATCAAGCCGCGACGGAGAGCGCGGCATGACCGCGCTGGTACAAGTCCGAAATCTGCGCCGGGTGTTCGACGTCTCGAAGCCGTGGCTGAACCGCGTGATCGAGCGCAGCCCGATGGAATTCCTGAAAGCGGTCGACGGCGTCTCGTTCGAGATCGCCAAAGGCGAGACCTTTGCGCTGGTCGGCGAATCCGGCTCCGGCAAGACCACGGTGGCGCGGATGGTGGTCGGGCTGCTGCCGCCGACCTCGGGCGACGTCATCATCGACGGCGTCTCGATGAGCGATCCCAGGCAGGCGCCGGCGCGGCGACAATTGCGCCGCCGCATCCAGATGATCTTTCAGGATCCCTATGCCAGCCTCAATCCGCGGCTGCGGGTCGAGGCCATCATCGCCGAGCCGATCCGCGCCTTCGATCTATTGCAGAGCGAGCGCGACATCAGCGCCCGGGTCGGCGAATTGCTGGTTCTGGTTGGACTGCATCCCGACGATGGCCAGAAGTATCCGCATCAGTTTTCCGGCGGCCAGCGGCAGCGCATCGCCATCGCCCGCGCGCTGGCCTCGGAAGCCGACTTCATCGTCTGTGACGAACCGACCTCGGCGCTCGATGTCTCCGTGCAGGCGCAGATTCTGAATTTGATGCGCGACCTGCAGGACCGGTTCGGGCTGACTTATCTGTTCATCAGCCACAATCTCGCGGTGGTCCGCCACATGGCCAGCCGGATCGGTGTGATGTATCTCGGCCGCATTGTCGAGATCGCGGAGGGCCGCGAGCTCTTCAGCCATCCCCGCATGCCCTATACGCGGATGCTGCTCGGCGCGGTGCCGGATCTGGCGATGTCAGGCCGGGCGCGGATCGCGGTGCAGGGTGAGATTCCCAACCCGATCAATCCGCCCACTGGCTGCGCGTTCCACCCGCGCTGCCCTGACGTGTTCGAGCTGTGCCGCCATGTCGCGCCGGAATTGATCGGCGGCGTCGCCTGCCACGCGGTGAATGGCCCGCCCGCGCAGCGATCGGCTGTCTCGCCCTCGCGATATCAAAGGTAGGTGCGGCAAGCACTGCGGGGCATCGGCAACAGACCCCCGCAGCGCTCGCCGCGAAACCTTATGGAAGCATGATCCCCGGACAAACCAAGTCGTTTGTCCAGGAGCCGCTTGTCCGGGAAAGGCGTTCCCGCTGCTCCGGATCGTGCGTGATCAATCCTCCGCCGGCTCCTCGCCGTCGGCGTCGCGCTCCGGCGAGCCGGCCAGGATCTGCTCGGCGATCAGGCCGGAATTCTGCCGGATCGAGGCTTCGATCTTGGCGGTCATGTCCGGATTGGCCTTCAGGAAAGCCTTGGAGTTCTCGCGGCCCTGGCCAAGCCGCTGACTGTCATAGGAGAACCAGGCGCCGGACTTCTCGACGATGCCGGCCTTGACGCCGAGATCGAGGATTTCACCCATCTTGGAAACGCCTTCGCCATACATGATGTCGAATTCGACCTGCTTGAACGGCGGCGCCAGCTTGTTCTTGACGACCTTGACGCGGGTCTGGTTACCGACCACCTCGTCGCGCTCCTTGATCGCGCCGATGCGGCGGATGTCGAGGCGGACGGAAGCGTAGAATTTCAGCGCGTTGCCGCCGGTGGTGGTTTCGGGCGAGCCGTACATCACGCCGATCTTCATGCGGATCTGGTTGATGAAGATCACCATCGTATTGGATTTGTTGATCGAGGCGGTCAGCTTGCGCAGCGCCTGGCTCATCAGCCGCGCCTGCAGACCGGGCAGCGCATCGCCCATCTCGCCTTCGAGTTCGGCGCGCGGCACCAAGGCGGCCACCGAATCGATCACCAGCACATCGACCGCGCCGGAGCGCACCAGTGTGTCGCAGATTTCCAGCGCTTGCTCGCCGGTGTCCGGCTGCGAGATCAGGAGTTCGTCAATGTTGACGCCGAGCTTGCGGGCATAGACCGGGTCGAGCGCGTGTTCGGCGTCGATGAAGGCGCAGATGCCGCCCTTCTTCTGGCCTTCGGCGACGGTATGCAGCGCCAGTGTGGTCTTGCCGGAGGATTCCGGCCCGTAGATTTCCACCACCCGGCCCTTCGGCAGGCCACCGACGCCAAGCGCGATGTCCAGACCCAGCGAGCCCGACGAGATCGTCTCCACATCCATGGAGCGGTCGTTCTTGCCGAGCTTCATTACCGAGCCCTTGCCGAACTGGCGCTCGATCTGGGAGAGCGCGGCCGACAGGGCCTTGGTCTTGTCCATGGAGGATCCTTCAACGATACGCAGGGCAGTCGGGGTCGAGGCCATATTAACTCCTTATGAACGGGATTCGCGGGACGGACAAACGGAAGGCGTGTTTGATCGGCTGGGAATACCGTACCCTATTCGTTCTATGTTCGCAATATGTTCTTTTGAGAAAGTGGGTAGCTATATACCCTGAGGACATGTAGCAAGTTTTGTGGTATAAAGCACCCCTCACCTACTTGCAGTAGTAGGTTGGGAATTAGCTCTGGGGTATCGGAGTGGAACGTAAAGTTCAACTTTCTGGATTACGCGCCTTCGCGATCGCCATGTCCTCTCGTTGGTTCACGGCCATGAGCGGCCCCCTGACCGTTCCTGCGACTATCGCCGCGCTTTGGGTGGAAAGCCCTACAGCCAAAATTCTGCTTGGTCTCACGGCCTTTATTTGTTTTTGGGCCTCGGCTTATTGGATGTGGAATGCCGAGCGCGAAAAGGTTGTCGCGCTTGAGGCTGCAGCCGAAGTGGCGCACCACGCCGATACTAAGTCCGCCGAACTTGCAGGCATCATAAACGCAATGATGGAAAAGGCTTTGCGATATGACTTCAAGCCCGACGAAAATTTTCGCAAACTGTATGCCGAAATTGATGCGTCAACTCATCCAGCTTGGATAGCGAATGACGTTAAACAACTCCGCCGCGATTTTTTGAACCGCTGCGGGATTCTCGGGTCAAGAAACGAAACCGGCTATACTCTTGCTGAACTCAAGGGGTGCCAGAAAGAAGCAAAGGAATTCGGCGACTTATTGATAGGTCGCCTTACCGGCGCTCCGAAACCATCTCCATTGAATCCCGCAGTTGGAACCGACGATTCGTTCGTGCGCCTCAAATCAGATTCGCGGAAATCAATCCGGTGATCGCTAGGCTTCATGATCGTCACCACCGCGCCTAAATGTGGGCAGCGGCCCGGTTCGAAAACTGGAACATTCAGGAGCCAGAACACTTCTCCTTTGCCGGCACGATATCGCCGCCGCCCATGGAGAAAAAAATGAAACGTCTACTGCTGATCGGCTTCGCCGCCTGCGCGTTTGCGGCAATGCCCACCCTGTCCGCTTCGGCCATGCCCGTTGCAGCTCCGGATGCCATGATGGCCGGAACCGATTCCGTAATTCTCGCCAGGGGTGGCCATGGTCACGGTCGCGGCCATATGGGTCGTGGCGGTCGTGGCCATCATTATGGGTGGGGTCGAGGTCGCGGACATCACTATGGCTGGTCGCGCGGCCGGCATCGCGGCTGGTAAGCTCCGAAACTCATCTTCAATTCAGAGGCCGCCTCCGTTGGCGGCCTCCTTGTTTTGAGCCGCTTCGCCTTGCGATCGTCGCGCGCATCCGGCCGATCATGATGGGCGCCGATCACATCTGCGGATGCTGCTCGCCTTCAGGATCAGGCATTCTCGTCCTCGACCTTGCTGATGGAGTATCCGGCTTTGCGAAGAGCAATCATCGCAGCCTTGGCGAGATGCGTACTTTCCTCGTCACTTTTCACGACCTGGTCCCACGTCGTGCCATGCCCAGAGCTGGGATGATCGATGAAAGCGGTTTTGATGGCGCTCGTGATGACGATAAGGGCGTCTTCTGGCATCCGGGTTTCCTCCGCCTTTCGCCAAGCATACCACGGGAGCCAGGCAGGTGCGTGGCCGTCTTTGAAAACGCGTAGCGTGGCGGAACTTATCCCGGCTGATGGAATAGGTAGGGGATGAGCACTTCCCAGGTGACCTGCAAATGCGGTGCGCTCTATGAGCGGACCGAGTTCAATGCCGCCCCACGCGCGGCCGACAGATTTTCATGCACGGTGTGCGAACATACCCTGGAGGTATTCACCGGGACCAGCGCGCCGACTTATCGGCTGATATCGGGGCCGCTCCGGAGCTAACCTGCCCTTCAGCGCGGTGAGCTGCTTTGAATCAGCGAGCGGCCCCATTCAGCCCATGACCACCCGCCTTAACCGGCGGGTTTTTCCTGGCTTGGCGGGCCTACAGATCCTCGCAGTGAATCTGGAACTTCGACACCGTCCGCGGCATATTCCGTGATCTTGTTTCGCAGCGTCCTGATGGAGACGCCGAGCAAGCGCGCCGAAACGGTCCGGTTGCCGTCGGTCGTCGCAAGGGTTTCAAGCACAAGATCGCGCTCAATGTCCTTGATGTGAGATCCGACAAGACATCGAGCCAGGCGACGTCGCGTTGAGCCGGAAACCGGCAACTGATGTGAGGGGTGCGACATGCATCCTCCCTGTAAAAAACCATTAACGCCCCGCCCGACCGCAAGACCACAGCAAAACGGTTAACAGATCCTTAACGGCCAACGCTCTCTGCAGGACGGTCAGGAGCCAATCGTCTCCTTTCCCGCTTAAGTCCTTGTTCTTGCTGCGAAGGTGCTTGCCGCCCGGTGCTTCGCTGGGTACCGGCCGGGAGTGGCCTGGCTTGAATCAGCAGCGGCCCCGTTCGATTTATGTCGATTCCCGAACACAAGGTGAATTAAGATCTGAGAATCACCGCACCGCCTTCGGCAACTCGGTGACTGAGAGCCGGTACCGCTCCCGCCCGATCCAGGGGGGCATCAGATGCCCGACTTCCAAACGTCTCAAGGCCTGCCTCTGCTTCCGATCGAACATCCGCGATGCCTGCGATGCTCCGCGAGAATGACGCTTACGGGCATTCAGGATGGGCCTAAGGGTTACGATTTGCGGATGTTCGAATGTGCCAGATGCACCTACACCCAAGTCGTTCGCGTCGAGACCGACCCGATGAAGTCATCAGGGGCGATGAAGTGGGTTGCGAGCGACCTCAAGCCGCCGCAGTGAGCCAATTGAACTCTTCCGACTCTCCGCCGTCTGGAACGGACCGAGGAACCTAGGGCAGTAAGCTTGCGATATGGAGCAAGAGAAGCAGGGCGCCTGAGTTGGCGGCCTGTTTCAACATGATCTGCCAGGCCATTCTTGCGCGATGCGGGCCTTTTGCTGCGTAATTGTCAGCCGAAAGGCTCCTGCCTTCATTTTTGCACCAAATTGACACACTTTTTGATCGACGCGCGAAACGACTTGGTTTAGCGGTACCATCGTGCTTTCGGCAACCACCGGTGCTGAGGGTCGTTTTGCTCGCCCAGCTGTGGTCATCCTGTGCCCCGATTTTATTTTCACATCGTCGCCGACACGACCTTCCTCGACGAAGAGGGCACCAGCTTCGCCGACGGCAAGGCGGCGCTGCTGCACGCCAAGCAGCTGGCGGCAGAACTGGTCCATAGCCTGAACCTGCAGGACGGCACCATCGTCGTCGAGAATGAAGATGACGGCAAATTGTTCGAAGTGCCACTATCCGGCTTGTCGAGCTGACACATTGAGGTGAGATTCGAGTGATCTCGGTATTTGATAGTTCAGCAAGCACTGGCGGTTGCGCCTCACGGCGTTTGTTGTCAGCTTGGCGCCAGTGCCTATGCTTCCAATCGATTGAAGGCGCCGATGGTCCATCCCGCCGCTAAATTCCAGTTCGAACGCGCGCTTCACGAATATGCGCGCTGGCTCGCCGTGGCGGAGGACGATCGTTCGCCGGCACCGGCCTGGTGGTGGAGCCCCGCCCTTGCCGTCCGCAGCGTGGACGGGCCCATGCCGCATGACTGGTCGCAAATGATGCGGTTGCCGGGCGGCGCGTCCTATGCGGATGCCGCTCAAACATTTCTCCACGCGCTCGCCGATCAGACCGTGCTGCCCTGGCCGGAAGAATTTCCGCGCCGCTACCGGGCGCCGGCCGCCATGGAAGCCGACAGCGCTTAGTTCGCGGAGCTGCCGGTCTTGGTCCGCTTCACCGGCGCCGGCTTCGGCGCCTCGCTGCGCACGTTGCCCCAGGGATCAACGCCAGACTTGGCGTCCGGAATCTTGCGCAGCGACTCGCGATAGGCCTTGTCGGCAATCGCGTCCTGCTCCCTCTCTTCCGGCGACTTGCTCTTCAGCTCGGGCATCAGGTTCACGTGCTGAGCCGACGCCGGCGTAGCCAGATAGGGCCCTGCAAGCAATGCGGCCAAGGCCGTGGCGTGGAGTATTTTCATGCGGAAGCTCCGTGGAAATCTGACCGACTTATATCACCGCATCGACGCATGCGCCAAGCGCGCGGCGGCATAGTGGCGTCCTCCGACGGGACACAATCAGCAACGATCCGGTGATCGAGCCGATCGGTCAGTAGCGCCCGCGGCCAACGTTGCCGCCGCCATAACCGCCGCCTCCGTAACCGCCGATATACGGCCGCGGCAGCGGTTCGTAGTACACCGGCGGCGCGCGCCTGATCACCACGACCTCGTCATCGATCTCGCGCAACCGCCGCGTCGGCGTGCGTTCGGCGCGCTTCGCATCGGGATCGGCGCGCTTCTTCGCCGGCAGGTCGGCCTTTCTGGGCGCCGGCGGTGCGCCACACGGGCATGTCGGCGCGGCCAGCGCGACATTGGTCGGCTGAATGGTGGCCGCGGCTGCGGGGCTGAGGCGGTTGCGGGTACGTTCCTCGAGCTTCTTCGCCGTCGCGGTCAGATCGCTGTCAGGGTACTTTGTCAGAAAATCGCGATACGATGCTCCGGTGTTGCTGATGACGGCATTGTTCCACGCCACCATCTTGTAGTGCCGGTCGAGCCATTCGCGCGCCTGCGGGCCGAGCGGCGGCTGGGCGTAGAGCCCGACAAAGGCTTCATAGGCTTCCACCGAACCGTCCGACACGATCATCTCATTGGCCGCCTCGACCGGCTTGCCCTGCAATTCGCGACGCCAGTCATCGGCCGTGCGCTTCGCCGGAACAGGCTTCGCGCCGGTTTCGCTCTGGCCGAAGAAGCGGAAGTCGCTGACCAGCGAAGAGCTTTCCCATGGCGTCTGGCGGCCCTCGGTGGCCTGGTTGACCGACAGCCTGACGCGCTTGAAGGCGTCCTCGATTGCAAGATTCGGCTCGCGCCCGGCTTTCAGCAGCGCGGTCGTATAGGGGCTGTTGCCGCCCTTGCCGTCCTCGGCTTCCGCGCCGGGCGACGTCGAGAACGACAGCAGCGTACCGGCGCTGCCGAGTTTGACATCGACCTGCGCCAGGCCACGACCAGCGGTCTTGTTGATCTCGGGGAATGGATTGTTGCGGCAGGCATCGAGCAGGATGATGCGGGTCCTGGAGGGTACCGAGGTCAGCGTGTTGAGAATGTCGTTGAGCCGCACCGCCTGCAGCGGGATGTCCGCCTCGCGCTTCGGATCGATATCGACCGGCACCAGATAATTCTCGCCGTCGATCTGCAATCCATGGCCGGCGTAGAACACCAGCGAGATGGTGTCCGGGCCCTTCGCTGCGACGCTGGCCGCGAATTCACCGATCTTCGCGCGCAGGTCATTCTGCGTGAGATCGGAGGCCGATTGCACCTCGAAGCCGGCATCGCCGAGCATCTGCGCCATCGCCTTGGCGTCGTTGACGGGATTGGGCAGCGGCGCCACCGCGCGATAGGCCGACTGGCCGATCACCAGTGCGATCCGGCCTTCCGCCAAAGCGGTCTGCGAGCCAAGTACGACAGCAGCGGCCACAATCGCGTTGCGAAGGACAGGACGAACCATCAGACGATCTCCCCAGGCTGCAGTCCGGTCCGCGCTACGGAACTCCACTCGGCGCCCTGATCGGATCAGATGGGTCGCACACCAGCAATGCGGCGACCTGCCGCTGCAGGTATCAGTCGCGACGACCGGGGACGGGGTTCAATGCGGAGTTCGCGGCCCGGCCAGCGTTACTTCTTTTTGGCAGCGGTCGCTGGCGCCGGCGCTACGCCGCCCCACGGGTCGTATTTTTCCTTGGGATCCGGAATTCGCTCAAGCGCGGCCTTGTAGGCCTTCTCGTCGACCTTCGGACCTTCCTGGACCTTTGGACCCTCAGCGCCCTGATTGCGCTTGCCGCCCAACTGCGCGGCGGCAGGTATCGCCAGCAACGCCACGGCCATAACGACCACAAAAAAGGTTTTCATCGCATGGTTCCCCTCGGCGCCTTGATACCCCGCCAGCCCGGCTTTTTCCTAGCCCAATCGTGGCCAGATCGCGACTGCCCGCATGGTGAACGACGGATTAAGGGTTTCGATCGAATGATCGGTCAAAACACACCCGATTTTGGCATGTTTCGCATAGCGTCCAGCGATCAACACGGCGGGTGACGGATGGCGCGCCGCACCCTCGACAACCAACGCGAGCCGCGGAATCAAAGACGTGGTCAGATTTGCAAATTCAGCGGCGATGCATGGCGGATCGATGACGGGCACGGCCAGCCAGCATTCGCTGCCAGGAGACGCGCTTGCGCCGCTCACGGCCATCGCCGTCGAGCCGTGGCGCGTGCTTGCGCAACGCGCCATCGAGCCTAACGGCTATTATCTGCCGGAATGGGAACTGGCGGTGAACGCCTCTGCGACCGGCCGCACCGACGTCTCGGCGCTGGCCGCATGGAGCGACGCGGCCGGCGCGCCTCACCTGATCGCGCTGCTGCCGGTGATCTCGGCGTGGCGCGCTTACCGATTACCGCTGCCGGCGCTGGTCAGCGCCCATCCCTACGGCACGCTCACCACGCCGTTGCTCGATCGCGACATGGCGCGGGACGCCGTCACATGCCTGCTGGATCAGGCACGCAGCGCCGGCGCTCGGGCGCTGCTCCTGCGCGAGGTGTCGCTCGATGGCGCCACCATGAAAGCCATCACCGAAGTTCTCCGCGAGGCCGGCACAGCGCCCTGCGTACTGCAATCCCATGGCCGCGCCTGTCTCGATGCGACCCGCGACGTCGAGGAACTGTTGCACGACGCGCTGGGCTCCAAGAAGTTGAAGGAACTGCGCCGGCTGCGCAACCGGCTCACCGAGCAGCATGGTGCGGTGACCTTTCATGTTGCGCGCACGCCAGATGACGTCGCCTCCGCGCTTGAAAGCTTCCTGACGCTGGAGGCCAGTGGCTGGAAGGGCAAACGCGGCACCGCGCTGCTACAGGATCCCGGCGACGCCGCCTTCGTCCGCCGCGCCACCGTTGCCCTCGCAGAGCGCGGCCAGTGCGAAATCGTCACGCTACGCACCGGCGATGCGCGGGTCGCCGCGGCGATCGTGCTGCGACATCTCGATCGTGCCTTCTATTTCAAGCTCGGCATCGACGAGCGCTTCGGCAAATTCTCACCCGGCGTGCAGCTGACCCTCGACCTCACCCGCCATCTGTGCGCCGACCCGGCCATTGCGAGCGCCGACTCCACCGCGAGCGCCGGCCATCCGATGATCGATCCTATCTGGCGCGGTCGGCTCGGCATCGGCGACGTGCTGATCCCGCTGCGACCTGGTGATCCCGTGGTGGCGCTGATCCGTGCGGCGCTGACGCTGCGCCGGACTATCCGTGAGGCGCTGCGCCGCGTCAGGGACTCGATGCGAACGCCTACTCTGCCGTCTGCGCGTTGACCTCCGCCGACACCTGCCGGATGGCACGGGCGAGCTGATCCGCCGGCTGCGCGCCGGAGATCGCGTACTTGCCGGCAAACACAAACGTCGGGACGCCGGAGATGCCCTTGTCGGAAGCGTCCTTGGCCTGCGCCGAGATCAGATCGACGTCCTCGTCGGTGGCGAGGCGCTTGCGGATGTCGTCGGCGTCGAGCCCGACATCGGCCGCAGCCTGCACCAGCGTCTCGCTCAGCGTGAGATCGCCGCCATCGCGAAAATACAATTCCATCAGCCGCTGCTTGATCTGCGCTGACTTTCCCGAGGCATCCGCCCAATGGATCAGGCGATGGCAATCGATGGTGTTGGGCTGGCGCTTCACGCTCTCCGGCCGATAGGTCAGGCCCTCTTCGCCGGCCGCGGCGACGACGCGCTGCGCGATGCCCTTGTAGGCGTCCACGGAGCCGAACTTGGTTTCCAGATAGGTGGAGCGGTCGATGCCCTCGCGCGGGATCCAGGGGTTGAGGAAGAACGGCCGCCAGTTCACCTCGACCGGCACGTCCGGCGCCAGCGCCAGTGCGTTCTCGATACGGCGCTTGCCGATGTAGCACCACGGGCAAACGACGTCGGAGACGATATCGATCTGAAGCGGCTTTGCGGTGCTCATAAGCATTTCCTCGCTGGCATTTCATCAAAACATAGGCGAGGCGCGGGACGCGGGCAAGGCAACGCAAGCCGACCCAGCAAAATGGTCACCGGGCGGAGTCCACTTGCGTTGCCGCCTCATATGACTGTCGCGAAGTACATCGCTCAGTCCCTCGATACCCGACGCGATGGGCAAACACGCCTTTGTGATTTTCGAAAACGCATCGCTTGACGTGGCGCAAGGCCCGCTCTTCCTGCGCGCTGTATTGACATGATCACTGAGTGGCAAAGGGGAATGGTACCATGTGGATTACCGGCGATGACTTTCGCATCAAGGTTGAGAACTTCGATCTGACCAATGGCTTCAACATCCTCCGCATCATCTGCGGAGCGTTTCTGTTCCCGCACGTCGCCGGGAAATTCGTGGCAGGTGCAGTCTCCGCCGGCACAGCGGGGTTCTTCGCCAAGGCGGGCTTCCATCCACCGGAGGTCTGGGTGTTGATCGCCGCCGCCGCTGAAACCGCCGCGGGAGTTGCACTGGTGCTGGGCATCTGCACCCGCTTCGCGGCGCTGGGTGCGGTGGTCCTGCTGCTCTTTGCGGTCTATGCGCTGCAGGTCGTCAAGGGCTTCGGCTGGACCTGGAATACGGGTGGATATGAATATCCGGTGTTCTGGGCGATCACGTCGCTCGCGGTGGCCATCGAAGCATGGAAGACGGCGCTGCGACACACCTCCGTCGCCGGTTCGCACACGTCCATGCCGGCGTCGGCAAGCGCATAGACCCCGCATCGTTGTAGGACAAAGACCGGCAGTCAGCGATGACTGTCGGGCTATTTTTTGGTGCCGGCCGGCGGCTTCAATTTCAACTTGGCGATCGCGGCGCGGATCGGCGCGAACGGTCCGTATTTATGCTGCTGGGCGCTGAACCCATCTGCATAGGGCCCGTATGCGGCATCGACCGGCTTCTTCAGCAGATCCGGAAAATCCTTGTCCAGGCCAGCCTTCACCGGCCGTGGCTGCGAGATCATGTAGGCGGCCAGGTCCCAGGCCTGCTCGCCGGTCAGCCGCGGATTAAGATAGTCGGCGCCGTGCGGCATGTTGGAATGCAGGAAATTGGCCGCCATGATCAGCCGCGCCATGCCGGCGCCGCTGTTGAAGCTGTCCGGCCCCCACAGCGGCGGCATCATGTAGCCGAGATCGGTCGTCGGCAGGCTGCGGCGGATCCCGGAGCCATCCGTATTGTGGCAGGCGACACATTTCTCGGCATAGAGCGCCTTGCCACGCACCGGATCGGCCGCGCCCTTCAGCTCCGGGATCGAACCCGCGCCGAGCCCGGGCAGAATCTTTCCCGCCGGCACGCCGGAGGACAGAAACTTGATATAGGCGACGATGGCCTGCATCTCGCCGCTGTCGTTCGGCAATTCGCGCCCGTTCATGCTGCGCAGCATGCAGGAATTGACGCGATCCTCGATGGTGATCTCCGCGCCGAGCCGGGCGCTGTATTGCGGAAACAGCTCAAACAAACCGAAGATTGGCAGACCGAATTTCTTGGTGCCGGCCTGCAGATGGCAATTGCTGCAGGCAAGATTATTGCCGGCATAGCGCTTCGCGGGATCGGCGACTTCAGGTCCGATATGGGCGTAGGTCGCCGTGATGAGATCACGGCCGCGCCGTACCAGCCGCCCCTGGGAGTCGTCCGGCAGCGCGCCGACCTCCGGCGCCGTCCAGATGACGGGCGCCGCGGTTTGCGCGCGCGAAACGCCGGTGCCGAATACACCAGTCACAATGACCGCGAGGACGGACAGCGAAGCAGAACGAAGCTTGGCATGAGATGACGGCATCGGCAGCCCGGATCTGGAGGACGACGAACATCGAACACCCATGCCCGGCGCTGTCAATCAGCTGTCAAGACGGGCGGCTGTCTCGCGCAGCCGCTCCGCGGTGGCCTCATCCGCCGGAAAGAACGTCTCCACCGCGATTTCCGACAGCGTGATGTCCAACGGCGTGCCGAACACCATCGTGGTCGAGATAAAGCTCAGCACGTCATCGCCGAGCCGCATCCGGAACGGCACCGCGACGGCATCCGGCGCAACCGGCGCGGCCCGCGCCGGGATCGGATAGGTTTTCAGCTCCTGATAAAGCTTGAGTAGTTCGGGATCTGCGGTCGCCTCGCATTGCCGGTGCAGCCGCTCCAGCAGATGCGCGCACCATTCACCGAGATTGAGCGTGCGCGATGCCAGGCCTTCGGGATGAAAGGCGAGCCGCAGCACGTTGAGCGGCGGGCCCAGCCGCTCGGGCGCGAGCCCCGCCAGCAGCGGCATCACCATGCGATTGGCCGACACCAAGTTCCAGTGCCGGTCGATTGCCAGCGCCGGATGGGGTTCATGCGCCTTCAGCACCAGATCGATCGCGCGGCGCGCCGAGGCCAGCGCCGGATCATCCAGCGCACGCTGCGGAAAATGCGGCGCGAAGCCCGCGGCGACCAGCAGCACATTGCGCTCGCGCAACGGCACCTCGAGCCGTTCCGCCAGCCGCAGCACCATGTCGCGCGATGGCGCGGCGCGGCCGGTCTCGACGAAACTCAGATGTCGCGCGGAGATCTCCGCGTCGCCGGCAAGATCGAGCTGGCTGAGCCGGCGGCGCTGCCGCCATTCGCGAAGATGTTCGCCGATATGAGCGGGCCTGGCGGATGGTGAAATCGCGAGCTGTGCGGTCATGGCGAAAAGCTACCATGCGATTTTCACAGCTTCCATGACCTCGGAGGTAATCGATTTGGGTCCGCGCCGCGGCCATCCTTGGATGCATCGACATCCAACCGAAGGAGAATGACCATGATCAATCCATCCCTGCTGCTGCGCCGCGCCATCCAGGTCGATGCCGTCGTCAGCGGCGCCATGGCGCTGCTGCTGACATTCGGGGCCGGCCTGCTGGCGCCGCTACTGCATCTGCCCGAACCGCTGCTGCTGGAATCCGGGCTGTTCCTGATCGCCTATGCCGCGCTGGTCGGCTGGCTTGGCACCCGCGACGCGATGCCGAAGGCATGGGTGATGGTCATCATCGCCGGCAATGCGCTGTGGACGCTCGGCAGCATCGGACTGCTGTTCAGCGGCGCGGTAACGCCCAATTTGCTCGGTGAGGCCTTCGTCGCACTGCAGGCGATTGCAGTCGGCGTCTTCGCAGAACTGCAATATCTCGGCCTGCGTCGCAGCAGCGCCGCGCAGCCGGCCTAGGCTGCGGCTTGCGCCTTGGCGCTCTTCGCCTTCTTGCCCTTGGCCGTCGCGGATGTCTTCTTCGCGGCGGCCTTCGGCTTCGGCGCGGCTTTCGCCTTGCTGGCGTGGCCGTTCAAAAGCTTTTTCTTCTCGGCCTGCTTCAGCGCCTTCTTCTCGGCCTTCGCCTTGAGCTTCAGCTTTTCGGCCTTCGCCTCGGCGCGCTTCTTGCTGCGCTTCTTCTCGCAGGAATCGCACTTGCAGCCGATCGGCTTCAGGTATTCCTTGAAGTAATCGGTGCCGTAATCGTAGTTGATTTCCACGCCGGGCTCGATGTTCTTGATGGCCCGGATAATGATCTTGCGCTTGCGCGCGCTGACATCGGATTCCGCATTCGGCTTGCAGGCATGGTTGATATAACGCGCGATGTTCTCGCGCACCGAGCCGTCGACGGTCCAACGCTTCGTGATCTGGAACAGGTATTTGTTCTCGACCGCGTCGTCCTTCTTCTTGTTGCAGTCAAGCATCGGTCCGAAATAGCGGACGATCTTGCTGCCCTTCTTGATCGGCTGAGTGGCGAACAGGCCGAGTCCGGTTTTGGAGCGGCCGACGCGGTAGGGCTTGCTGGACGAGACGGGCATGATCTGAAGGCACTGACGCTGCTGGGGACAAAGGACGCGGAAAGAGCTTTGTAGATCGATTCCGCAGGTCCTGTCAGCACTCCGGGTGAACCTTCCCCAGCTTGTGAACGTCAAAGGGGGGTTATTTCCCACCACAGGATGCATCCCGATGTCGCGTTTCTCGTCTGCCGCCATGGTCGCCACGATACTGACCTGCACCGCGATCGGCGCCGTTTATGCCGGCGGCATTAGCAGCGTCTACAGCTCTACCGCCGACAAGGACTGCCGCAAGCTCTCTGGTTTCAAGGTCGATGGCGCTGACTACGCCTCCGAACGGGTCTGTCGCGGTCCCGCGGGTCTCGTGGTGCTGAAAAGCGAAGACGATCTGCGCGAAAACGTTTCGATCGGTCGGACCGCGAAGGCGGCGGCGAACCAGCCCGCAGCATCGCAAGGCTTCGGCCCGTTCAACTCGACCACCAATACGGTCGAATGGCGCCTCAGCGCCAATGGCAAGCCCTTCGCCATGATCCAGCGCTGGCACATCGCCGACAACGACGATCCCGACAAGGACGGCCGGCCGCAGACCAAGCAGATGCTGGTGGTGACGCGGCTGCCGCCCGGCGCCGTCTGCCACGTCGCTTATGTCGATGTGAAGGCCAACCCCGACGCCAACGAAGTCGCGCGCAAGGCCGCGGACGAAGCAGCGCGCGGTTTCACATGCGGGACAGACAAGGTGAAGGTGATGGGTGCAAGCGGCCGCGCGGTCGAACTGACGTTGCCGCGCTAGCAGCCTCCGACCCCGGGCGTGAGCATCGCCGCCAGCAGCATTTCTTCGGTGGTGCCTGGAGGCAAGCCACGGAGAATTTCACCGAGCCGTCCGTCGAGATAAAGCATGGCGAAGCCATGCACCATCGACCACACCCGCGCGATATCAGCGGCCTGCGCGAGCGTCAGGTGATCCGGCACCACGGTCTCGTGACGGCGGGCCCCCACCAATCTTGCGAGATTGGCGAATGCGGCAGTCGATGCCTCCTGCAGTGCCGGCCTGTTATGATCGAGGCGCTCGGCCCGGAACATCAACTGGAACATGCACGGATTTTCCCGCGCGAAGGCGACATAGGCATTCG
The DNA here is from genome assembly GCA_036924855.1 of Nitrobacteraceae bacterium AZCC 2146. Lineage (NCBI taxonomy): Bacteria > Pseudomonadati > Pseudomonadota > Alphaproteobacteria > Hyphomicrobiales > Nitrobacteraceae > Nitrobacteraceae bacterium AZCC 2146. The sequence goes on from JBAGRP010000001.1 coordinate 2,214,699, forward strand.
CCCTGCCCGCCGCGGCGGCTTCCGGTGAATTGGCGGCAGCCGCGGCCGCGCCCAACGCCGCGGAGAATTTCTTGAAGCCGATCGCCGCCAGCTCGCTGAGCAGGCCGGTGACGTCGCCAAAGTGATGGGCCGGGGCCGCATGAGAGACGCCCGCCTCGCGCGCCACCGCGCGCAACGTCAGCCCCTGCAGCCCGTCCCGCTCCGCCACCCGCTTGGCGGCCTTGAGCAGGGCTTCGTGCAAATCGCCGTGGTGATAGGGCTGTTCCCGGTCCGGTTTGCGGGCGGATTTGGCTGCAGACGCAACGGGTTTATGGGCCAGCGCGGGCTTCTTGCCCGCTGCCGAGGCCATTTTCCCCGCTGCCGCAGATTTGTGCAGCAACTTGGGCGGCTTCTCTCGCTTTGTTGCGCTCTGAGTACCCATGGACGCAATCTAGGTATGCATTTTGACGCTGTCAAGATTTTCCTTGACGACTCCTCCGGGCCGGCCTAAATCATCTTTACAACGTCAAGATATTTGCCGCGGGAGGTTCGTACCATGTTATTTCTGATCCTCGCCCCGTTTGCGACCTTCGCAACGTTGACCATGCTGACGACAGTCAAGATCAGCCTCGCCATCAGCGCGGCCGTGGCTTTCGGCCTGGTCAGCCGGGATCTCGCCAAGGGCCGCCCGATCAAGATGCTGTCGACGGGGGCCCTCGTTCTTTTCGCAGCGCTTGCCGGATATCATTTTCTCGCCACGACAGAATTGAGCCTGACGACGGTTCGACTTGCCATCGATAGCGGCGTGCTCGCCATCGCCCTGGGATCGATGGCGATCAGGCTGCCCTTCACCATTCAATACGCCCGCGAAGTGGTCGATGCCGAGACGACCAGGCTGCCCCGCTTCGTTAAGACCAACTATATCCTGACCTGGGTCTGGACCGCTGCATTCGCGCTGATGCTGGTGGCGGACATTGTCGCGATCTATCTGCCGAGCACGCCGCTATGGGCGTGTGCTGCAATCGCCTTCGCCGCCCGCAACAGCGCAAGCTACTTTACGCAGTGGTACCCGAAACACGTTCGCGCAGCGATCGCAGCCGGCCGCGATACGGCTCCGGTTGCCACTGCCTCCTGAACCATCACGACAAAAGCTCGCTCCCTAAAACAAGCGTGCGGAATCAACCAATGATCAACCTCCTCCGTCAGCTGGTCACCAGCTTCCTTTCAACCATCGCCTTCTTCGCGGCTTTCGCGATTGCCGGGGACGTGCTGATCGCGGCCGTCGTCGCCATCGCCTGCGCAGCCGCGCAGTTCGTTCTCGCAACGACCACGCACGGGAAACCCGGTGGGATGAAATGGGCCAGCGTGGCCGTTATCCTGGCGCTGACCGGAACGACGCTCGTCGGCGACGATGTCGACGCGTCGCTGTTATCGCCGACGCCCGTCACCTGTACGGCGCCTCATTGCGTTTGCCGAATGACACTGGCGATCTGACCGCCGCGGGTTGCTGAAGCTCGCGTGAATAATTACACTTTTCCACATCGAGCAACGCGCGTGAAGGACATCCAATGGCCAATGTCTTCCGCCAACTTTTCGTCGACTTCTTTTCGGCTATCGTCTTTCTCGCGGTTTATGCCATCACCGGAGACGTGCTGATCGCCACCGGGGTGGCCATTGCGGGGGCGATTGCGCAGTTCATTCATGCCCGCTTGAGGCAGCAAAAACTCGACTTCATGACCTATGCCAGCCTGGCGCTGGTGATCGTGCTCGGCGGCGCCACTCTGCTGACCCACGATCCGCGCTTCGTGCTGGCGAAGCCGAGCATCGCGCATTTTGCCATCGGCGCCATCATGCTGCGCAAAGGCTGGATGCTGCGCTACATGCCGGCCATCGTCACCGATACGATTCCGGACTATGTGACGATCGCCGGCTACGCCTGGGCCGCGCTGATGTTTGCGCTCGGCGCCGGCACCATCGCGGTGGCTATGACCGGCGACATCAAGCTGTGGGCATTCTACGTCTCGGTGGTCGCGATCGGCGCCAAGGTGATCGCCTTCGCGATCCAGTACGTCGCGTTCCGTATACTGGTGACGAAACGGCTGCGCGCAGCGGGGGCGACGGTTGCGCCGTAACGCACGCGCGCTACTCGACGCGCCGCAGTTGAGAGCTTTGCATTCGAACGTCGCCGACATCCTGAAGCAATCGCCGCGACGCCGCCGGGGCATGCGTGCCGTCGCCCTCGTATTCGGCTGTTATCGCGCGCGAGCCATCCGATAGCGCCGACGTCGTGAACGACGCCATGCCAGCCCGATCCAGCCCGACATGGGCGGCGAGGATGTGCGTGCCGTCACGGAACGTCACCGCTCCCGTCGGCAGGCCGTCAGGGCTTGAGATCACCGCGGTGAGCGTGACCAGCGCGCCGGGCGCACAGGGATTGTCGGAAGACGACACCGAAACGTCCGGCGCCCCGCGCACGTTCTGGACCAGCACTGCCGACTGGCTTGGCTGCACCATCAACGGCAGGTAGTTCATGGTGCCGCTGTAGTCGGCCCGGAAACGATGTTGTCCCGGCAAGAGGTGATCGACCACGATCGAAGGTTTTGTGACGTCCGCCCAGCCCAGCACCGCCAGGGTGACCTCGTCGATGAACTGGATGGTGCCGCCAGGCACGCCGCCGCCTTGCAGGGTTATCACCGAGGCGGTCAGCGTCGTGCGGCCCGCCGAATCGGATGACGACACCAGAGTTACGTGCGTCGATTCGGATTGGACGATGGATTGCGCGCTGGAAACCGAGGGGCACGCGAACGCGATGACAGTCAAGACGACCGAATTACAAACATTCACCCGGCACGCTCCGGTTTACAGCCCCATCAATGGGGCGCGCGGCCGGCCGAAAAGGTTCAACGCAGACAGCGAATCGCGGCGCAATTTTCAGCAGGCGCGATCCCGAAGGCTTTTCACAAATAGTTATAGAACATGATTCCATTGACCGCGCTGGCCACAGCCAACAGCGCAACGAGTATTGCATTCAGCCTCAGAGCATCAACCATCGTGCAGCCTCGAATCCGCGTGGCGTCTGTTTGCTATTGGAACAGGAAGCTCTGAGTCGTCACCGCTTTTCTTTTTCACGCGCACTCTTGCGAGTCTCCGCAGAATCGAGTCCCGCGCAGATGGCAAACGGTCGCCCCGCGCGCGTGCAAGTGAGTCGCTGATGTGTCGAACCGAATCGCGCTGCGCGCGACACATGGCCATGACCCGAATCGCCGTCGTCCTCACCTGCCTGATCACTGCAAACAACGCTGTCGCGCAGCCCCTGACGCCACTGCCCGAAACGCCGGCGTGGTTCGCCAGCGCCGTGGCAGCCGTGCCGCCTGGCCGTGTGCCCGGTCAGGTGTTTCATATCGACACAACGGACCCGCAGTCGCCGACCGGCTATATCGCGGTCTATCCCGCGGACGCTGATGATCCGAAATCCGCGGTGAGCGCGTTCGACGCCGGCGAGATGCTGGTAGCCGGGCTCGCGCTTGTCGATGGCAGGCTGACGGTGCGCTCCGCCGATATCCGCCCGCGCGACGTGACGTTGAGCAGCGACGTCTCCCGCGTCGTCAGCTCGGCGCGCGACGAGCGCGAGTATTTCGCGCTGCATGCGGAGCTGCTGGCGAAGCGCCATGCATTGCCGGATGGCACGATGCCCTGCGATCTCCGCGCATGGTCGAGCGATATCGATCCGCATGGCCTGAACGTCCGCGCGCAGCCATCGGCGACATCAAAAGTGCTCGGCACGCTGCCGCCACCTTACAAATTCAAAGGCATAAGCGAGAACGCCCCCGACGGCGGCTGGCTCACGGAGTTTTCGATTGTCGGCTTCAAGGACGGCTGGTTTCTGATCGAAGGCGCCAAGCCGCCCGGCATGGATTACGAAGGCGACGACTATCCGCGGCGCCATCCCAAGCCATATGCCGGTCGCGGCTGGGTCGCCGCCAGCAAGGTCGGCGCCGCCTATGCCAATGGCGACACCCGCATGGGCGGGCTGTTTCAGGCGCCGCATGTCGATGCGAAATGGACGCCCGCCAAGGGCGACGGCGGCGGCGAGATCAGTGCCGATGGCGGGCCGAAACGAATTCTCGCCTGCAGCGGCTTCTGAGCGCTGGTGGAAAGCCACGACGGTGTCCGCAGCTGGTGGCGCCGGCTGTGCTCCAGCCAGGTGACGAATTGCAGCTGAGGTGATCAGAACCAGATCTGCATCGGCAAGCCATGAGCGTCGCGCGGCGGCTCGCCTGCGGGTACACAGCTTGCGAGATCACGAGCAGCGATAGCACAAGCGCAAGCGTCGAGAATATCGTCGGAACTAACCGACATACGAGGCTGCTGGATTAGATCAGTAAGCTCACGTCTTACCTGGCGCGCTAGCCAAGTCTCCGCAATGCCGAGCCCTTGCTGTCGAAGCAGCTCGACACGCTTTGAGGCACCTTCAGGTTCTTTCTTTCGAACAACAGGTTCGTCGTTATTCAAGCGCCTAAAGACCAATTCCGGATGCGACTCCCGCACCTTTTTGCATAGTCCAGCGTCAGAGCGCATTGCATCATCCACTTGAAGAACCTTGGGCAAGATATTCCAGAGTTGGATTGCAACGCCGGGCTCGTCACGTGCGCTCAGATAGTCATTCGCAGCGCGATGTTTCTCGTTGTCAAAGGGACCGCAGGCTAGCAAGCCACGCCTAACGCCGATGAACACGCGAGACGTGTGCTCGCCCAAGTATTTCCGCGCCGACATATCGCAATCGCGATTGCCTTTTTCGGGCAGTCCAATCGGAATATCGATCGCAGCCGAATCAAAATCGAGATTGCGAAGCTCTTCGATAGACCGGATGACCGTAACAGTTGGCGCAGCACTGGGATTGAGTGTCACAAGCACCCAGCCGCCGCGACATCCATCGAGCCCGATGGCAATCATCGCAGGCCTCTCATCGTCATGGCGAGGAGCCCCTGCGACGAAGCAATCCAGCCTTCCTTTGCTTGGGGCCTTCTGGATTGCTTCGCTGCGCTCGCAATGACGGCTGTGAGGATTGAGCTTCGCCTCACCCCAAATTCAGTTCCTTGAAGAAGTCGTTGCCCTTGTCATCGATGATGATGAAGGCCGGAAAGTCCTCGACCTCGATGCGCCAGATCGCTTCCATGCCGAGTTCGGGATATTCCACGACCTCGACCTTCTTGATGCAGTGCTCGGCGAGATTCGCCGCGGCGCCGCCGATCGAGCCGAGATAGAAGCCGCCATACTTCTTACAGGCCTCGCGCACCGCGACGGCGCGGTTGCCCTTGGCCACCATCACCATCGAACCGCCCGCCGCCTGGAACTGGTCGACGAAGGAATCCATACGTCCCGCGGTGGTCGGACCGAACGCCCCAGAGGCATAGCCCTCCGGGGTCTTGGCCGGACCAGCGTAATACACCGGGTGGTTCTTGAAGTAGTCCGGCAGCGGCTCGCCGTTCTCCAGCCGCTCGCGCAGCTTGGCGTGGGCGGAGTCGCGGGCGACAATCATGGTGCCGGACAACGACAGCCGGGTCTTGGTCGGATAGTTCGCCAGCGTAGCCAGAATATCCTTCATCGGCTGGTTGAGATCGATCTTGACGACATCGCCGCCGAGCGCCTCCTCCACCGCCGGCAGATACTGCGCGGGGTTGTGCTCGAGCTCCTCGAGATAGACACCATCTTTCGTGATCTTGCCGAGCACCTGACGATCCGCCGAGCACGACACGCCGAGCCCGATCGGCAGCGAGGCGCCATGGCGCGGCAGCCGGATGACACGGACATCGTGACAGAAATACTTGCCGCCGAACTGCGCCCCGACGCCTGACGACTGCGTCATCTTGAGGATTTCCTGCTCCATCTCCAGATCGCGGAATGCATTGCCGTCGGCCGAGCCATGGGTCGGCAGCGCGTCGAGATAGCGCGCCGAGGCAAGCTTCACCGTCTTCATGCAGAGTTCGGCCGAGGTGCCGCCGATGACGATGGCAAGGTGATAGGGCGGACACGCCGCGGTGCCGAGCGTCATGATCTTCTCTTTCAGGAACGCCAGCATGCGGTCGCGGGTCAGCACCGACGGCGTCGCCTGGAACAGAAAGCTCTTGTTGGCAGAGCCGCCGCCTTTGGCCATGAACATGAACTTGTAGGCGTCATCGCCCTCGGCGTAGATCTCGCATTGCGCCGGCATGTTGTTCGCGGTGTTCTTCTCCTCATACATCGACAGCGGCGCCACCTGCGAATAACGCAGGTTGCGGCGGAGGTAAGCGTCGCGCGCGCCTTCGGAGAGCGCGGCCTCGTCGTCGCCGTCGGTGATGACGTTGCAGCCCTTCTTGCCCATGATGATCGCGGTGCCGGTGTCCTGGCACATCGGCAGCACACCGCCGGCGGCGATATTGGCGTTCTTCAGGAAATCCAGCGCGACGAACTTGTCGTTGGAGCTGGCTTCGGCATCGTCGAGGATGTTGCGCAGCTGCTGCAGATGACCGGGCCGCAGGTAATGGTTGATGTCGCCGAAGGCGGCCTCGGACAGCGCCTGCAGCGCCTCACGCGACACCACCAGCATCTCCTTGCCCAGCACCTGCTCGACCCGGACGCCCTCGGTGGTGATTTTCCGATACGGCGTGGTGTCGGCGCCAAGCGGAAACAGCGGGGTGTGCTTGTAGGGCGGCACGGCCTTCGGGGTCGGGATGGCGATGGGGGCGTTCATGGGGAGAACCTCGGGAGGGACGGGATTGCGGCCCTTGTAAGCGCTTTTATCTCGATTTTGAAGCATTCAAAACTGCAGGACGGCTCCGCGATGCCCAGGAACAGACCCAAGCTCGCTGCGCTGACTGCGCATGTCACGCCTTGCATAAAGCGGCATCTCACGTTTCAGTGCGGACGGGACTGAGGAGATTTGAATGCCCATCTATTGCCTGCGCGGCCTGATGTCGGCCGCGGCCCTGTTTACCGCCATCGCTTTAACGGCCTCGCCGGCCCGCGCCGACCGGTGCGACGATCTCGCCGGCCAGCTCAAGGGCCAGATCGACGGCATCAGCGTCGGTCGTACCGCGGCCAATGTGATCTATCTTTCGCATCCTGCCGCCAAGCAGATCCGGCTCGGCTGCGCCAACCGCAGCGTCAGCAACGAATTCTTTGCTGCCGCCGACAGCCGCAAGCCGGCCCCGGCCTTCCTCAATCTGGTCGCCAGCGCTACCGCGATCATCTTCACGATTCCGAAGCCGGATACGCTGAAGGGCGCGACGCGCTGCATCGGCCGCATGGGCCTGTTGCGCGGCGACGACATCAAGCTGCGCTACCGCCGCCTCGACATGCGCTGCACCCGCAGCAAGACCAGCGCGACAATCACGATCTCACGCGGCAAGGATGAGTGAGTTGCACCGTATGCTACTCCCGACTCGTTATTCGCTATAATTGTAACGAAACCGCACCTGTTCCGTTCACCACCGCCATCGATCAAGCCACATTGGCGCAAATTTCACCGCCTGATTCATAACTCCTTGTTGTCACAAGCCCACGGTTCCCCGTGAGTCAGACAACAAGGACAGGTTCATGAGTGTTTCGAGTGTAAGCGCGGCGCCACCGGTGGCTGTCGTCAAGCCGATCGAGGTTCAGGCCCCCGACATCAAAAAGAATGACGACGACAAGAACGACAGCCGCGTCGCACCGCCGCCGCCGCGCGCAGCGCTCCCGCCCGGCCAGGGCACGCGGATCGATCAACTCGTCTGATCATCATTGCAGGTGACGGCGGGCTCACCTTTCGCCGTCACCCGCGCGACGCGATCAGGACCTCGCGCCAGCCGGGACTCTTCGCATCGAAAACGGCTGATAACCGGCCAGCACAAACTCTCCCGGTGCCGCTCGGCCGTACGATTGCCGCAAAATTAAAAAGAATAGGTGGGAACATGCCACCTGAAGAAGGGCGCCATGATGAGACGCCTGCTCATTCAGAACGCGATCTGGATTTGCATCATGGCCGCGCTGCTGTTCGTACCGGCCGGCACGCTGCATTGGCCCGCAGCATGGGTGTTCCTGGGCTCGATCGGCCTGCTCGGTTTAGGCTGCGGTGTCTGGCTCCTCAAGACTGATCCGGCACTGATGGCCGAGCGCATGCGCCCGCCGGTACAGGACGGGCAACCGACGGCCGACAAGATATTCGTCTGGATATTCGGTCCTGCCATGCTCGTCTGGTTCGTCGTCATGGGACTGGACGAGCGCTTTCAAGGCTCCGATGTGCCGTTCGCTCTGCAGGCGCTGGGCTTCGTGCTGGTGCTGCTGGCGCTCGCACTGATCATGTGGGTCATGCGGACCAATTCGTTTGCCGCCCCGGTCGTCAAGGTGCAGGCCGAGCGCCAGCACCGTGTGGTGACCGCTGGTCCCTATGCCTATGTGCGGCATCCGATGTACAGCGGCGCGGTGGCCTTCTTCGCCGGCGTGTCGCTGCTGCTTGGATCCTGGTGGGGTCTTGCGATGGTGCCCTTGTTGGCAGCGCTGTTTGCCGTCCGCACGGTCAATGAGGAACGCGTGCTGGCGAGCGGGCTGCCGGGCTACAGCGACTACCTCACCCAGGTTCGCTTTCGGCTGCTGCCGGGCGTGTGGTGAAGCCGCCGACGGCCGCGGCGCTGATCACAGATCCAGCGCCTTGTAGTGCCGGAAGATGCCGTCCTCGTTGAAGGCGATGCGGCGGTCGCTTTCGAGATAGGCCTTGATGTTCGGCCTGGCAGCGACGCGGTCGCGTAATTCGACCAGGGCGGGAATGTTGCGCTCGAACGCCTTCATCCGTTTCGGAAATGCGTAACGCAGTCCCTCGACGATCTGGAACAGTGATAGATCGACGTAAACCGCCTTGCGGCCGGTAATGTAAGCGCCGCCGCTCGCCGACAACAGCTGTTCAAAATAGCCGAGATATTTTGGCACCCGCTCGTTCCAGAATTCGGCGGTGCGCTTCTTGGCCGGCGCGCGCTGGTCTTCGTAGTACAGCGACGTCCCGATCGGATGATGGGTGTCGTGCACCTCGGTCACGAAATCGGTGATCGTCAACTGCAGTTGATGAACCCAGAGCCGGCCGGCTTCCGATTTGGGCGCGAGGCCGTGGCGCGATCCCAGATATTGCAGAATATTGGCGGTCTGGCCGATCACCAGGCTGCCGGCCTTCAGAAACGGCGGCGCGAAGGGCGGCGTGCCGCTGTTACCGTCCATCATCTTCATCATCGCCGCGGTGCCGCCGTTGCCGCGCGCCATGTCGGCGTAATCGGCACCGGCGTCTTCCAGCGTCAGCCGGACATATTCGCCGCGACCCTGAATCGTCGGCCAGTAATACAGCTCATAGCGCATCGGAACCCCATCTCGGACAGCGTGATACCGTTAACGGCATAACGTGCTTTTCGTTCGCCGGGATGCGCAGGAGCACGTCATGTTCCGGATGACAGAACCACACCCGGGCATATGAGCCGCTAGTTCGCCGCAAAACAGTACAACAACCCATCGCCGCCGGTGCTCTTCAGGTCGGCCTGCGAACAGCCACCGTCGGGGCCGCGCGAGGGGTGCGAACTGTTCCAGGATTTGGACGGCGGCTCTTCGTTGAGGCCGGTGCGGTCGGCATGGCCGACCATCGCCGCGCCCTGGGTGCTGCTCGTCCAGTTCTTGCAGGTGCGGTCGTCGGTAGCCGCAAACGCGGTGCCATCGGCCTGCGAGCCGGTCAGCACGTCGTGGCGGTTCGGCGTGTCGCCGCTGCCGTTGATGACCTCGCCCTTTTCGCTGAGCGCGGTCTGTTTGGCGAGGTTGTTGGCGCCGTGCAGTTCGGCGACATCCTTGGCGACCACCACGCCCTTCGAATTCTTCCATGGCCCGGCGCCGATCCGATCGCGCGCATTGATCGCCGGCTTGCCGTCGGCGGCCTGGGTCGAGAGATAAGCACGCCAGGTCTTTGCGCCGGCGCCCGAAGCCTGCGCCAGCGTCTGGCACTGATTGTCGGCGCCGGCGAGGCCGCCGAGATTGCCGCCATTGCCGATGCCGACACTGGTGACGAAGAAGCTGGTGTCGGCGCCCTGCGCGGAAGCGGGCTGAGTGGCGGCGAGCGTGACAGCCATGGTGCCGGCGCACATGCCAAGGCGCGAGATCGTTGTGAACATGCTGAGCATCGAATCCTCCGATTGATTTTCATGAACCGCTGGAGATCGCGGAACCGCAACAGACCAACACGGCGCGGCGCGCATTATTCCGGGCATCGACCGGAATCAAATTTGAATCCACGCAAAGAAAAAGGCGCCGCGGAAGAACCGCGACGCCCCGTATCAACTCATTTCGCAGAGGCTCATGTCTGCTGGATCGCCGACAGCTCCCAGCCAGCGCCGCGCGGCCGCACAAAGGTCCAGACCTCGGTGGCTTCGGTCGGCGTCTCGCTGCCCGCAACCAGGCGGTTCGTGCCGCGCTCGAGCGTCTTGTCGATCAGCGAGAAGCGCATCGCCACGCTGGCGTAGTCAGTGTCGCCCTCGCGCCAGGCTTCCGCCAGATCGCCCTGCAGCAACTTGACGTCGGAGACCTTGTTGACGTCGTTCCGGGCCTTGTTCTCTTCAAGGTCCTTGGTGAAGTACGACACCATTTCGGGGGTCGCCAACATATGCAACTTGGCCACGTCCTCGTTCGACCAGGCGGCCTGGACGTCGCTCAGCAGACGCTCGAACGCCTCATAGTCGCTGGGGCCGATCTCGAGCGGCGCGGTGCCGGATCCCAGACCGAAACCGGTTCCGGTGCGGAAGCTGGTCTGCGCGCCCGGGCCGACGCCGGGTCCGGGCGTCGGGCCGGCATAGGCCGAGGCTGTGGCGTGGCGGCGCTGCCACCACGACATCGCCAGGCGGACGACGATGATGATCAGGCCGACCTGCAGGATCAGGCCGAAGATCGACGACAATCCGCCGAGGCCACTGAACATGCCGCCACCGAACAGCATGCCGAGCAATCCGGCGCCGAGGAAGCCGGCGGCGAGACCGCCGAGCATGCCCATACCGGGCCGGTTGAAGAAGCCGCCCTTGGCGGCGCCAGCGCCGGCCGCGGCACCCATTCCGGGGCTGCCCGGCTGGGTCATGGTGCGGTTGAACGGCTGCGCCGCGCTCGGCGCCGTGGATGTGCTGGGCGGTGCAGAGAAGGTGCGTGTGCCGCGCGACCCCGAACTGCCGCCGCCGCCGACGCGGGCGTCGGCTGACGAGAGCGCGAGCATCAACGGCATCGCAACCGATAGGACGACGGCCATCATCTTAAGAAGGCCGCGCGTGCGCTGCGTGAAATTCATGGCTATTCCCTCAATCCCCGGCAGGGGGAAGCTTCGTTAAGATGGACACGTCAGCCTAAAAAGGAAGCATAGATCGCGAATAAAGGCTGCGGCCCTCGGTCGCGGCCCTGCGTCACTTCGCTTGTTGGCGGGTTGATTGTTGCAGCGCGAAGTACGACGCCGTCACGAAGGCGCCATGGTTTCCTTCACCTTTGCGATCAGCGCGCTGAGCGCGAAGGGCTTTGCCAGGAAGGCAAACTGTTCATTCTCCGGCAAGCTCTTCTCAAAGGCTTCTTCGGCGTAACCGGAGACGAAGATGATCTTGAGATTGGGATTGCGCGCGCGCATTTCCTTCAGCAGCGTCGGCCCGTCCATCTCCGGCATCACCACGTCGGAGACCACGAGATCGACTTCGCCATTTTTTTCTTCCAACGCTTCCATCGCCTCGATGCCGTTCGAGGCCTCGATGACGCTGTAGCCGCGCGAGCGCAATCCGCGCGCGTTGAGCGAGCGCAGGCCTTCCTCGTCTTCGACCAGAAGAATAGTGCCCTGCCCGGTCAGGTCGGCGGCGCGCGGCTTGGCTTCGGCGGCGGCTTCCTTGGCAGCAGCGATAGCAATGGCGGGATCCGGCAGAACTTCCTTTTCCTGATGATGCCGCGGCAGGAAAATGCGGAACGTGGTGCCTTTGCCCTCTTCAGAATCGACATAGATGAAACCGCCGGTCTGCTTGACGATGCCATAGACCGTCGAGAGTCCGAGGCCGGTGCCCTTGCCGACTTCCTTGGTGGAGAAGAACGGCTCGAAGATCTTTTCGACGATCTCAGCGGGAATGCCAGTACCGGTATCGCTGACATCGATCCGCACATAATCCGCGGGCGGCATGCCCTTGTAGGACAATCGCTCGGCTTCCAGCGTCGGGACGTTGACGGTGCGCACCGTCAGCGTGCCGCCGTCGGCCATGGCGTCGCGCGCATTCACCGCGAGGTTGACGATCACCTGTTCGAATTGCGAGACATCGACCTTCACCGGCCAGAGATCGCGGCCATGCACCAGGTCGAGCTTGACCTTCTCGCCGATCAGCCGGCGCAGCAGCATGGTGAGATCGCTCAGCGCGTCGCCGAGATGCAGCACCTGCGGCCGCAGCGTCTGGCGGCGCGAGAACGCCAGCAACTGCCGCACCAGCGTCGCCGCACGCGTCGCGTTCTGCTTGATCTGCATGATGTCCTGGAACGACGGATCGGTCGGCTTGTGCGCGTTCAGCAGGAAATCGTTCGCCATCATGATGGCGGAGAGCACATTGTTGAAGTCGTGGGCGATGCCGCCGGCGAGCTGGCCGACCATGTCCATCTTCTGCGACTGATTGATCTGGTTCTCGAGCGTGCGCCGCTCGGTGGTCTCCAGCATGTAGACGATGGCGGCTTCGGTCTCGCGCTCGTCCTCCTCGACGGCGGTGACAAAGAACTGGCCCCAGCGCTCCTTGGCGCCCTCGAGCAAGGCCTCGACCGGCGGGATGTCGCCCTGCCCTTCGGCGGCGTGACCGATCGCTGCGATCAAGAGGCTGCGGTCGCGATCGCTGACGGCCGACAGGATCGACTTGTTGACGGCGCCTGACGCGCTGAGGCTCTGCGCCAGCTTGGCGAAGCGTGCATTGCCGCGCACCACGGTGCCACCGCGATCGACGGTGGCGATCGCCATCGGTGTATGGTCGAAGAAGCGCATGAAGCGCACTTCGGCGGCGCGCTGCGGATCGGAACGCTCATCGCGGGCACGGCTGATCACCAGCGTGCGCGATGCGCCGGGCACGCCGTCGGCGCCGAAGGCCAGTTTGTGATAGAGCCGCACCGGCATGGTCTTGCCGTTGCGCATCCGCAGGTCGATGTCGAACACTTCGGTTTTGACTTCGCCCGGCACCGGCACGATCGAGGTCAGCAGCGACGCGCCGTCGCCGGAGACGATGTCGGTCAGCTTCAGTCCGCCCGAACCGATCTCGGCGAGATCGTGGTCGAGCCAGTTCGCCAGCGTGGCGTTGACGTAGACGAGTTCGCCCTTCGGATTAACCGAGAAGAAGCCGCAGGGCGCGTGGTCGAGATATTCGATGGCGTGCTGCAATTCCTGGAACACGTCCTCCTGACGTTCGCGATCCCGGGTGATGTCGGCGACCGACCACACCGCGGATTTGGACTCGCGTTTGCCGGTGCCGAGCGGCCGCACCCGCATGCGGAGCCAGCGGCCGTGGGTTCCGTCAGCGGCGGCAACGCGGACCTCTTCCTGCTGACGCTTGCCCTCGCGGGCGGCCTTGAGCAGGCGGAATACCGCTTCGGAGACATCGGGATTGCCGATGAAGACCCGTTCGACCGGGCGCGCCTCCTGCGTGTTCGTGGCTCCCGTCAGCGCCAGATAGGCGGCATTGGCATAGACCACGTGGCCGCGGACATCCGTCACCGCGATACCATCGAACGCGTGATCGGTCACCGAACGCATGATCGGATCGTCAGAGCTGCGGTCGGCGAAGCGGACGATGCCGGCGGCAAAGGCGAACAGCGTGAACAGACCGACCATCGCCAGCAGGGCCAGCAAGCCCAGAATGTAAGGCTGCGCCTGGGCCCGTCCGAGCGTCATGAACCCCACCGCGGCCGCGATAATCGCAGCGGCAATCAGCAGCACCAGCACGATGCTGCCGCTGCGCCGGGCCGGCTCATGCGCCGTCATGGACATCTGGCGATCGTGATCGGTCTCGGCGGTCATCGGACGGTTTGTCGCCTGTTTTCAACGGTTGCCGCGCGGGCTTGCGCGTCTCCTGAGTGCCCCAATCGGACCGGCAAGCGCAAGCGCCTCGTCGGCTTATTCGCGCCCAATTCGCGGCCTGGCGACCCGTTCCCTTCGGCCATTCTACAGCTTCGCGTCACGTCCGGCGCCCGGACAGGCCGCGCTTCAGGCCCATCACGTAGCCGATGATCTCGGCGACCGCATGGTAGTGCTCCACCGGGATTTCCTCGTCGATCTCCGTGGTCGCATACAGCGCGCGGGCCAGCGGCACGTTCTCGACGATCGGGATGTCATGCTTGCCGGCGACTTCCCTGATCTTCAGCGCGATGGAGTCGATGCCCTTGGCGACGCAGATCGGCGCCGACATACCGCGCTCGTAAGACAAGGCCACAGCGTAGTGGGTCGGGTTGGTGATAATCACCGAGGCCTTGGGCACCGCGGCCATCATGCGCTTCTTCATCATGGCCTGGCGCAACTGCCGGATCTTGCCCTTGATGTGCGGGTCGCCTTCGGACTGCTTGTATTCTTCCTTGACCTCCTGCAGCGACATCTTCTGCTTCTCGTACCAGGTCCGGTACTGGAAGAAGAAATCGGCGATCGCGACGGCGGCGAGCATCGCCACCACCGCGCTCATCAATTGCAGCGTCAGCGTCACGGTCGTGCCGAGGATCACCGTCGGGTCGAACCGTATCATCGCATCGATGCGAAAGCGCTCCGGCCACAGCACCGCGCACATCACCGCGCCGAGCGCGATCAGCTTGAACAGACCCTTCAGGAAATTCGCCACGGCCTGCTTGCCGAACAGGCGCTTGGCGCCTTCCATCGGCGATATCTTGCTGAACTTCGGCGTCAGTCCCTCGGTCGAGAATACCATCTTGTGCTGGATCAGGTTGCCGCCGACCGCCGCGATGATCAGAAACAGGAACGGCATGCCAAGCGTCGACAGCACCGTGTAGCAAAGGCTCTTCGCCAGCAGCAGCAGGCCGGGCCCGTCGGTGCGGATCATCCAGGAATTCTGCAGCAGGTTGCGGAACGGGACCTGCAGCCCGTTGCCGATCGAACTGCCGAACGACGACAGCACCAGCGTCGCACCGGCCATCAGGAACCAGGTATTGACCTCCTGGCTTTTGGCGACGTCGCCGCGGTCGTGCGCGTCGTCGAGCCGTTTTTGCGTGGGGTCCTGTGTTTTCTCTGCGTCGCTGTCGTCGGCCATCTCTGCGCTTTCAGGTCCGCGGCATCATCTGGTGCATGACGCCGATGAAGTAATCGAGATAGGTGCCCATCATGGTCGTCAGCACGACGGCGAAGATCAGAAAGCCGATGATGATCGAGAGCGGCACGCCGACGAAATAGACCTGCATCTGCGGCATCAGCCGCGCCAGCACGCCGAGTCCCATGTTGAAGACCAGGCCGAACACCAGAAACGGCGCGGCGAGCTGGGTGCCGATCTTGAACGCTGCAGCAAATGCATTGGTGGCAAGCGCGGCGACGTCGCCCGATGACATGATCTCGCCCGGCGCAAAGATCTTGTAGCTGTCATTCAACGCCGCAATCACCAGATGATGCGTATCGGTCGCGAACAATAGCGTGACGCCGAGGATGGTGAGAAAGTTGCCGATCAGCACGCCCTGCTGACCCTGGGTCGGATCCACCGACGTGACGAAGCCGAGGCCGAGCTGCTGGGCGATGATCGAACCCGCGACCTGCAGCGCCGACAGCGTCACCCGCGCGGTGGCGCCGAGCACAATGCCGATGACGATCTCGTGCACCATCAGCACCAGCAGCGGCACGATCGAGCCCGTATCGACATTGTAGGCGCTGCGATGCAGCGGCAGGATGATCAGGGTCAGC
The DNA here is from genome assembly GCA_036924855.1 of Nitrobacteraceae bacterium AZCC 2146. Lineage (NCBI taxonomy): Bacteria > Pseudomonadati > Pseudomonadota > Alphaproteobacteria > Hyphomicrobiales > Nitrobacteraceae > Nitrobacteraceae bacterium AZCC 2146. The sequence goes on from JBAGRP010000001.1 coordinate 2,230,585, forward strand.
ATCAGCGCGATCGAAAGCTTGGCCCGCGCCGGGATGTTGACCTCGCCAAGCCCGGGCAACAGCATCACCATCGCACCGATGCGGGCAAACACCAGCATGAAGGCGGCGGCAAGGGCGGGCAGAAGCGAGACATCGATGCGCATAGGGGATTGTGCATCACCCCCCGATGATTCGCGACGATATCCGCAGCATATAGCTCTGCAGCGCGTCCCCCATGAAGGGGAGCGCCAGCATCAGCGTGGCAAAGATCGCAAGGATCTTCGGCACGAACACCAGCGACTGCTCCTGAATCTGGGTCAGCGCCTGCATCAGCGACACCACGACGCCGACCAGAAGGCCGACCACCATCAGCGGCCCCGACACCACGACGATGGTCCAGATCGCATCGCGCGCGACATCGAGAGTTTCAGGGCCGGTCATGTCAATTCCTGTCTATTCTGAAAATACTTGCGCCCGTCATTGCGAGGAGCGCTTGCGACGAAGCAATCCAGTCTTCGCTTGTTGTTTCTGGATTGCTTCGCTCGCGCAAAGTTGGCAAGAGCCAACTTTGCGCGAGCTCGCAATGACGACATTCATCAGATCGGCATCTTCATAATGTCTTCGTAGGACTGGATGACGCGGTCGCGCACCGACACCAGCGTCGAGACCGCGACGTCGGTCTCCGCCACCGCCGTCACCACGTCCATCACATTGGCCTTGCCGTTGGTCATCGCGATGGTCTGCGCATCGGACTTGCGGCCGGACTCGAGCACACTGCCGATTGCGTCCTTGAGCATCGCGCCGAACGAGGTGCCACCGCCTTCGGCGGCCTTGCCGATGCCGGCGCCGACGCCGCCCCCGGCGTCCATGATGCGGGCGAGACTTGCATAGGCGTTAGCGGCGACAGTGGGAGATGCCATGGCTCAGGTTTCCTGTTCAGGCCTTGAGGATGTCGAGGGTGCGCTGGATCATCCGGCGCGTCGCACTGATGACGTTGAGGTTGGCTTCGTAGGAACGCTGCGCTTCTTTCAGATCCGTCATTTCCACCAGCGAATTGACGTTGGGGTATTTGACGTTGCCGGCGGCGTCCGCGGAGGGATTGCCGGGCTCGTACTTCATGCGAAATGTGGACATGTCCGGCTTGATCCGGCCGAGCCCGACAACCTTTGCATCCAGTGTGCGGTCCAGCTCGGAAGTGAAGGTCGGCACCTTGCGGCGGTAGGGATCGCCGCCCGGGGTCTGCGCGGTCGATTCGGAGTTGGCGACGTTTTCCGAAATCACGCGCATGCGGCCGGCCTGGGCGCGCAGGCCCGAGGTCGCGATTCCCATCGATCGGGAGAAGTCGCTGATGTCGTCTGCCATGATGATTTCTCCCTAAGCGTCCGGTTGCGTCAGCGCTTGCCGATGGCGGTCTTCAGGAGGCCAAGACTGCGGGTGTAGAGCGAGGTCGCCGCCGCATAGTCCATCTGGTTGGCCGAGACCTTCATCATCTCGTCTTCGAGATTCACCGCATTGCCGGCCGGACGGGTCTCGTAGCCGCCCCGGCTGTTCGCCGCGAAGCTTCCACTGCCGCCCGACGGCATGATGTTGGTGCCGCTGGCGCGCATCATCGGCAGCGACCCCATCGCGCCGCCGGCGGCGTTGCCGATCTTGTCGAATTTCGGTTCCACGAGGTCGCGCGGCTTGAAGCCCGGCGTGTCGGAGTTGGAGACGTTTTCAGCCAGTACGCGCTGGCGCTCCTGGTGCCACTGCATCTTGGTGCGCAGCGCCGACAACATCGGCATGTCGCTGATCGCCATCGGGCTCTCTCCGCTCCGGCCTCGGGACGGAGCGCCCTGAGGTAGGCAGAATTTGCCGCCCGCATGGTTAATACCGGGTTAATTTTTGTCGAAAGTAATTACCGAAACGTAAATAAGCGCTGAAAAACGCGGGTTTCACACCATGGCCATCGCTTTTTCGCCCGATTTGGTGCGTTAACCATGCAATCAGCTGGGCGATGGGGCGACAGAAGTCGTTTTGGCTGAGCCGATTCATGGTTTATTATTCGCCAACGGCAGTTTCTGCCGTGGGGCGTTAACAGATAGGGCGGGCCTCACGCTTCATTCGGCGTTTGCTGTATCGTTCACACAGCGTTCGCCGAATCCGTGCGTGACGAGGGCGCTATCTGGCTGGGGACTAAAAGATGCAGACACCGCTCACATTCTTCTTTGCCTTCGTGGTCGTGCTGGCGCTGATCGGGCTCGCGGCCTGGCTGGTGCGCCGATTCGCTGGCAACCGGCTCGGCGCCAATGCCAGCCGTGGACGGATGCCGCGACTGGCCGTGATCGATGCTGCTGCGGTCGATGGCCGCCGTCGCCTCGTGCTGGTGCGCCGCGACAATGTCGAGCATCTGTTGATGATCGGTGGCCCCACCGACATCGTCGTCGAACCCAATATCGTCCGCGCCATCCCCGGCCGGGATCAGGCGCCGCAGCGCAACGCCGGCAGCGAATTGTCGCCGCGCAGCACCGTTTCCGAGTCGGCGAACTGGGCTGACAACGACGGCGGCTTCGATCCCGAACCGCATCTGCCCGAACCGGCGCCGCGCCCGGCCCGGCCGTCCTTCGTCGAAGAAGCACGCCGTCCCGTGGCCCCGTTGCCGGAGCGCCGTCCCGATCCGCTCGCCGGCTTCACCCCGGAAGCCTTGCCCCGCCCGGAAGCCCTGCCCCGCCCGGAACCGCGCCTCGAGCCGCGCAACGAACCGGCGCCGCCACGGCCGATGCCGCGCGGCGAGCCGATGATGCCGCGGCCGATGCGGGCCGATCCGCCGATTCGCACCACTCCGCCGGTGCGCGCGCCGGAACGCGCCGCAGCGCCTGTACCGCCGCCAGCCCCTCCGGCTCCGACACCCGCCGCAACTCCTGCTCCCGCCCCTGCCCCCAGCGCGTCTGAGGCCGATCAAAACCTCGCCGACATGGCGCAACGGCTCGAAGCCGCCTTGCGCCGTCCTGCGGGCGAACCCCGTCCCGAAGCCGCGGAACCCCGCATCGGTGCGCCGCCGGTGGCGCCGGAGCCGCCGCCGAGCCGGCCGGCCCCGCGCGTCTCCAGCGAAGTCTCGATCGCCGGCCCCGCCCGCAACGAATCCTCGGTGGCTCCGCCGGTCGCGCCGCCCACGAAAACCGGCTTTGAGAATCTCGAAGACGAGATGGCCTCCCTGCTGGGACGCCCAAAGTCCAATTCGTGAGATCGACGTCCTTCCCGCGTAGAGTATTATTCCTTCTCACTTTGATAGCCGCCGGATCGCTGGTCGATCCGGCGTCCGCGCAGGATATCAGCATCAACCTCGGCGCTGGCAATGGCGGCGTCACCGAGCGCGCGATCCAGATGATCGCGCTGTTGACGGTGCTGTCGATCGCGCCGTCGATCCTGATCATGATGACGTCGTTCACGCGCATCGTCGTGGTGCTGTCGTTGCTGCGCACCGCGCTGGGCACCGCGACCGCGCCGCCGAATTCGGTGATCATCGCGCTGGCGATGTTTCTCACCGCCTTCGTGATGGGGCCGGTGCTGCAGAAATCCTATGACGACGGCATCAGGCCGCTGGTCGCCAACGAGATCAATGTCGAACAGGCGTTGCTGCGGGCTTCGGTGCCGCTGCGCGGCTTCATGATGAAGAACGTTCGCGAAAAGGACCTCAAGCTGTTCATGGACCTGTCCGGCGAACCGATCCCGGCGACGCCGGACGACATGTCGCTGCGGATCCTGGTGCCGGCGTTCATGATCTCGGAATTGAAGCGCGCCTTCGAGATCGGCTTCCTGCTGTTCCTGCCGTTCCTGATCATCGACCTCGTCGTCGCCTCGGTGCTGATGGCGATGGGCATGATGATGCTGCCGCCGGCGGTGGTCTCGCTGCCGTTCAAGCTGATCTTCTTCGTGCTCGTGGACGGCTGGTCGCTGGTCGCCGGCAGCCTGGTGCAGAGTTACGGCGGATAGCGAGCGCGCTTACCTTGTCATCTCGATCTTGCGGACATTGACGATCGGCGGCAGCGAGCCGGTCGGGGTCGGGTCGGCGCTGACACCAGGCACTACGGCCTTGGCGCTGCTCTCCGGGAAGCGCACCTTCATCTCGCGCAGGAAGCCGTCGAGCGTATCGACACTCGCCGCCATCTTGGCGATCGCGGCAAACTCCGAATTGTTGCCGGACGCGGGCTTGCTGGCGGTGTCGAACGCGATCTTGTCGGCGCCGCCCGCCATCAGCGGAGCATATTTGTCGCGGAAGCGCGCCAGGCCGAGTGCGTCTTCGGCCAGCGCGTAGCCGACCACGGCGCGGATCACGTCGCTCTTCTCGGCGGAGGTGAGCGGCGTGAAATCGCGCCAGCGGTCGCCGTAATACAATTCGATCTGCTCGGAGGCTTCACGCCAGCGCCGTGCCGACCAGTAGATGTCGGAGCGCAGCCGGATCGCCTCGCGGCCGCCGATGTTGGAAATGATATCGAGCGCGAGATCGCGGCGACCGATGTCGCTCTGCGCGCGGGCTTCCAGCAGCAGTCGCTGCTGGCGCAGTTCACCGGCGAGATCGGCGATCCGCGTGGTGCGCAGCGCAGCGATGGCGCGCTCCGGCTTGCGGCTCATCAGATAGACCATCGACAGGCGCGCCGCGACCTGCGCGCGCGCAGCACCTTCGAGACGATGATCGACCTGGTACTGCAGCAGCTCGGCAGCCTGGTCGAGCAGATCGACCGCGACCAGGCGATCCGCGAGCCGGCGGATCATTTCGTCGCCGCGCCGCCCGATCGGCGTCAGCTCGCGATACTCATAGAACATCGCCAGCGCATCGACCGGCGGCAGGTTGTCGCCCTTCGCACTCAGAAATATCTGGGAGAACAGCGCCTGCGCCTCGTCCTGCACCTGCCGCGCCGCCTCGCTGTTGGCCTGCCGTTCGGTGGCGCGGCGCGCCGCCGCCAGCGACTCGTTGTAGCGGCCGAGTTCGGAATACATCCGCGACAGGATCTGCAACGTCTGCACTTCGAGCCCGTCGCCGCGCCACATCACCGCGAGAATTTCCAGATCGCGCAATGCATCTTCGTCGCTGATTTCGTGGCGCTTCTGGCGCAATGCGATCTCGCGCAGCTTGGCTTCCGCCGCGGCCTGCCGATCGGGCGACGCGATCGCCTCCTGATATTTCGAGAGCGCGTCCTTGTCGCGGCCGAGCGCCTCATCGAGCCAGCCGCTCAGCAGCAGGGTTGCCGGTTTCATCTCCGGCGGAATGCCGACCAGTTCCAGTTCGCTGCCTCGCGGGGACGCGCCGGCGTAGTCCTTGACTTCGAGCGAGGCGCGCAGCGCCTGCGAGAGCGCGATGCGCTGCAGGTCCGCCGGCAGCGACGCGATGGCGAGTTCGGCGTTCTTGAATTTCTCGCGTGCCTCGACCCATTTCTCCTGCCTGGCGTAGGCCAGCGCCTTCCACAGCTCGGAGTCGTAGCCGGGCCCGAGCACCGGATTGGCGATGTCCTTCAAGGTCTGGCCGGGACGGCCCATCATGACATTGGCGACCGCATGGACGATCAGCGCAACCGGGTTTTCCTGGCCGACTTTCGAATCCGAGATCGCCAGATCGGCGACGCCCTTGGCTTCATGATACATGCCGCGCGCCATGTAGAAGCGCGCCAGATCCATCCGCGCTGTCGTCAGCGTATTGGCATCGGCCTGCGACGTGGCGTTGACGAGTTCGTCAAAACGATCCTTGAACGGCCCTTCCTGATCCTTGCGCCACTGGCCGACGTCGAAGATCGGGCGTGCCACCGACGACGCGCGCTGCGGCGCTGCGTCTGCCGCCGACAGCGTCAGACCGCCGGGCCGGCTCAGCACCACCTTGTCGATGTTGGTTTCGACTACGACCTCGTCGGAGTTGAGCTGGATCACCACGCCGTGGATCGACTCCAGCAGCGAGAACTCGACGAAGTCCTGCCGCCGGATGAAACCGCGCGGCGGCGGCAGCGCGGTGATCACATTCAGCGTATCGCCGGCATCGGGATCAACCAGACGATGCTTCAGGCCGGGCTTGCTGAGCGGTACCTGCACATTGGCATGGGAGGGGTCGGCGATATTGCGAACCGCCGAGAGCGGCTGCGACGGGGTCTGCCTGGTATCGGCGAGCATTACCGACCAGCTCTGCCCCGCGCCCGCCGGATCGCCCGGCGTCAATGACGCCAGTTGCGGCCGGTTGAGGCGCATGCGGATCGCCTGCCCCTTTTCCAGCTTGATGCTGCTGGCATCGGCGATGATCGATCCACCCTCGCGGCGGATCGGCGCCACATCGATCGGCTTCGCCGAGTCGATGACCAGCCACATGATGTCGCCGCGGCGAAACAGCGCCGCCGGCGTCGGCGAGGAAAATGCAAAACTCATCCGCAGGACGTCGCTGCTGCGCCTGACCTCGACCGGCATTCCCGCACTTTCAGCGGCAACGGAAGGCGGCGGATCGGCAGCAACGGGAGCCGCTTGAGGCGCGACAAGGACTGGCGCCGGCACTTCCTTGACGGGCGGCGCAGCCACCGCGGCCATTTCTGGTGCGGATGCCGGTTTCTGAACTGTCTCCGCTTTCGCGGGCTCCGCCTTTGCAAGCTCCGCCTTGGCAGGCTCAGCTTTGGCAGGCTCAGCTTTGGCAGGCTCAGCTTTGGCCGCCTCGACCTTCATCGCGGGTTCGGACTTCACCGCCACGTCGGCGATCTTGTCGGGCTTCGATTCCCGCGCGATCGACTCCGAAGTCGGCGGCGTGATCTCGCTGGAATGCGGCGCCGGCGCGACCTCGCTGACCGGCTTCTCGACCACCGGCGGTTTCGCTGCATCCGGCTTAGCGGCGACGGGCAATTTCGCCAGCGGCGATGGCTTGTCGTTCTGCTGGAAGCCGATATCGACCACGTAGTTCTTGTCTTCGCGGAACGAGTGCACATCGACATCGCCGATCAGCCCGATCTCGACCGCGGTCCGGTTGCCGTCCATCGCCTGCCCGATCGAGGCAATGTTCGGCGGCGCCGAAAGTTTGGCATCCGCCAGATCGAAAATCAGGCCGGCATTGAAAGTCAGCGCCATCGTCTTTTCATTCAGCACCGACGACACACCGACACCATCGGGTATCTCGAACACGAAGCGCACAAAGGTCGGCTGCACCGAGGCGCGAACCCGGATCGGCGGCCGCTGCTTGCCTTCCATCGCCGCGCGCTGCTGGCGCAAGGCGCGCTCGGCGGCCCGCGCGCGTTCGGACAATTCCTTGACGACGTCCTGGGGTAAACCGGGCGGCATTCCCTTCCAGCCGTCAGGCAGCAGATCGATGAAGATCCGCTCACCAGCCACCATCGAATTCACGGTGACCTTGCGCGACAGCGCCAGGCGAATGGCGGCCCCATCGGGATCGCGCCGCGCAGAGCCGATATAGTCAGGGGCCGCATCCGACAGGATATCGACGGGGACATCGACCGGCCGCTTGAAGCGAATGACGAGAATGGTGCCAGCCTGGGTCACCTCGGATTCAACGTCCTCGGCGAGTTTCACCACGATGCGGGCGTAACCGCCGGACACCGCCATTGTGGCGGCACCCTTGACGGCCTGTGCATGCGAGGGCGCAGTCAACACGACAGCAAACAGCGAGGCGGCTGCGATGAAGCCCGCGCAACGTCGAACAGCCCGCGTCCATCCGCGAGCTTGCGTCCAACATGCAACGGCAATGCGCGCCATTCCGAAGTGTCTTTCAGCCCATGATCGAACGGCGGCGAGCGCCCCGCCCCTGCGTTGAATCTAGATTCCGCGGTCTAAGGATTTGTTAATGAATTCCTTTAATTCCGGTTTGGCGACATCGGCTTGCCTTCGATCTTGGGCAGATCGGCCGCGGACGCAGACCGGTCGCCACCGCTGGCGCGCCGTGCGAGTTCGACGGTCAGCCGCTCGGCGGCTTCGGGTTGCATCAATCCCAGAATGTCTGACATCTTGCGCGGCGCGATCTGCGAGGCGATATCGAACAGCACCGGCATTTCCAGCCGGTCGAAAATCTTCGCGGCGTCCTTGGGCTTCATGCCCTCGTACATGGTGATGATGCCCTTGAAGCGGGCGGCGTCGGCCTCGCCTTTCTGGTCGGTCGCCGTCTTGATGCCGGCCTCGACACCTTTCAGTTCATCGACGCGGGATTCGATGCGCTTTTCGGCGGCCTTCAGCAGGCTTTCGCGAATATCTATTTCACGCGCGCGCGCTTCGAGCTCCTGGCGACGCGACTGCAGCCGCTCGAGGATCGCGCGTTCGGATGCCGACACCTGTGGAATGGGCTCCGCCGCAGGCGCCGCGTTCGGCTGCGCCATTTCCGGCGCCGCAACGACCGGCTTCGCCGGTTCTTCCTTCTTCGCGCTCACCGAGCCGGTGATATCGGTGTCCGACTGCTTGCCACCCGGGAAATTGAAGGTCTCCTGCGCCCACGACTTCTTGGCCGTTTGCGGCTGGTAGTCGAACACATAGCCGCCATCGATCACCAGGCCGGCGATCTTGAGCACGGCCAGGCCAAAGATCGCGACCAGCACGACAGGAATGACGCGAATGTCCCGGAAAGCGTTCATGCAGCGATGCCGTCAGGCCTCCTGCGCTCGGCAAACGCCTGCGCCGCAGCGGCGTTGGCCTTGGCGGCCGACACCCTCGGTGCGCCAGCGTCCGGCTCCGGATCGGTGAGCGGTCTTGCCGCAACCGCGATGCGTGACAGGCGCCGCAGCACGTTGTCGCTTTCGGCGAGCTGGCCTTTGAGTTGATCCGCCAATGCAGTCGCCGCGGCGATCTGGCTGCCGAGGTTCTCGTTGACGTCGCGCACGGTGTGCTTGAGCCCACCGATCGCACGCTCGGCGATTTCGGTGACGGTGATCAGTTCACCGATCGTCGCCTTCAGCGATTGCTCGTCCGCCTTCAGCCGCTTCAGGCGGGTATTAAGCAGCATGCAATAGGCGATCGTCAGCATGAGCAGGGCTGCAACCAGGCTTTCGATCACAATTCCAACTGAATGACTCATTGTGCCTCCATCAACTTGGTTTGCTCGTCGGCCTTCTCGAACATCGCGAAGGTGGTGTTGGGTTTACGCAACTGCTTGGTGACGCGAATGGCGACGCGGTCTCCGACCCGACCCATGCGGCCCTCGGTCAAGATGACGTCGCCACAGCGCACCTGCACCAGCGCGTCGGCACGCATGTCCAGCGGGAGGGTGTCGCCGACCTTCAGCAGCATCAGCTGCTTCAGCGGAATTTCGGATTCATAGAGCACGGCATCGACAGCGATCTGCGCCTGCGCGATTTCGGTGGCGAGATGGCTTTCCCAGATCGGGTCACGGCCGAATTTCTCGCCCATGAACATCTGCATCAGCACGGCGCGGATCGGCTCGATGGTCGCGTAGGGCAGCAGCAATTCGATATTGCCGCCGCGGTCTTCCATGTCGATATGCAGCCGCACCAGAATGGCGGCGTTGGCCGGCCGGCTGATCGCGGCGAAGCGCGGATTGGTCTCGAGCCGGTCGATGCTGAAGGTCACCGGCGACAGCGGCCGGAACGCCTGTTCGGCGTCGGTCAGCACGACCTCGATCAGACGCTTGACCAGATTGGTTTCAATGGTGGTGTAGGGCCGGCCTTCGATGCGCAGCGACGCCTCGCCACGGCGGCCGCCGAGCAGCACGTCGATCATCGAATAGATCAGGCTGGAATCGACGGTGGCGAGGCCGAAATTTTCCCACTCTTCCGCCTTGAAAACGCACAGCACGGCAGGAAGCGGAATCGAATTCATGTAGTCGCCAAACCGCACCGAGGTGATGCGATCGAGCGAGACCTCGACGTTGTCGGAGGTGAAATTGCGCAAGGACGTCGTCATCAACCGCACCAGCCGGTCGAAAACGATTTCGAGCATCGGCAGACGCTCGTAGGACACCATCGCCGAATCGATGATGGCGCGGATGCCGGAATTCTCATCGAGATTGACTTCGCCAAGGCTGAAACCGAGCAGGTTGTCGATTTCCTCCTGCGACAGGACGCGCTCGCCGCCGCCGTTCTTGCCGCCGCCCATATCGCGGCCGCCGTCATCGACCATGGCGGCCCATTGCTCGGCCATGGTCCCGGTAAGTTCGTTTTCGGCGGCAGCCTTCGCAGCCTCAACGGGATCCTCTGAATCCAGAGAAGCTTCCCATTCGGCTGCGATGGCGTCCTGATCAACCTGTTCGGCAGACATCGACTAAATCCATCTCCTCACTGAATGAGGATTTCCTTGAACAGAACGGCGGTGACCTGGCTCGGCGAAATCGCCGCGTTGACCCGGCGCGTTAGTTCTTCCTTGAGGCGGAACATGCCGACCGAGCCGTTGAGGTCAGTGGAGCGCAACTCGCGAAGATAGGTCTGGAACATGTCGGTGACCCGCGGCATCGCCGGCTTGATCTGCTCGACCAGCTTCTCGTCCTTGATCTCAAGCACGATCTTGGCCTTGAGATACTGCACGCGCTCGCCCGGTTGACCGGCGAGGTTGACGAGAATTTCCGGCACGTCGAGGAAGGACGGCAGCTTCGGCGGCGGCGCCTCGGCATGCACTTCTTCATGGCTGCGGAAGAAAAAGAACCAGGTGCCGGCGCCCGAGGCGAGTACCAGCACGGCAACCGCGATCGCCATCAGCTTGAACTTGCTCTTCGGTGCTGCCGACTCGCCCGCGCTCGGGACGCCATCTTCGGTGGAATCGTTATCTGCCATCGCCTGCCCGTCCGGGTTTGGGATGAGCTCGATGCTGCCAAGCAGGCTTTAAGACGCGATACAAATGCCGCCAGCGCCCAAGGCCCTGTTGATTGTGACGCTAGGTCGCAATGGTTAATGGAACCTTTCTTTTGGCGCACAGGTAGGAAAATTTTGCCGGACGAATATGGTCAACAAGACCTTTCTGCCGCCCTTTATCGCCCCCCGAAAATTCCCAAGCCTCTGAAAATCATCGTATTTTCGACTTGGCACGGCTTTCGCTACTTACTCTGCGAACCGCGGCTTGGGAGAGCTAGTGCGGTTCGCAGGATCCACGGTCGGCCTGGGAGGGCAGACCGCGGGAACTCAGGGGAGAATGACCGATGGAGAACGTAGGTCTCATCGGACTGTCGCGGCAAGTGACGCTGGAGCGACAGCTCGACGTCGTCGCGAACAATATCGCCAATATCAACACCAACGGCTTCAAGGCCGACAAGTCGATGTTCGAGGAATATCTGCGCACGGGCGCCCACGAAGACAACTTCGTCGGCCGAGACCGCCGCGTCAGCTTCGTGCAGGACCGCGCCACGCTGCACGATTTCGCGTCGGGCCCGACCGAGCAGACCAAGAACCCGCTGGACGTCGCCATCGACGGCAACGCCTTCCTGGTGGTGCAGACCCCGAACGGCCCGCGCTACACCCGCGACGGCAGCATGCAGATCAACGCGCAGGGCCAGCTGGTCACCAAATCGGGCAGCCCGGTGCTGGGCACCTCCGGCCCGATCGTATTCCAGCCCGGCGACAAGAACATCAACATTGCGGCCGACGGCAACATCACCGTGCTTGAAGGCGTCAACCGGGTCGACTCGGTACGCGGCAAGCTTAGCCTCGTCAGCTTCGCACAGGCGCAGCAGCTTCTGAAGGATGGCTCCAATCTGTACTCGGCGCCCGCCGGCGCCACTCCGCAGCCGACCACGACATCGAAGGTCAATCAGGGCTTCGTCGAAAAATCCAACGTCAATTCGGTGATGGAAATGACCCGGATGATCGACGTCACCCGCGCCTACACGCAGATCTCCGCGATGCTGCTGGCGCAGGGCGACTTGCGCAAATCCGCGATCGAAAAACTTGCCGACGTTCCGGCCTGAGGAGTTTAACCCATGCGCGCTCTTTACACTGCAGCGACCGGGATGGCGGCCCAGGAACTCAACGTCCAGGTCATCTCCAACAACATCGCGAACATGCGCACCACCGGCTACAAGAAGCAGACGGCGGCATTCCAGGATCTGATCTACGACCACGTGCGCCGGGTCGGCGCGCAGGCGTCGGACCAGGGCACGATCATTCCGGTCGGCGTCGATATCGGCGGTGGCGTCAAGACCGTCGGCACGCCGCGGCTGATGACCCAGGGCACGCTGTCGGCGACCGGCGGCGATCTCGATATCGCCGTGCGCGGCGAGGGCTTCTTCAAGATCCAGATGACGGACGGCACCTTCACCTATACGCGCGACGGTTCGTTCACCACCGACTCGCAGGGCCGCATCGTGACCTCGGCGGGCAATCCGGTGCAGCCGACTATCACGGTGCCGAGCGCCTCGTCGGGCCTCACCATCAACGCCCAGGGCCAGGTCTCGGTCACGGTGCCCGGCTCGACCACTCCGACCGTTCTCGGACAGATCGGCCTGACGCGCTTCATCAACAAGGCCGGCCTGCAGCCGATCGGCGACAACTTGTTCACCGACACGCCCGCGTCGGGCGCGCCGCAGGACGGCGTCGCCAATGCCGACGGCTTCGGCGACATGCAGCAGCGCAACCTGGAACAGGCCAACGTCGAAGTGGTGTCGGAAATTTCCGACCTGATCGCCGCGCAGCGTGCCTACGAGATGAACGCCAAGGTGATCAGTGCCGCCGACCAGATGCTGCAGTCCACTTCCGCCATGTTCCGCTGAGGGAGCTGATCGTGACCACAACACTCCGTTCGCTTCTCCTCGCGACCGCCCTGCTCGCCACGGCCACTGCGGCGCTCGGCCAGACCCGCGACGACGTCATCGCCTCGCCGGTGCTGCGTCCCAATGTCACCGTCACCAACGACGTGGTGCGGATCGGCGACGTCATCGACAATGCTGGCCCGGCCGCGCAGATCGCAATCTACCGCGCGCCCGATCTCGGCACTGTCGGCACGTTGTCGACCGTGAAAATCATCGCGGCGCTGCGCGCGCACCAGGTGATCGGCGTCGATACGCGAAACATCCAGGACGTCACCATCACCCGGCTGTCGCGTAGCCTCGACAGCAAGGATATCGAAAACCAGGTAGCGCAGGCACTGGAGCGTCGAAATGGCCTCGGCGACGCCGCCAATCTCAGCCTCACCTTCGACCGTGACGTCCCAAGCCTGCAACTCGATGCGTCCAACAGCGGCGCACTGGAGCCGGTGTCGGCGCGGTTCGATTCGCGCAGCGGCCGTTTCGACGTGACGTTCTCGATCGGCAACGACTCCAACGCGCCCGCTACCAAGTTGCGCTTCACCGGCACCGCAGTCGAGACCGTGGAAGCCGCCGTGCTGGCCCGCGGCGTCGACAGCAAGGAAGTGCTGAAATCCTCCGATGTGATTGTCGAGCGGCGTCCGAAGGCCGAAGTCGGCAACGACGTCGCCAGCCGCGACCGCGCGGTCGGCATGCAGGCTCGACGCCAGTTGCGCGCCGGACAGGCGTTGCGCGTCTCCGATCTTGCGAAGCCGGATCTGGTGGTGCGCGATCAGGCCGTCACGCTGGTCTACGAATCCGCCGGGCTTTACCTCACCATTCGCGGCAAGGCGATGGAAGGCGGCACCGAAGGCGACGTTGTCAACGTGCTCAACCTGCAATCGAAGCGCACCGTCTCCGGCGTCGTGGTCGGTCGCGGCCAGGTCGCGGTCTCGGTTCCTGCGCCACGGCTGCCGCCGGCCAGCGAGACCCCCGCTCCAGCCAAGACCTCCGAGGCCACCGCACCGGTCGCGGTCGCCACCAACGAACCTGCGTCTGTTTCCCGAAAAGCTGAGTAATGCTGATGTTCAAGTACAATCGTCCCCTGCTCACCGCCGCGTTGCTGGCGACCGGATTCATGGCCGGCGGCTGCTCGTCGATCGAGCGGCTCTCGGCCATCGGCGAAAAGCCGGCGCTGACTGCGATCGAAAATCCGACCACGCAGGCCGGCTACAAGCCGGTGCAAATGCCGATGCCGAAGCCGGAGGTGGCGTCCTACAACGCCAACTCGCTGTGGCGCAGCGGATCGCGGGCGTTCTTCAAGGACCAGCGCGCGCATCAGATCGGCGACATTCTCACCGTCACCGTCAACTTCACCGACAAGGCCAACATCGCCAACGAGACCCAGCGCAGCCGCACCAACAAGGAAGATTCCGGCATTACCGATTTCATCGGCAGCAAAACGATCACGAATCCCGCGACCAGCGTTTTGCCGGGCCGCATCCTGACCGCCGACGGCTCCTCGTCCAGCGATGGCAAGGGCTCGGTGGCGCGCCAGGAAAACCTGCAGACCAGCGTCGCCGCGGTGGTCACGCAATTGCTGCCGAACGGCAACCTCGTGGTCGAGGGCAAACAGGAAATCCGCGTCAATTACGAAATTCGCGAGCTGATCGTCGCCGGCATCGTGCGCCCGGAAGACATCCAGAGCGACAACACCATCGACAGCGCCAAGATCGCGCAAGCCCGTATCGCCTACGGCGGCCGCGGTCAGATCACCGACGTACAGCAACCGCGCTACGGCCAGCAGGTCATGGACGTGCTGCTGCCCTTCTAAGGTTTTCAGAGCTCCCACACTTCATTGCGAACCTAGGCGCAATGAAGTGTACCAACGCGGCCTTCCGTCAGCTCCCCTGACGGAAGGCCGTCGTCGTTTCAAATTGAAAGTCTGCAGGATGGGTGGAGCGAAGCGATATCCATCTTCAACGTCGACGGCCTGCGCGATGGGTATCGCTTCGCTCCACCCTTCCTGCGAAGTGCTTCAGCCGCTGAAATCCACCGCGACGCTGCCGAGTCCCGACAGCTCCATCACCACCGCATCGCCGGCATTCAACCACACCGTCTGCACCAGGCTTCCGGTCAGCACGATTTCGCCCGCGCGCAATGTCTTTCCATCGGCCGCGAGGTGATTGGCAAGCCAGGCCAGCGCGTTGTGCGGATGGCCGAGCACGTCGGCGCCGCTGCCGCGCGCGACTTCGTTGTCGTTGATAATGGCGCGGCCGACCACCGCCAGCAGGTCCGGCGCGTCCGCGCGGGCGACAGGCGCGCCCAGCACGCAACCCGCCGCGAAGAAATCATCGGCGACCAAAGTCGGTGCACCGATGCTGCGCCAGTCCTCATATCGATCATCGACAATCTCGATCGCGGGGAGATAGGCCTCGATCGCCGACGCGACGGTCTCGGCCGTGAACGGCGCATCGGATGCGGGGAGATCGCGGCCGAGCCGCACCGCGATCTCGCATTCGACGCCGACGCGGACATAGTCGCCGTGGCGCAGCGAGACACCGCTGGCATGAACGCCCCTGGCGAACACGCCGCCGCTGCAGGGATGCGGGATGCCGAGATATTGCTGCATCACCGCGCTGGTGCAGCCGATCTTCCAGCCGACACGCGGCCCGAAATTCGCCGACAGCAGCGCGTGAACGGCATCCTGGATTCGATAGCCTTCGGCTTCATCCCACGGTGCATGGGCGGAGAACGACTGCAACCGCGTCCGGTTGAGGCGGACGGAAGCGAGCACTTCGGCTATCGCGAGAGTCTTTTCCATCGGCGGCAGCCTTCAGCTGATAACTGAACTCACCTATCGACGATTCGACTCCAGCCTTGGCTGCAGCCGAACCGGTCCGCCCTACTCGTCCCGATAAACCTTCTCGCGCTTCTCGTGGCGCTCCTGGGCTTCGACCGAGAGCGTCGCGATCGGGCGGGCTTCCAGCCGCTTCAGCGAGATCGGCTCGCCGGTCTCCTCGCAATAGCCGTAGGTGTTGTCGTCAATGCGCTGCATCGCAGCGTCGATCTTGGAGATCAGCTTGCGCTGCCGGTCACGTGCGCGCAGTTCGATGGCGCGATCGGTTTCCGACGAAGCGCGATCCGCGAGGTCGGGGTGATTGACGTTCTCTTCCTGCAGGGTCTGCAAGGTGATGCGGGATTCGCGTAAAATCTCTTCCTTCCAGGCCAGCAGCTTCGCGCGAAAATAGTCGCGCTGGCGGTCGTTCATGAAAGGCTCTTTTTCGGAGGGTCGATAGCTTTTCAACTTGTCCAAGGCCAATCCATCTGTCCGTGCAAGGCGCCGGAAATGACCGGCCGCGCCGCAGCTTATATAGCGGCGCCATGTGACAGACAATATCGACCGCAGGCCCAAACTACCGCCCACCACAGGGTTTCCGTGCCGGAACCTGCACGGGGGGCGTAGCGTGACACCAATCGACTTAGACTTTGGTCAGGGGGTGATCAGGCTTGCGCCAAACCTTGGCCGGCCTTGGCGAGTTCAACTTCGACCCGCAGCTCGATCTCCGACAGCACCGCATCGAGGCCGGGATCGCCGGACGAGGACTTCAGATCGGCCGCCGCAGCCCGCAGCCGCGCCACCGTGGAAGCGTCGAACGAGCCGACGAGCAGCCCGAGCTTGAGCTCGTCCAGCACGTCCAGTGCGCCGCGGCCCCGCTGCACCGAGCGCTTGCGCCGTTCGGTGGCATCCTCGACGCCCTGCATGGCCAGCAGCGCATCGAGGCTGGCGGCCGCCCTCGGCGCCATGGCGGGTCGGGTTTCGGAAGTCGCCGCGGTATCCGGCAGCGAGAAGCCGGTCGAACTGGCCCGCTTCGTGCTCGACGACGGGGAGCCCAGTGTGGTGCCGTTCGGTCCATAAATGCGCATCGACGTATCCAGCGAAGGTAATGGCCGGAGCCTGGCCGGGGGCGCCCGCCGCTCGACGACCAGCATCGATTCTGTAAACGGAACCCCGCCAGCAAAGGTGGTCCCTTATGGTTAATCAATCGTGAATGACCCGGCAAAAACTGCCGTGAGCGGCAGTTTCGCCATTGCGCATGTCGCCCCCCGCTCGCTGCGAATTTCAAAAAAATAAGTATTATCAATATATTACGGCATTAACCATGGCTGGCACGGCGCTCGCATAGCTATGGCTGGATCATCGTCATGGGAGTGATGCGTGGTCCAGCCAATACCTCAGCGGGGAGCAGAGGATGTCTAGCCTACCTTCGGTCAGATCCTGTCAGGCGGCCTGTGCGGCGCTCGTTGCGCTGCTGCTGTCCGTTGCGTCCGCAGAGGCGACGTCGCGGATCAAGGATCTCGCCAATATCGAAGGCGTGCGGCAGAATCAGCTGATCGGCTACGGCCTCGTCGTCGGCCTCAACGGCACCGGCGACACCCTGAACAACATTCCCTTCACCAAGCAATCGCTGCAGGCGATGCTGGAACGCATGGGCGTCAACATCCGCGGCGCCACCATCCGCACCGGCAACGTCGCCGCCGTCATGGTCACCGGCAACCTGCCCGCCTTCGGCACCCAGGGCACCCGGATGGACGTCACCGTCTCTGCGCTCGGCGACGCCAAGAACCTGATGGGCGGTACTCTGCTGGTCACTCCCCTGCTCGGCGCCGATGGCAACGTCTACGCCGTCGGCCAGGGCTCGGTCGCGATCGGCGGCTTCCAGGCCGAAGGCGCCGCCGCCAGCATCACAAGGGGCGTGCCGACCGTCGGCCGCATCGCCAACGGCGCCATCATCGAACGCGAGATCGAATTCGCGCTGAACCGCCTGCCCAATGTGCGGCTGGCGCTGCGCAACCCGGATTTCACCACCGCCAAGCGAATCGCCGCCGCAGTCAACGATTTCCTGGGATCGAAGACCGCCGAGCCGATCGATCCCTCCACCGTGCAGATGGCGATCCCGGCGGAATTCAAGGGCAACGTCGTCGCGTTGCTGACCGAGATCGAGCAATTGCAGGTCGATCCGGACCTCGCCGCCAAAATCATCATCGACGAGCGCTCTGGCATCATCGTGATGGGTCGCGATGTCCGCGTCGCCACCGTCGCGGTGGCCCAGGGCAATCTCACCGTCACGATTTCCGAAGGCGCCAATGTCAGCCAGCCCAACCCGCTGTCGAACGGCCGAACCGTCACCACGCCCACCACCCGTGTCGGCGTCAGCGAGGACGGCAAGAAGCTCGCGCTGGTGAAAGACGGCGTCTCGCTGCAGCAGCTGGTCGATGGCCTCAACGGCCTCGGTATCGGCCCGCGCGACCTGATCGGCATCCTGCAGGCGATCAAGGCTGCCGGCGCGATCCAGGCCGACATCGAGGTGATGTGATGATCGCCAGCACCGCTGCCAGCGCCTACCAGGACAAACACCCGACCATCAACGGCCGCCCCGACCTGTCGCTCATCGACGCGCTGACCAAAGTGTCGCCGGAGGCGCAGAAGAAAGCCAAGACGCAGGCGCAGGATTTCGAGGCGATGTTCATCAACTCGATGTTTTCGCAGATGACATCCGGCGTCAAAGGCGACGGCCCGTTCGGCGATACGCCGGGCACCGGCGTGTGGCGCTCCATGCTCACCGAACAGTATTCCAAATCATTCGCCAAGGCCGGCGGCATCGGCATTTCCAACGACGTCTATCGCACGCTCATTCTCCAGCAAGCCAACCGCGCCAGCTGATCGCAGAGGACACCACCATGAACCATGCGCAACGCCAGCCCGCTCCCGCCGCCATCGCGGCGCCGCCGCTTCCCGCATCGACGCCGGCCGAGGCCCGCAAGCTCGCCGAAAACATGATGAATGCGATGAACGCGCTGCTCGCGATAATCGAGCGGGAGACCGAGCTGGTCCGCGCCGGCAAGGTCCGCGAAGCGATCAAGCTCGAGGAAAAGAAGAGCGAGATGTCGCGTCGCTACATCGCGATGATCACGCTGCTGAAGGCCAGCCAGAAATATCTGGCGCAGACGACGCCCGATCTGCTCTCGGCCCTGCACCGCCATCACGACGTGTTCCGCGCGATGCTGCAGGTCAATCTCACCGTACTGGCCACGGCACACGCGGTGTCGGAAGGCATCGTGCGCGGCGTCAACACCGAGATCCAGCGCCGCAACATTCCGCAGACCTACACCGCCGCCGGACAGCGCGCGCAGCCGGGCCGGGTCAACATGACGCCGATCGTGGTCAACCGATCCATGTGATCGGAGCACCTTGCAGGCCGGCGCCGGACGCACCTTGAAGCGTCCCGACAATGCTATCTTTTGAATCAAATCATCGCACAGAGGTAAGTACCGCCTTTAGGCGGTTGTGACATATTGAAGTTTGGGAAGGGGTCGGGATTCATCTAGTGGAGGCCAGGAGGCTGCCATGGGAGCCGATTTCAACGTCAAACCGGTGGGGGCACCGGTTGCTGCACCGATCGTCAGGCCCGCGCCGGAAGCGGCTCGCGAAGCCGTGCCGACACAATTGCCGCCCGACAAGAGCGTCAGCGCATCGGACGCCTTGCTGAAATCGAACATCTCCGCAGCCAATTATCAGCAGGTTGATAGCGACCGTATTTCGAAGGGCGTGATCATCGATCGGGAAGCCGCCGAGATCGTGTATGTCTCGGTCGACAAGAAGACCAATCAGATCGTCAACCAGTATCCCGAAGAATCGCGGTTGCGCACCCGCGCCTATCTTCGCGCGATGGACGCTGCCAAGCAGAACGCCAAACAGGATGAACGGCGCGTCGAGACTGACCGCACCGTATAAGCGAGTCTTTATGTATCGCGGATCGCGTAAGCGGTGTCGAGGTAGGTGCTGCCCGTGGCCGGATCGGTCACCGCAGTTTTGATTGTCGCCTTGTTGTCGGCGGTCAGCGTAAATTTGGTATCGCCTACCCGGAAGGCGTTGTCCTTGATCAGCACCTGCTGATACTTGACTGTCAAGCCGCTGCTATACTTCACCTGCGCGCGAAAACCCGAGATCTGCGAGACATCGATCTTGAACTTCTTCTTGTCGGCGTACGCGCCTTCCCAGCTACCCTTGAACGTGTCGGGATCGACATCGACGTACTTGGTAGACGTCGTCGGCACGGTCGTCCTGTAGCTGCTGGAAAGAATGCTCAGGACGTCCGCCATCATAGCCTCATCGTTTGCGCGCAGCCGCGAATCGGCGCGCGTTCCGTGCCACCATTAGGCAGCGCGGACCGTTAAGGCATCGTTACGGAATGTTTCTCGTCGCTCAGGGGCGCCCGGACAGGCCCGCTGCGATGTTGCGGTTGATATCGATCAGCGACTGAAGCTTTTCAACTTCCCGCTTCTGCTGCAACGCGGTGCACTGCGTCAGCACGAAGATTCCGATATTGGCGATGTTCTGGCGAATCTCGAGCGACTGTGGATTGTCATCGCGCAAGGCGTCGCCAACGAAGATCGACCAGAGCTTGCGATTGAACAGCAGGGATTCGTCGTAGCCGGCGTCGGTGTTCGCCCAATTGGCCATGACGTCCTGAAGCTTACGTGCAGCCTTCAGAAGGGCTTGTGCTTCGATGTCCCGCGGTGTGGCAGTGGTCTGAGCTGTACGCGCGTAAGCCTGGGCACCAGTGGACATGCATTACCTCAGAAGGTCTTCTTCGCGCTTGATCAGCGGGCGCAATTCCCTGAGTGCTTTGTAAAGAGCGCCGCTTAAAATAAGCTTACTAACTTCTTCGATCGGCTCGCGAAAACTCGGCACTGCTTCGATCAATTCCTTGATGAAGCCGAGGTACAGATCCTGATAACCGGGGATGTCGTTCTCCAGATACATCATCTGGACGCAGAGATAGATTCGCTTCACCGGTGTGGTCGCAGTCTCCGAAGTGAGGATGTCCTTTTCGCGCAGGATCGGCGCGTCGCCGTCGATCAGGAATGCGGTGCGATTATCTGAATTGGTGATGACGCTTTGACCGATGATGATTCGCTCGCCCGGCTTCAGCTCGACTCGCAAAGGCATTCAGGTCTCCTCTTCCCGCGCCGAACCCTCGGGCACTGGAATTTGTGCCATGTTTTGCGCGGCGATGCACCATTTGGCGGCGTAAAAATACGCTTGCGAATCGAATAATGCCCAGCATTCCACGATTTCTGGCGGTTTCGGACTGCACAAACGCGAAACGGCGGGGTTTCCCCCGCCGCCCGGAAATCCCAGTCAGGCCGCCGGACTTACTGGAGCAGCTTCAGGACGCTCTGCTGCGACTGGTTGGCCAGTGCGAGCGCGGAGACGGCGATCGACTGCCGGGTCGACAGCGCCTGGCTGTTGGCGGCTTCTTCGTTGGTGTCGGCGAGCGTCAGATTGGACGAGCCGGTCTGCAGCACGTTGATCAGGTTCTTCGCGAAGTCCTGGCGGATCTGCACGATCGACAGGTTGGAGCCGAGCGACGATGCCAGCGAACGCAGCTGGGTACTGGCCATGTTGAGCGAGGTCAGCGTGCGGTTGGTCGATGCGTTGTCGATGAAATCGCCACCGGCCACCAGCGTCGGCAGTCCCAGGCCCGCCGGCGTCAATTGCGAGCCGGTGATGTTGAGGGTCGACTTGCCGGTTTCGTTGAACACCAGCTTCAGCGTGTCGCCGGCCAGCAGGTTGACGCCGTTGAAGGACGCGTCCTGCGACGTGGTGGTGATCTGCGTAATGACGTTATTGTACTGCGCCACCAGGTTCGAACGGGTCGACTGTGACGCCAGGTCGACAACCGGCGGCGCCGCGCTGGTGAAGCTCAAAGCCGAGGTAACGGTGCCACCCATGGTGCCGCCATCGAGCACGGATCCCATCGTCGACGATGCGTAGTCATTGCCCGAGGTGATCACCAGCTTGCCGGTGGCATCGACGGTGGCGGCCAGGTTGTTGGCGGCCAATGCGACGTTCAGCTGCGCCAGGGTCTTGACGGTGCCGTTGGTGCCGTCACCGAAGGTGATGTTGACCGGCGTGCCGCCCTTGAACGACGTGAAGGTCAGCGTGGTGCCGCTGATGCCGCCAGGACCCGCGGCGCGTGCTGCCGTAAACACGGTCGATGTGCCGGTGTTGCCGGCGAGGCCGAGTGCCGAAAGGGCATTGCCGCTGCCGCTGATCGAAAGATCCTGGATCGTGCCGGTGCTGATCTTGAACGTGCCGTTGGCGGCAACGGTCGATGCGGTAGAACCCTGCGTGGTGGTCAGAGCGGCGACGCCAGTCGTAGCGTTGTTGGCCGCAGTCTGCACGCCGGTAGCGAGATCGATGGCCGTGAGAACGTCGGAGATCTTGCCGCCCTGGAGATAGACCGTCGTATTGCCACTACCGTCGGTGACTATGTTGGAGCCGACCGGCGAGCCGGAGCCGACCGGGATGTTGGCCGCTGCCGGAACGGACGCATCCTTGAACGTGATGGTCTTGCCATTGACGTAAAGTGTCGAGCCGCTCTGGATCAGATTTCCGATGGTGCCCGGAGCCGTCGTGCGCGATTGCGAGACGGAGACCGTTCCGGCGCCGACCGATGTCGTCAGGCCGAGCTGCTTCAGCAAGTCCGCCTTTCCACTGATGTTGAGATCCGAACCCGTGGAGGTCGACAGCGTGAGGACACCGGCAGCAATAGATGCGACGGTGCCGGACGACGATGAAGCCGTTGCGACGCCGTTGGAAATGACGGCTTTCTGCACACCGCTGGCGAGATCGATGGCCTTGGTCAGGTCGGCCACGCTGCCGGTCGGCGCGGCCGCCGTACCGAGATAGACCGTGGAGTTGCCGTTGCCGTCGGTAACCACATTGGTATTGACGCTATCGACGCCAAGCCCCACCGGAGCGGTGGCCGCGGTCGGCGCCGGCCCGGTTCGGAAGGTGATCGTCTTGCCGTTCACCATCATGGTGTCGCCGTCGTTCGGCTGTGCCGTGGCGCCGATGGTCGCCGCGCTGGCAGGCGTTCCGATCAGTTTCAACGTGCCGGACAGCGACGCCGCAGTACCGGCACCGTCAGGCGCGGGCGTACCGACCAGCGATGCCGCCACGCCACCCAGCGTGGTGGCTCCGGTGACCGGCGTCGTACCGCCGGCGGTGCCGTTATACACCGCGTTGCTGGTGGCGGTGGCGCTGGCGAAAGTCTGGGTGCCGCGGAGATCGTCGGGGGTCGCGCCGGCGATGGTGGTGGAGACGTTGGACTTGGTCGAATAGCCCACGGGGGTCTGCAGCGCCTGGTTCGCGAGCGATTTCGCGGTGTCCACGAGCTTCTGCAGCGAGCTGATGCCGGTGTTGGCCGCCTGCAGGATCTGCACGCCGTTGCCGATGCCGTCGAGCAGGTTGTTGATGTCGCTGGCGCGGCTGTCGAGCCCGGCCGCCGTGAAGAAGTTCGTCGGGTTGTCGAGCGCGGTATTGACCTTCTTGCCGCTCGCGAGCCGATTCTGGGTGGTTGACAACAAATCTGCGGTTGATTGCAGCGAAAGCAGATTCTGACGAACCGACGCCGAGAGAACAATGCCTGACATGTTGTAACCTTCCTGATCCTTGCGGGCCGCGGACCTTCAGGTCGCACGCCGCATGGTGCCGTCGCATGCAACCAAGAGGTCGCTACGACGCAGCCGGTGATGTTTGACGCCCTTCTGGAAGAGAGATCTCAGCGCACGTACATGAGTGCGACCGGACCAAACGCAGCCGATTCTCGGCCTACCTGCTTCCTACTTATCCCGACTATGGCCGACCAGGATTTAAGATATGGTTAACAGGCCATTAAAGACTGCGTAAAACTGTCCCAAAACGGAAAAAGCCCGGCAAAGCAATGCTTTCCGGGCCGGTCGGATCGAGTCATCAGGCAATAAAAAGAGCGGCGGAGTTTCCCCCGCCGCTCTCTATTCGGTTCAGTGCGCCGGGATTAGCGGAGCAGCTGGAGCACGCCCTGCTGCGACTGGTTGGCCAGCGACAGCGCGGAGACGGCGATCGACTGGCGGGTCGACAGCGCCTGGCTGTTGGCCGCTTCCTCGTTCGTGTCGGCCAGCGTCAGGTTCGACGCACCGGTCTGCAGCACGTTGATCAGGTTCTTCGAGAAATCCTGACGCAACTGCACGATCGAGAGGTTCGAACCGAGTGCCGAAGCCTGAGACCGCAGCGTCGAAGCGGCGGTGGTCAGGGTGCTCAGCACTTTGTTGGTCGAGGCGTTGTCGATGAAGTCGGTGCCCGACGTCAGGCTCGACAGGCCGAGGCCGGCCGAGTTGAAGTTCACGCCCTGGATGTTCAGCGTGGACTTGCCGGTTTCGTTGAACGTCAGCTTCAGAGTGTCACCGCCGAGCAGGTTGACGCCGTTGAACGACGAGTCCTTAGAGGTGGTGTTGATCTGTTCGAGGACGTTGTTGAACTGCGACACCAGGTTGGCGCGAGTCGTCTGGGCAGCAGCATCCTGAACGGGAGCCTGCGCCGTCGTGAAGCTTAGCGCGCTGGTGAGCGTGCCACCGATCGTGCCGCCCGACACCGCGGAGCCGATCGTCGTGGAGGCGTAGTCGTTCGACGCCGCGATGGTCAGTACGCCGTTCGCATCGACGGTAGCGCCGAGGTTGTTGGCCGCCAGCTTGACGTTGAGCTGCGCCAGCGACTTGACGGTGCCGTTGGTGCCGTCGCCGAGCGTGACATCGACCGCCGTGCCGCCATTGAAGGACGAGAATGACAGGGTCTTGCCATTGACACCACCTGTACCCGCCGCACGCGCCGCGGTGAAGGTCGAGCTGCTGCCCGTCGGGCCGTTGAGGCCCAGGGCCGACAGCGCATTGCCGGTGCCGGAGATGCTGAGATCAGCAGCCGTACCGGTGCTGAGCTTCAGCGTGCCGCTCGAGGAAACGCTCGAGGCGGTCAGGCCGGTTCCGACGGTCAGCGTGGAGACGCCGGCCGCGTTGGAAGCGGTTTGCACGCCGGTGGCAAGATCGATGGCCTTCAGCGTGTCAGCAACGGTGGCGCCCGACAGATAAACAATCGAGTTGCCGCTGCCGTCCGTCTGCAGATGGCTGCCGGCCTGGATGCCCGAACCTGCGGGAACCTGGGCCGCTGCCGGCTGCGCTGCGTTCGAGAAGGTGATCGTGTGACCGTTCACATTCAGGGTCGAGCCATCCTTGATCAGGTTGGCGGTGGTGGTCGCAGCCGTCGTGCGTGCAGCAGTGACGGAAACGTTGCCGGCGCCGATCGACGAGGTCAGGCCGAATTCCTTGAGCAGGTCGGCCTTACCGGTAACGGTGAGGTCGGAACCAGTCGAGGTATTGAGGGTCGTGATGCCGCCGACGACCGCCGAAGTGTTGCCAGTGATGGTCGCTGCGCCCGCAGTATTCACGGTCTTCGCAACGCCGCTGGCCAGATCGACCGCGGTGAGCACGTCGGCAACGGTGCCGCCGCTCAGGTAAATGCTGGAGTTGCCGCTTCCATCGGTGACGATGTTGCCGCTGACGCCAGAACCGGTCGGAACCGCGGCTGCAGCCGGGGCAGCACCCGCCTTGAAGGTGATCGTCTTGCCGTTGACGACGAGAACGTCGCCATCCTTCGGTGCAGCGGCCGCAGTCAAGTCCGTCGCAGCGCCCGTACCGGTCAGCAACAGAGTGCTGGCGAAAGCAGCAGTTCCGTCACCGGCCTTTGTTGCAGCGGGGGCGACGAGAGAACCGGCAACACCGCCCAGGGTGGTGGTGGCAGTGATCGGCGAAGCACCACCAGCGGTACCGTCGGAAACGACGTTGCCGATTGCGGAAGCACTGGAGAAGGTGGAAGTGCCACGGAGGTCGTCAGCGGTCGCGCCGGCAATGGTCGTCGAAACGTTCGACTTGGTCGAGTAGCCGGTGGTGGTCTGCAGCGCCTGGTTGGCGATCGACTTTGCGGAGTCGACCAGCTTCTGCAGCGAGGTGATGCCGGTGTTGGCTGCCTGCAGGATTTGCACGCCGTTGCCGATACCATCGAGCAGGTTGTTGATGTCGCTGGAGCGGTTGTTCAATCCCTGGGCGGTGAAGAAGTTGGTGGGATTGTCGAGCGCTGAGTTGACCTTGTTACCGGTGGAGAGACGGCTCTGGGTGGTGGAGAGGAGGTCCGCGGTCGACTGCAGCGAGAGCAAGTTCTGACGGACGGAGGCCGAGAGTGTAATGCCGGACATGTTAGATACCTTCCTGGTAGACTAAACAGCGATCTTCTTGATCGACAGACGGACCATGGACTCCAGAATCTAAAATTCCGTAAAGGGAACACACGTTGTTGGATGCATTTTATGCGTGTATTCAGGCCCAACACCCGCCGCAAACAACAAAAATCCCGACTCGCGAGAGCCGGGATTTTTTGATCGCTATCAAAGGCTTGGAAGGTAACGGCAGCGAATGGATCGATGCCAACGCGGCCTTATTGAACGCGTGTGGTTGTTAAGAACCGCGCGACCTTTCAGAGAAACTTAACCAGGCTCATCTGGTAAAGATCCGACGTCGTCTTGTAGGAGGCCTGCAATGCGGTCTGCAGCGCCAGGATCTTGGTCGCGACCTCGTCGTTGTTGATGCCCTCGATGGAATCCAGCATCGTCTGGGCCATCGCCTTGGTCTGGGTCTGCCGGTCGGTGGTCGATTTGATCGACGACTGGGCGCCGGCGAAGTCGGCCTGGATGTCCTGGATGGTCTGGGTGCCCGGGATGGTCGCGAGGTTCTGGGCCACGCGCTGGTTCAGCGCGGCAATCTGCGCATTGGCGTAGGGATCGGTTGCCGACGTCGTCACCGCCGCGAACACCGCTACCGTCTGCAGCTGCGAGCGAAGCGCCTGCTCGTCGGCACGGGCGCCATACTGCACGGTGATCGATGTGTCGATCTGCGACACCGCCGAACCGCGCGCGGGGCCGTTTGCCGCGGTGTCCTGCTCGCCGTTGTACCAGATCACCGTATTCGCCGACGTGCCCGCCACCAGCGTGGTGGCCGAACCAAGCGGCGTGGTGCCAACGCGCAGCGGCGGCTGGTCGAAGAAGTTGTCGCCGGCTTCGACCGCCGACGCCGCGACCATCGGACCGTTGGCGAGATCCTTGAGCGAACTGGTCAGCGCGGTGTTGAGGTTGGCGGCTGTCGCGGTCGTGTCCGCGCCGATCAGAAAGCTGTTGACCGCCAGAGGCGTCTTGTCCGACGCCGTCATCACGATGTCTTCGCTGGTGCCGTCCGGCATCGTGAAGGTGAACTTGACCTGATCGCCGACGGCAGGAAGGGTCGTGCCGAGATCGACCGACATCGATTTCTGCACCGGCGTTGCCGGCAGCGCCGGCGGAACGGTCGCCGGCAGATCCACCGGCTGCGTCACCGTCGCACCGGCGATGCTCGTCGAAACGCCGGTCAGCTTGATGCCGAACGGCTGCGCCTGCAGCGGCGGCGCCGGCGTCGCGTCCTCCTCGGTGATGGCGACTGACGTGGTGGGCGTTCCGATAGCGCTGCCGACGCGGCCATTCTGGTTGACACCGAGATCGGCGGTCTTGCGCTCGGCAATCACCTGCTTCAGCCCCGCCACCAGTGCACCGCGGCCGTTCATGATCTCGTCAGCCGCGGCAACAGGCGGCGTATCGGTCGCACGACCTGAAAACAGATAGCGATCACCCGACTTGGCGTTGAGCATGTCGACCGAGTCGAAGAAGCCGAGCGACGCGGTCTTCTGGCCGGCCGTCTGTCCGGTATTGTCGAGCGTGCTGCCGGCACTGACTGCCGCACCCTTCACGTCCGATCCGATCGCCACCAGGCGCTGCAGCGACAGGTTGGCGACGCCGATGCGCGTGTTGAGGTTCACCGCGGTGTCGGCATAGGCCGAGATGCCGCTGAGCTGCGAGCGCAATGCAATGGCGAGGCTGGTACCGCTGCCCTGCCCCGCATAGGTGTTGGAGATCTTGCCGCTCGACAGTTGCTGCGTCAGCGTATCGAGCTGATTGCGCAGGTCGAGAATGCCGGATCCGATATACGATGTACGTCCGCTAACGCCGCTGATTGTCATGACTGCCTCAGAATGCCTGCATCAGGGTTTTGTACATGTCGTTGACCGTCGACATCACACGGGCGTTGGCCGAATAGGCGTTTTGCAACGACAGCAGGTGTGCCATCTCGTCGTCGATGTTGACGCCCGACGTCGTTGACATTTTTTGCTGCAGCGTGTTGAGCACGACGCCCTGGCCATCGGCGAGCTGCTTCGCGGAATCGGCGTTGGCGCCCTGCTGACTTGTGAACTGCCGCATGTAGCTCAGCAGCGTGCCCTTGAACGGCGCGCTGGCGCTGCCGACGCCCGACTGCGGCGAATAGGTGAAGGTTGCGTTGTTCAGCTGGTTCAGGATGAAATCGGAACGCGTCGTGTCCCCGGCTGCCGTCGAAGCGCTGTAGGTCACGAGCTTCGAAGGATCGGAAATCAGTCCGGCGTTCACGGTGAGCCGTCCGGCGAGGCCGGTGAGCTGCGAACCGCTGGCGCTGACTGCACCGGTATAGGCAGAGCCATTGTCGGTAAACAGCGAGAGCTCGGCGCTGCCGCTGGTCAGCGACGTCGGCAGTGCCGTCGTCGTCACCGACGCTGCCGTGAACGTGGTCATGGTGGGATTGTTTTGAATGCTCAGTGCGGAGAGAGACGCGCCGGAAAATTGCAGATTTCCGTTCAGCGCCGTATTGAGCTGCGCGATAACGGAGGCGGGGCTGCCCGAGAAATCGATGCCGTATACCTGATCGTTCGGATCGGCCGTTGCACTGTTCGACAGTGGCAGCACGCTGGGATCGTCGACGCGCATGATCGAGATCTGATGCTGGACATTGCTGGCATCCGTATAGGTGAGATGCATGACATTGCCGGATTGCATCGCGGAAACATCGAGAGTAGCCGCCTGCACGCCAGGCGTCGTCTGTGCCACCGTACCCGTCGTCGTCTTGTCGGACAGCGCGCTCGAGACGGAAGCCGCGAACTGGTCGAGCTGGTTCTGCGCCTCGACCAGCGTCTTGTCGCGCAGCTCGGTATAGGCGGCGATCTTGCCCGACTTGATCGCGCCGCTGGCCGTCAGGTCGATCGATCCGCCATTGGCAAACGAGACAGTGACCGAACCGAGGGCGCTCTTCGACGCGTTGGAATCCCACACCGTGTTCGGCGTCACCGTTCCCTGCGCATTGAACGACAGCGTGGCAGCTTCGTTACCCACAAGCTGTACGCCGGAACCGGTGAAAACGGTAATCTGGTTGGCGCCGTTGGTCGTGACGCGGATGTCCATCAGCTCGGACAGCTGCGTGACGTACTGGTCGCGCTGGTCGAGCAATGCTGCGGTGGACGAATCGGTCGATGTGCCGCCGTTCGGGTTGGCCGCCAGCTGATTATTGATCGTCGCGATCCGCTGCATCAGACCGTTGGCAGTGTTGACGGAGTCGTTGATGCCGTTCTCGGCGGCGCCGCGCAGCGTCTGGATGCCCTGCGTCATCGAATTGAGTTGCTGCGCCAGCACCGACGCCGCATTGACCACGCCGATCCGCGCCGACTGGCTGTCAGCGCTGGTGGATAGCGCCTGCACCGCCGTGGTCAGGCTGTTGAACGCATCTTCGAGCGTGCCGACCGAACCCGGATCGCCGTAAAGGCTCTGCACCTGCTGCAGGAAGCTTGATTTCAACGACGCATAGCCGGCGCCGGAAGTTTCCGTGCGCAGCTGCGCCTGGATGTATTGATCGAGTTCGCGGTTGACGCCGACGACCGCGACATTGGTGCCGTAGGAGCCGGAGTTGGTGGTGACCTGGTCGATCGACTTTCTGACGTAGCCAGGCGTTTCCGCGTTGGCTACGTTCGACGAGACCAGCGCCATCGCGGCCTGGTTGGCGCGCAGGCCGGACATCGCAATGGAGAGTGCGTCGTTGAGACTCATGACAAACTACCGCTCTCGAAGACCACCGCGGGCAAATGCCGCGCGGATTATCGCATCACGTTCAGCAGATCCTGCACCATCGTATTCGCCGTCGTGATCACCTTGGTGTTGGCCGAATAGGCCTGCTGGGTGACGATCAGCTTGGTGAATTCGTTGGCGATGTCGGTGTTCGACGATTCCAGCGAAGCACCGGAGATGCTGCCGCCCTTGCCGAACAGCGCCGCGCCGGATTCGTTGGTGACTTCGAACGCGCCGCCATCGATGCGCTTCAGGAAGTCTGCACCGTTGAAGGTCGCGACGCTGACTTCTGCGAGATCGATATTGCGGCCGTTGGAATAGCTGCCGACGACGCGGCCTTCATTGCTGACCGAAACGCTCTTCAGCTGGCCGGCGGCGAAGCCGTCCTGCTGCAGCTGGTTGACCTGGGCATTGCCGTTGGTGTCGGCGAACTGGGTGAGGCCGCCGGTGCCGAATGCCATGGTGACGTTGCCGAGACTGACGCCGCTCACGGTCAGGCCGCTCAGGGTGATCTGACCGATCACCGGCTGCATCTGGCCATTCGATCCGAACTTGAAATCAGTGCCGACATTTTGCCAGGCGACCGCGGAGCCGGTGGCTGACGGATTGGTCTGATAGAACAGATTCCAGGTATCTGTCCCTCCCTGCGTGGCCGAAGCGACTTTCGCCCAGCGGAACTGCAAACTCACCGGCGCGCCGTTGCCGTCATAGGCGGTGGCGGCACCGCCGCTGATGGATTCGTCGAGGAAGGTCTGGTTGTCGCTGCCGATCACCACGCCGGTACCTGCCGTGCCGCCGCCGGTGCGCAGCGCCGTTACCGTGCCGGAGAAGCCAAGCGAACCGAATGCGCTCGCGTTCGAGGAAACGAGCGAGATATCGTTGGTAACGCCGCTGTTCAGCGTGATCGCGCCAGTCGCCGATATGCTCGAAGCTGGCGTAGCGCCGGTGAGGCCATCGATCGTCGAGAGCAGGCTGCCCACCGTTGAGCCCGCGGCCGAGAGGTCGATAAAGGTCGTGCCGGCGACCGGCGCGGGCGCCGCGCCGCCGTTGTAAAACGAGATCGTCTTGGTGGTCGTAACGCCCGCATTGGTGAGCGTGAGAGTCATCGTATCGCCGGCCACGAAGCCGGCCGGCAGCGAGTCGGTTCCTGACGCGCTCAGCAGATTGGTGGCCGCGGTGATGGCGACGGCCGGGGTCTGGAAATTGGTCCGCGCATTGCCGGTGACGGCGGTGTTGCCGAACGCCGTCGCCGGGGTTCCCAGCGGGCGCGGATTGGACACGAAGTCGGCCGACCGCAGCAATTCCGATCCGGGCACGGCGGTATTGTGCTTGGTAGTCAGCGGATAGCTGGCGAGATTGGCGCGATAGTCAATCTTGGTGGTCGCCTGCGAGGGCAGGAAATCGTTCTGGAAGCGCATGATCTGCGGCACGCTGCCGGCCGGATTGCCGGTGGTCGGATCGATCTTGACGCCCTCCAGAAAGTAACCGGCGCCGTTGACGAGGTAGCCGTTCTTGTCGAGCGAGAAGTCGCCGCGGCGGGTGTAGCGATCGACGCCGTCGAACACCGGCGTGCTGTCGGAGACGCTGGCGGGTTTTTGCACGGCGAAAAAACCGTCGCCGTTGATCGCCATGTAGGTCGATACCGCGGCCGACTGCACCGAGCCTGCGATGGTGTTGGTGCTGCGCGATCCCGCCGTGACGCTGCCGGCCAGCTGCGAGTTGTTGCCGGTTTGGGGAATGAGATCCA
Source organism: Nitrobacteraceae bacterium AZCC 2146 (assembly GCA_036924855.1). Lineage (NCBI taxonomy): Bacteria > Pseudomonadati > Pseudomonadota > Alphaproteobacteria > Hyphomicrobiales > Nitrobacteraceae > Nitrobacteraceae bacterium AZCC 2146. The sequence goes on from JBAGRP010000001.1 coordinate 2,261,858, forward strand.
TGAAGCTGGTATCGATCCGCTTGAAGGCGGTCGTCTGCGAGTTCGCGATGTTGCCGGAAATGTTTTCCAGGGCGTAGGAATTCGCCTGCAGGCCTGCGACGGACGTGGTGAGAGCGCCGAAAATACCCATTACATCGTCTCCAACTTCGATCCGGGCGGCCTGCCGGTGTTTGCCAAAATCACGGCCGCTGTCGGAGGAGATGTCGCAAGCCCCGTGCCAAGAGAAATAGATTTGATATTTCAATGATCTAAAGAAAAAACCCGATCCAAAGACCGGGGCACAATTGCCTAGCAGGGTAATAATTGCCGGGACAGCACGTCCGCGAGGTGCCGGAGTCAGCCCTTCCGGGCCACCTGGAAATGATCAATGAAGGCCCGCAAACCGGCCGATGGCAGGCGCTGGCGTGGGTAGTACAGACAGACTCCCGGGAATGGCGGCGTCCAATCATTCAGGACCTGCGTGAGGCGCCCCGCCGCAAGATCGTCGGCCGCCGATCGCTGGCTGACATAGGCGACGCCGGCGCCCGCTTTTGCCGCGAGCAGCGTTAGATCAGGGCTTCCCAGCATCAGGCGGCCCGGCGGATTGATCTGAATCTCCTCGCCGTTTCGCTCAAACTCCCAGTACCGGACCGCGCCGCTCGGCATTCGCGCATGCAGGCACGCGTGGCTGAACAGATCGGCCGGCGCGCGCGGCACGCCGCGGGCCGCGAAATAACCGGGCGTACCGACCACGATGCGCGCCTCCTCGATCCCCAGCGACAGCGAGATCATGTCCTGGGGCACCGCCTCGGCGTGGCGCAGGCCGGCATCAAAGCCGCCGGCGACGATGTCAACCATCCGGCCCTCGCTGATCATATCCACCCGCATGTCGGGATAGGCCGCCATGAAGCTGAGCACGATCGGCAACACCCGCTCGGCGGCGGCCTCCGAGGCGTTCAACCGCAACAGCCCGGCGGGCGTATCGCGAAACCGGTTCACAGCCTCGACGGCGTCGGCGATGTCCCGCAGCGCCGGCCGCACCCGGTCCAGAAAGCCCTCGCCGGCTTCGGTCAGCGAAACGCTCCGGGTGGTGCGGTTGAACAGCCGCACGCCGAGCTGCCGCTCAATGCTGGCCACGGCATGGCTCAGCGACGACGGCGAAACGCCGAGTTCAGCCGCGGCGGCGCGAAAGCTGCGATGCGCCGCCACCGCGATCAAGGCGTTCAACTCGTTCAGGGCGAGACCAGCCATTGTGCAAAACCATTCATGACTATGTGCAGCTTTGAACCAATTATCGCATCAATCCGGCGTCATTACATCAGCGGTTCAACAGGAGTGCCCCATGACCCGCACCGTTCTCATCACCGGCTGTTCCACCGGATTCGGCGAAGCCACCGTCAAATTGTTCGCCGCCCGCGGCTGGAACGTGGTCGCCACCATGCGCAAGCCCGGGGCTGGCGCGGCTCTCGCAACCCTTGGCAATGTGCTGGTGGTCAGGCTCGACGTGCAGGACCAGACCAGCATCGATGCCGCGATCGCCGCGGGCATCGCCCGCTTCGGCCGCATCGATGCGCTGGTCAACAATGCCGGCTTCGGTCTGTTCGGCGTGTTCGAAGCGACTGCCCGCGACAAAATTCAGGAGCAGTTCGATGTCAACGTGTTCGGTGTGATGGATGTGACCCGCGCGCTGCTGCCGCACTTCCGCGGCAACAAGTCCGGCATCATCGTCAACATCAGCTCAGGTGGCGGTGTCTACGCACTGCCAATGACTTCGCTCTACAACGCCTCGAAATTCGCGCTGGAAGGCTTCTCGGAGTCGTTGGCCTACGAACTAGCCGGTCTGGGCATAAGTGTGAAGATCGTCGAGCCAGGCGGCGTCGTAAGCACCAATTTCGTCCGGCGCAGCGGAGAAGAAGCCGGCAAAGCCGAGCCTTTGTCCGACTACACTCCGTTCGTCACTGCGATCCACGCGGCCTTCGAGGGCTTGCGCGCCTCGCGTGCCGGTGCCACGAGCGAAGACGTCGCCGAGGCGATCTTCACCGCGGCGACCGATGGCACTGATCAGTTGCGCTATGTCGCCACCGAGAACATCAAGCCGTGGGTCGCTGCCCGACGCGAAACCTCGGAAGCCGAGTACATGGCCTTCATGCGCGCGCGGGTCGCGCCGAAGCTGGACTAAGTCTGCGTGACGTCGTCGGCTAACTTGCCGACGGCGTCGCGGGCTTAAACACCATCGCAAAACCGTCCATGCAGTAGCGCAGGCCGGTGGGCTTCGGGCCGTCGTCGAAGACGTGGCCGAGATGGCCGCCGCAGCGGCGGCAGTGGATCTCGGTCCGGGTCATGCCGAACGTCGAATCCTTGCGCTCGCCGACGGCGTTCGCCAGCGGCTGGTAGAAGCTCGGCCAGCCGGTGCCGCTTTCGAATTTGGTCTCGGACGAGAACAGCGGATTGTCACAGCCGGCGCAGGCGAAGATGCCCTTGCGATGCTCCTTCAGCAGCGGGCTCGATCCCGGCCGCTCGGTCCCTTCCTTGCGCAGGATCTCGTACTGCTGCGGCGTCAGCTGCTTGCGCCACTCCGCATCGGTCTTCTCGATCTCGAACTTCTCGGCGGCGGCTTCGGCCGGCGTCACGCGCAGCCACTTGAACGACAGCAGCGCGGCCAGGCCTGCGACGGAGGCGAGCAAAAATCGGCGGTCGATCATAATAATGGTCTCCTTGCGAGGCAAAAGCAGGCGGCTTCAGACCAAATACGGGCGGACGGGGCGGAAGTTACACAGTTGCGAGAGTATTTTTCTCACTTTCCTGCGAGAAGCCTGCCTCAACCGCCGGAGCTCTCGCCGCCAGTTGACCGCCATGGCGGCCTTGGCCCGCGCGTCCCCGCCTGGCGGTTGGCTTCCGCCAGCCTGATCTCGCGGACCTGCTCCCGCGCCTTGGCGCCTTCGCGATATCTCGCCAGCGCACCCGCAACCGCCGAACTCTGCCGGTCCCAGAGGCTGATGGCATGGCCGGCGATGCGGCCGGTGCGGCCACCGGCCCAGACCAGTTCGAACGGCGAGAACAGCCGCCAGCGTTCGTCGCCGTCCAGCATGCCGGTGGCGATCAATTGCCCGGCCATGGCCGTGGTGTTGAGGCCCTGCCGGCCGAAGCCGCTGGCGACCCAAAGGCCGGGGCGGATCTGGCCGACCTGCGGCATGCCGTGCACGGTCTGTCCGACTGCGCCGCCGAATGTCTCTGATATGGCGACCTTGCCGAGCGTCGGGAAGACGGTGCGAATGCGCCGCGCGATGGCGCCGGCGTAACGCTGCGGCCGCGCCGCCCAGGTGGTCTCCGGGCTCGACCACATCAGCCGATCGCCCTCGACGACGCGGAAATGGTCGATGCCGTCGGTGTCGGTCACCGAGCCCTGGAATGTCATCGCCTCGGCCAGCCGTTCGCCGAGCGGCTCCGTCACCGCCGCGTAGCGCCACACCGGCAGCAGGGTTTGCGACAGCCGCAGCGCGGGCGCACCGAGGTGAATGTTGCCGGCCAGCACGATATGCGACGCCCGCAGTCCCGCCGACGGCGTCACGATGCGCTTGCGGATGCCGGCGGCATCGAAGCTGACCGCCGGGGTATCCTCGAAAATCCGCACCCCCGCCTGCCTTGCCAACGCCGCGAGGCCATGAAGATATTTGCGACCGTCGATCTGGAACGCCCTGGGATAATAGACGCCGTGGAAGTAACGCCTGGTCTTGAGCACGTCGCGGACGCGGTCGATCTGCCAGCCTTCGACCTCGGTATCGAAATCCTCGCCGAGCATCTGCAGCCGGGCGATCAGCCGGTCGCCGACATCGACGTTGGAGACTTCCAGCGCGCCTTCGCTAAGCGCGATGCCAGGCATCCGCTCTTCGGTGGCGTTGGCCCGCACATACTCGGCGCCCTGCTGCGACAGCGCCCACAACTCGCGGGCGTCTTCCAGCCCGACCCGCGCGATCAGGTCGTCGAGCGGCAGCCCAAAACCCGGCGTCACCGCGCCGATCTGGTTGCCGGACGCATTCCAGCCGACATGGCGACCTTCCAGCACCGCGACGCTGGCGCCCCGCTTGGCAGCTTCCAGCGCGATGGTCAGCCCGGCCAATCCCGCCCCGACCACGCAGACATCGGCATCGAAACTGGAGGTCAGCCGCGAACGCTCTGGCAGGGCCACGGGGTCAGGCCCGTCTGTCGCGGTTGTGGGAGCTGCGGTCATGGCGTTTTCTTACGGACCCGGTCGCCGCTTGTCACCTTGTCCTCACCTTCCATCTCCATTAATCCGCAGATCTGACCGGCGTAGCTGCGCCGCCTGCTCTTCCCTCCAATTGAGATCGCCATGCGCCGTCTGCTGCTGCTGCGTCACGCCAAGACCGAGAATCACGCGCCCAGCGGCAAGGATATCGACCGCCGGCTCGACCAGCGCGGCCGGAACGACGCCGCCACCATGGGCGCCTGGCTGAACCGGCATCCGCCGCTGCCCGATCTGGTCTGCGTCTCCACCGCCGTCCGGGCCAGGCAGACCTGGGACCTCGTCGCCGACGAAATGGGCAAGGCAAAACCGCACCCGCTGGTGGCGCATCTCGAGGAGTTGTATGGCGCCGGCCCCGGCGAACTGCTGTCGGTGATCCGCGCCGCCGCCGGCGAGGATCCGCGGCGGCTGATGATCGTCGGCCACAATCCCGGCCTGCACGAACTCGCGCTCGGCCTGATCGGCGGCGGCGACGCCGAGGGCCGGAAGGCCATCGCCGGCAACCTGCCTACCGGCAGCATCGTCGCGATCGACTTTGCCACCAAGGACTGGAACGACGTCGCCTTCCGCGGCGGCAAGCTGGTGCAGTTCGTCAGCCCGAAACTGCTGAAGAGCGCCCACGAATAGACGCCACCGCATCTCCGCCAAACGTGCTACACTCCGGCACAAGGGAGGCGCAGATGTACAAATCCATTCTCGTCCCGATCGACCTTTCCGAAACCGGATTGGCAAAGCCCGCCATCGCCGCCGCGGCGACGTTGTCGCAAACCTTCGGCGGCACGGTGCGGCTGCTGAACGTGCTGCCGATGACGCCGGTGATGCTGGCGGAATATGTCCCGGCGGATTTCGATTCCCAACAGCGCGTGTCGTCCGAGGAAGCGCTGGCCCTCATCGCCCGCGAATGCGGCATCGAGGCCGCCAAAATATCGAGCGTGGTGCGACAGGGCGGCATCTATCACGAGATTCTCGAAGAGGCCACCGCGATCAAGGCCGACCTGATCGTGATGACCTCGCACCGTCCGGCGATGCGCACCTATTTTCTCGGCTCCAACGCCGGCCATGTGGTGCGCTACGCAAAATGTTCGGTGCTGGTGGTAAGGCCGTGAGTTCTTTCTTCCTTCTCTCTTGTGAGAGAAGAGAACTAGAAAACGTCATGGCAGCAACGGTTCCGGTACGTTATCAAATGTATAGTTGCGCGGCTTGTTGCGGCGGATGAAGCCGCCGATCTGCCAGCCGAACAGCGCGCCGAAGCCGACGATGAACACGGCGCCGGCAAATTCGCCGGTGACGAGCGCGCGCAGCAGCAGCGCCGCCATCGCGACGCCGACCAGCGCCAGCGCGACCACGACGGCCGTATAAATCGCTGGCCGCAGCCCGCCGCTCAGCGATGCCGTGCTGCCCGCCGCCGCCAACTGGCGGTGCAATTGCAGGATGAACGCGGCATAGCCCGCCTGCGGCTGCATCAGCGCCACGGTCTGCTTGGAGGTGGACATGATCGCGATGTGGCGGCCGTCGGCATGGTCGATGTCGGCGCGAAACCGCCTGTTCTGCATGCCCATCGGCCGGTATGACAGCCGGATCGCCGCGATATCCGCATAGCGCCACAGCCCGGACCTGCGCCCGGTGCGCCACGACAGGCCGTCGTCGGTCAGTTCGAACCGGTGCGCTGCACCGATCAGCGACGCCTTGTAGGCATAGGAATGCCCCGGCGCAGCAGCATCCACTGCGGCCGTCATTTCACCCCGGGCCCTGAAGAATGCCTTGAACAAGCCAGCCTGCCCCATGGACGACGACAACCCGGCGGGCGTTTGCTTGCGCGGGCGCCCGGATGTCCCTTACAAGCCACGGAGACGGACGCAGGCGCAAGGGTGCGCGATGCGCTCCGCGCCGATGGACGACCATGGCCGAGACGACCTATTTTCCGCGCCGCCTGATCCTTGCCGGCGCGATGATTTCCGGAGTGCTGCTGGCGCTGGCAGTGCACATGCTCGGCCAGCGTTTCGGGCTCGATCTCGGCGGGTTGTGGCGCACCGACGTCAGCGACTTCATGCCGGCTGGCGCCGCCATCGCATGGTGGCTGATCGCCGCGATGGCCTTTGTCGGCGGCTATGTCACGGCGACATTGATGCACAGCGCGGCGTCCGGCCGTATCCCGCAGCGGATGCGTCAGTTTCTCATCGCGGTCGGCGTTCTGGTGCTGGCCGGCGCCGGCCAGGCCGCCTCCGCACCAAGCCCGATCCCGACCGTCTCCGGTGTGGTCGCCGGTCTCGCCGCCCTGTGCCTCGGCGGGGTGATGGCATTTTGCGGTGCGCATTTCGCGCTGCGCAAGGCGTGATCCCCAAAACAACAAAAATCCCGCGAGCCTTCGCCCGCGGGACTTTTTGCCTCAACGGTTGCGGCCTGCGTTAGCTCGCGGCGCGCATGTTGATCCTGCCTTCGGCCAGCGAGGTCAGCTTCCTGTCCGTGGTCTTTTCCTCGTCCAGCGTCTTCTGCAGCACGGCGGCGCAGTCGTTGCGGCCGAGCTGGCGCGCCCAGGCGATCAGGCTGCCATAACGCCCGATCTCGTAATGCTCGGCGGCCTGCGCGGCGTTGATCAGTGCGGCATCGAGAACCGCCTTGTCATCGACTTCGCCAGCGGTCTCGTCGGCTTCCTCGATGATGCCGTCGATTGCCGGGCAGTCGATGGCCTTGACCTCGGCGCCGTGCATCTCGAATACCTGCTCGAGCCGCTGGACGTGCACCCGGGTCTCCTCGAGGTGCGTCAGAAAACCCTGCTTGAGCATCGGATCGGTGGCCTTGTCCGCCATCTTCGGCAGCGCCTTCACCAGTTGTTTCTCGGCGTAATAGATGTCCTGCAGCTGGTGCACGAACAGATCGTCCATGGTCTTGATGTCTTTTGTGAACAGTCCCATCGTTCCAACCCCGTTTTCTGGAACGGACAACGCCTTTACTGCGGCGCATTGTCTCGTTCGGTTGCGGTATTTCACTAACCGGGACCGTCCATCTATGTTCCTGGAACAGACGCTTTTGCAGCATGGAACATTGGCCGTTCCGCCCTATATGGGACATGGCGTTCGATTACATCGATTGATCGTGGGCGTCGGCTGCCAGTCACCGGCGTTGGACGACCGCCTGACACGGCGTTAACACTGGCGTTGTCAAGGGCTGCACAACGCGCCGTTTTTGCCGTAAGGGTTTAAGCTGATGAGTAAACTTCGCGTATGAGTGAATTGGTCGCCGCTTGCCGTCTATCGCCTCGATCGGCTTTCCACCTGTTCGCGCTCCGCCGGGAGGACGAATGCAACGATTGCTGACCGCGCTGGGGCAAGGCTTCAAGCATCGCATCGGCTGGAAACGGCTCGGTGTCGCGGCAAGCGTCCTGATCATCGCACTGGCGATCACGCATCTGGTCCGCACCCTCAAGGGTGTCGATGCCGGCGTCATCCTGTCGGCGATGGCCGAGAAGTCGTCCATGCAGATTGCGCTAGCGGCGCTGTGCGTGCTGGGCGCGTTCGGCACGCTGACATTCTACGATTACTTCGCGTTGCGAACTATCGGCAAGCCGCACATTCCCTATCGCATCGCGGCGCTGTCGTCCTTCACCAGCTACACCATCGGCCATAACATCGGCGCCACCGTGTTCACCGGCGGCGCGATCCGGTTCCGGATCTATTCGGATTATGGCCTGACCGCCATCGATGTCGCGAAGATCTGCTTCATCTCCGGACTGACGTTCTGGCTCGGCAACACCTTCGTGCTCGGCCTCGGCATGATGTGGCATCCGCAGGCCGCTTCGGCGATGGATCTGCTGCCGGATGCCATCAACCGGCTGATCGGCCTCGCCGGCTTCGCCGGCATCGTCGCCTATCTGGTCTGGCTGTCGGTCGGCAAGAACCGCCGCGAACTCGGCCAGAACGGCTGGAAGGTGGTGCTGCCGTCGGCGCGGCTGACGCTGCTGCAGATCCTGATCGGCGTGGTCGATCTCGGCTTCTGCGCGCTGGCGATGTATCTGCTGGTGCCCAACGACCCCGGCATCGATTTCGTCTCGCTGGCGGTGGTGTTCATCCTCGCCACCTTGCTCGGCTTCGCCAGCCATGCGCCGGGCAGCCTTGGCGTGTTCGACGCCGCGATGCTGGTGGCGCTGCCGCAGTTCGGCCGGGAGCAGATGGTGGCGACGCTGGTGATGTTCCGGATCCTGTATTTCCTGATCCCGTTCGCCGTCGCCATCGCCATCATGGGCATCCGCGAACTCTGGCTCAATGTGGTCCAGCCCTGGCAGCGGCGCCGCGCCGCCGAGGAGGAGGAGGCCGAGCAGCACGCCGCCGTCCCGACACCCGCGGTAGTGCAGCCGGTGAAGCGGCAGGCAAAAGGCTGAGCGCTACGGCCACGTGGCGCACCGGAATATGGTGAGCCCCTCTTACTTCCGCCCCATCGGTGACGTTCAACACGCCATGACCACAATTCGCATCAAACGCACGCTCATCATCCGCTTCGCTCTGCTGCTCGGAGCGTTCGGCGCCTTGCCGATCGACTGGGCGGCGGCGCAGGCTGCGGCCACCGGACCGATGCAGATTTCCTGGGAAGTCCGCAACCGGTTTCGGCTGTTTCGCGAGGAGCGCGACTTCCAGCTTCATGCCGACACGTTGCGCAATCGCAGCGTTCTCGCCTCCGAGCAGGCGCTCGAAGTTCAAAGCGATGGCCGCGGCTGGGCGCGCAACACCGTCAACCGGCTGTGCATCGATCTCGCCGGCAAGGTCAGCGAGCCCTGTACCCGCGACAGCGTCAAGGAAAGCTACCTGACCCCGACCGAGCATCCGGTCACAGTGCGTCTCACCGGCGAAATTCCGGTTGGCGCCGTCTGCGCCTGGACCTTCGACGACGGCGACGGCCTCAGGCAATCGAACCTGGACTGCGCCGAGCCGGTCAATTTCCGCGCGATCTACGGCAAGCGCACCGTCGCCATCGTCGATGTCACCAGCGGCGCCGAGGTGCCGCAACGCATCAGCACCGACATCATGGTGCGCGACGTGCTGATTGCCGGACTCGGCGATTCCATCGCATCGGGCGAAGGCAACCCGGATCGTCCGGTCGCGCTGTCCGACGACGGCTTCTGCTTCCGCTCCTATCTGGGTGGCGCGACCGACCAGTTCTATCGGCCGAGCCGCGCCGGCTTCAAGGGCGGCCGCTCCTGTGATTCCTATGAGTCGCTGCAGGCCTGGCAGCGCCAGAGCGCGCTGTGGCTGAGTTCGGCGTGCCATCGCTCGCTGTACAGCTACCAGACCCGCACCGCGCTGGCGCTGGCCGTGCAATATCCGCACATCGCCGTGACCTATCTGCCGCTGGCCTGCTCCGGCGCGACCATCGCCGACGGCCTGCTCGGCTCGCAGCGCGCACGCGAATGCCTCTCCACCAAGACCGCGGTGAACTGCCAGGGCAGCGTCAACGCGCAGCTCGCGGAATTGCGCGAGGCGATGACCGCGGCGAAGCGCCGCCAGCCGGCCCGCAAGCTCGACCTCGTACTGCTCTCGATCGGCGCCAACGACATCAACTTCTCAGGCCTCGTCGCCGATGTCATCGTCGATAACGGTACCGAGCGCGCACTGTTCAAGCGCGGCGGCATTCTGGGATCGGTGGATGATTCCCGCGCGGCGCTGGCGCGCGACCTGCCGGCCGGCTTCGGCAAGCTGCGCGAGGCGCTGAAGCCACTGCTCGGCGGCGACCTGTCGCGCGTGATCTTCACAGCCTATGCCAATCCGACCTTCGCCAACGGCGCGCCCTGCCCCGGCGGTCCCGCCGGCTTCGACGTGCATCCGTCGTTCAATGCCGACCCGCGGCGGCTTGCCAATGTCGCCAATTTCGTCGAGAGCGAATTCCTGCCGCAGCTGAAAGCCATCGCGCTGTGCCAGGGCGGCATCCTGTGCCGCAATCCCGAGGCCGACCGCATGACCTATGTCGATGCGCATCAGTCCACCTTCGCCAATCACGGTTTTTGCGCGCGGGCGTCGTCGGATCCGGAATTCGATCGCGCCTGTTTCTCTGCCAAGGGCGAGAGCTTCGACCCCGACATCGTCGCGGCCTCCGCGCAGCCGATGCTGTGCGGCCGCGGCGCCAGCGAATTCCGCGCCTACCTGCCGCGTGGCCGCTGGATCCGCGACGCCAATGACAGCTACTTCGCGGCGATGACCTATCCGCAGGGCATGTCGGCGGCGGTGCAGCCGTCCGACATCCACGATGCCACCTGGGGCGTGCTGTCGGCGGTCTATGGCGGCGCCATCCATCCCACTGCCGAAGGTCACGCCGCGATGGCCGATGCGGCCGTGCCGGCCGCCGCCGCCGTGCTCCGTCTCGGCGCCGAAGCGGAAGTGACCAGCGAGCCGCTCGGGCAGCCGGTGCAGCTGCGACCGTAAGGGCGGGCGTTGTTCAGGTTTGGTCCGTGAAATACAACGAGCTGTGCCGCGCGTACTGACTTAGTCGCCCCCGCAAACAGGGCGAAAGCGCGCTTGCGTTGCCGCCGCTCGGAAACTCAGCCGAAGCAGATCAGATTCTTCTAATGCGCGACCGGCGGGGTCTTCTTCGCGACGGCCACGGTCGGCTTGATCGGCGCCGGGGCCACGGGCGCCGGCTTGGTCGTTGCCGCAGCCAGTGTCGGCAGATATTTCGCGACCACGGTCGGATCGAGCGACGCCATCTCGGTGTCGGGCAGCCGGTACCAGGTCTCGTCCTTGCCGAGCAGCGCGATGCCCCAATAGCCGCGCACCGTGAGCGCACGGCCGTCGGCGCTGACGCTCATCTTGGCCTTGTAGACCTTGCCGTCGCGCGGATCGAGGATGTTGCCGTTCTCGTATTTCAATCCATCCTGCTTCATGTCGCGGATAAAGGAGATGCCGAGCACCGGCGCATTCTTGCGGTCGTCAACGCATTTGCTGCAAATGTCATCGCCCGGCTTGTCGTCGGGATCGGGGAAGGTCTTCGCGATCGCACCTTCGAAGATGCCGCCGCGATCGAGCACCAGCACCCAGACCACCGGCTTGCCCTTCTCGACCTTCTGCCAGAGGCCCGCCGCGGTCGGCTCTGCCGCCTTGAGCGGAGTAGCAAACATCGCGAACGCAGCAAGACCCGACGCGATCACCATCGTCAATTGTCGTTGGGATCGAATTCGTACCATCGTCATCCCCGAAATTTCAGCTGCGATCCATGCGCCTGCACGGTCAATCAACTGTTCGCGAGGCGCAGAGTGCCGCCGCTTGATGGCTTTTGCAAGATTTCTCATCACCGGCAATATTTCTGATCGTGACACCTGCCACAGCTTTGTCACAAGCCAGCCCATCGCTGGCGGCGGACAGGTTCCCCACAAAGGCTTTCGCCCGTCATATGAAGGATCGCGCAGGCAAATGCGCCGATCTAGTTGACCCCAAGCTTCTTCTGCAGGCTTGACGACGACGTGGTGTATTGAAACACCAGCCGCTTGTCCGGATAGACGTAGCGATGCGCCTTCTGCGCCATCAGCGCGCCCTCGTGGAAACCACACAGAATCAACTTCAGCTTGCCGGGATAGGTGTTGATATCGCCGATCGCGAAAATGCCGGGCACGTCGGTCTCGAACGATGCAGTCTCCACCGGCACCAGATTATTCTCGAGCTTGACGCCCCAGTTCGCGACGGGTCCGAGCTTCATGGTCAGGCCGAAGAACGGCAAGATGGTATTGCAGTCGATCCTGCTGGTCTCGTTGTCGCTGCCCTTGACCATGGCGCCGGACAATTTGCCGTTCTCGCCTTCGAGGCCGGTGACCTGACCGATCTTGAGATCCATTTGTCCCGATGCGACCAGCGCGCGCATCTGCTCGACGCTGTGCGGCGCTGCGCGAAAATCGTCGCGCCGGTGCAGCAGCGTGACGCGCTTTGCGATCGGATGCAGGTTGAGCGTCCAGTCCAGCGCGGAATCGCCGCCGCCGACGATCAGCAGATCCTTGTCGCGAAACTGCTCCATCTTGCGCACGGCGTAGAACACCGAGGTGCCTTCATAGGCTTCGATGCCCGGCACCGGCGGCCGCTTCGGCTGGAACGATCCGCCGCCGGCCGAGATCACCACCACCTTGCATTCGAACACCTGCCCGGCGTCGGTGGTGACGCGAAACAGCGGATCGCCGATCTTCTCGATGGTCTCGACCATTTCGTTGAGATGAAAGGTCGGGCTGAACGGCTTGATCTGCTCCAGCAGCGCGTCGGTGAGGCCCTGCCCGGTGACGAACGGAATCGCCGGAATGTCGTAGATCGGTTTTTCCGGATAGAGCTCGGCGCACTGCCCGCCCAGCTTGTCGAGGATGTCGACGAGATGCACCTTCATGTCGAGCAGGCCAAGCTCGAAGACGGCGAACAACCCGCAGGGGCCAGCGCCGATAATCAGCACGTCGGTCTTGATCGCTTCGCTCATCGTCGTTTCTTCTCGGTTGAACCAGCCCAAAGGTTTGGCATTCCCGGCGCCGTCCGGCCAATCTGTCTAACCAACGCCACCGAGGGAGGAAAGCCATAAATAGCGGAGAGGACAGGCCCCTTGCCCGCGTGCTGCAACTGCGCTGTAACATCATCCAAATGCTGGAGACCCATTCGTGAACGCACCTGCCCGCGCATCCCTGCCGCAGCTCGAGGATTTTCCGTATCGTCTCACCGACAATGTGCGCTTCGCCGATCTCGATCCGAACCAGCACGTCAACAATGCGGTCTATGCAAGCTACTTCGAAACCGGCCGCGTCACGCTGGTGAAGGACCGCTCTTTCGGCCTGATGCCGCCCGGACTGGGCTGGGTGCTGGTGCGCCTCGACATCCACTTCCGCGCCGAGCTGCACTGGCCGGGCACCATCGAACTCGGGCTCGGCGTCTCCCGTCTCGGCAACACCTCGGTCACTTTCGAGCAGGTGGTTTTTTCCGCTGGCAAGTGCATCGCGTCCGCCGATGCCACAACGGTGCTGGTCGATGACACCACCCGCAAGCCGACGCCGCTGACCGCCGAGCTGATCGCCAATTTCCAGCGCTGGCTGCGGCGCGGAACCGCTGCGGGCTAGCCCGCTCCGCCCCAATGTTGCCAGTTGGGAGCAAACGTGCGCGCGCCAACGTGCGCGCCATGGAAACGATGTTAGCCGGCGGCCGAATGCGTACTGAGCTGAGGGCCGCGTAAGGCCCGTCAACCGCCCGTCGATCAGGCCTGCCGTTCCGGCGTCATGACCACGAGGCCGTCGAGCGCGTCAGTGACCTTGATCTGGCACGACAGCCGCGAATTCGGACGAACGTCGTAGCCGAAATCCAGCATGTCCTCTTCCATCGGCGTGGGCGCGCCGACCTTCTCGCGCCAGGCTTCATCGACATAGACGTGGCAGGTGGCGCAGGCACAGGCGCCGCCGCATTCGGCCTCGATCCCGGGGATGGAGTTGCGGATTGCCACCTCCATCACGGTGGAGCCGGTCTCGGCGTCAATGCTGCGGGTTTCGCCGGAATGATCGACAAAGTTTATCTTGGCCATGATGCTCGCGCTGCCGGGAAGGAAGATACCGGCTGTCCTATAACGGGTCGATCCGGATCGCGCCAGCGCTCCGCCGCAAAACCGTCATCCGGATTAAGGGGATCAGGACCGGTTCAGGATGCGGTCGATCGCGGAGCGCGCCTCGGCGACCGCGTCGTTGAGCACCATCAGGGCCTTCGCCGCATCGCTGTGATCCCGAACCGCGGTTTCCAGCCATTCGGCAGCGTCCGCCACCCGGAACGCACCGATCGCGCGCGCCGAACCCTTCAGCGTATGCGCGAGTTCAGCGACGTCGGGGGGCAATTTGACGAGGTTGTCCATCAGGCCAGCGGCCTGGGCGGCAAACATCGCCAGCACCTCGTGCTCCAGGCTGCTGTCGCCAAGCGTCATGCGTTGCAGGTGGGCGAGATCGATCGGGCCATCATCGGGAACAAGCGGTGGCGATGGCATCCAGTGAACCCGTTCGACGTGAAGCGGCATATAGTGATGGCCCAGATATCCGGCGACCGGGCGATCCGGCTGCGACTTTCGCGCAGCCAACCATGGAATTGGTTAATGGAACGTTTCGCGTACAGGTCTCCGGTTTGCCGCGATTTTGTCGAAAACCCGCCACGATTGAACCGCGAAGCCGCTTATTTTGAGCATCCGCAAGGCGTTACAGGCCGCGGCTGTTAACGATGATTAAGGATGATTAAGAATGTCTTAACCGAATCCATTTCATTCGCCGCACCAAGCCAATAGGATGTTTGCGGAAGTAGCGGACAAGCCGAGCGACCGGCAATTCGCGGCGATCCCATCTCGCGGGGTGCAGTTGGCAAGTTCCAGCTGCAGCGAGGGAATCGTTCGGGACTTCCAGACGCGTAAAACAAGGGGCGTAGACTGAACATGGCAAATAATCCCAAAAAGGCCAAGGACCCAACCGAAGTCGCGCTGTCCGCCATTCAGGAAGCCTTGAACATCAGCGACGTGCCGCTGGTCGATCGCGAGCAACCCGCCGTCCGCCACGACAATCAGCCCTTGCAGCCCTCGCAGCCGTCCAACGCGGCGTATGACGAGAACTCGTTCGACACCCGCATCAACAACGACCGGCCGACCTTCGAGCAGGCGGATGAGCAGCGCTTCACGCGCCGTCCCGCCAACGACGATCGCGAGACCATCGGCCAGATCCTGCAGGCGATTCAGAAGGGCCGCCCCGCCCGCAACGTCTACACGCTCGCCACGCTGTTCGCCGGTGTCTGGATTGTCGGCGCCGGTCTTCTCACCGTCAGCTTCCTGCCCTCGCTGCAGGCCTTCATCGGCCAGGGCAGCGGCGGCACGCTGGCGCTCGCCGGTCTGGCCGTTCTGTTCTTCGCACCGATCCTGCTGTTCTACTTCCTCGCCAGCCTGGCCTGGCGCGGCCAGGAATTGCGCATGATTGCGCAGTCGATGGCGCAGGTCGCGATCCGTTTCTCCGAACCGGAAGGTGCCGCCAGCGACTCCATGGTCACGGTCGGTCAGGCGATCCGCCGCGAAGTCGCCGCCATGGGCGACGGCGTCGAACGCGCCATTGCGCGCGCCGGCGAACTCGAAACCCTCGTTGCCAACGAAGTCTCCGCGCTGGAGCGCGCTTATTCCGACAACGAAGTGCGCATCCGCGCGCTGCTGCAGGACATCGCGCATCAGCGCGACAACCTCGTCGGCCAGGCCGAGCAGGTGCGCAGCGCCATCTCCGGCGTGCAGATCGATCTGCGCCATGACATCGCGCTGATCTCGGACGCCATCGCATCGCGCGTCGATGAAGTGGCCAAGAGCATCACCGGTGCGCTGGAAGAGCGCGGCGAACACATCACCCGCGCGCTCGGCAATGCCGGCGACAACATGATCCTCGCGCTCGGCGAGCGCGGCGGCGATCTGCTCGACCGCCTCGAGGAAGCCAGCGCGGAAACCACCCGCGCCGTGCTCGACGCCAGCGAGCGCCTGACCACCAGCCTCAACTTCAAGACCGGCCACGTCCACGACGAGTTCGTCGATCTCGCCGACCGCGTCCACGACATGCTGAACGAGCGCATCGACCGCATCACCAGCGAGTTCGAGCAGCGCTCCTCCACCATCGTCGATCGCGTGTCGGATCGTACCGAACAGGTCCACGACTCCCTGAAGAATTCCAGCGACTCCCTGCTGCTCGAACTCGAACTGCGCAGCGGCGATCTCGTCAGCAAGATCGACGAGGCCGGCAACCGCCTGGCGACGCGCATCATCGACAGTGGCGACAAGGCCAGCGAATCCCTCGACGTCACCGTCAACGCGCTGGTGGCGAAAGTCGCCAGCCAGACCGAGACCGCGCACGACACCATCAGCCTGCAGATGAGCGCCTTCGACGAACTGGTGAAGGAACAAGGTTCGGAACTTGCGGAAAAATTCTCGCGCGACAGCGGCACCTTGGGCGCGCTGATCACCCGCCACATCTCGGAATTCGACCGCACCGTGAAAACCTTCGGCGGCGAAGTCGTCGAGCGCCTCGGTCAGCGCACCCTGGACATCAACGAGTCCCTGAAGACCTATGTCGACACCTTCGACACCCGCCTCACCGCCAACGGCGGCGAGATCAGCGCGTCGCTGGATCATCGCCTCGCGCAGTTCGAAAACACCTTCGAATCCCGCGTCGTCAATCTCGATGCATCGCTCGATACCCGGATCAAGTCGTTCGACGAATCCGTCGATGGCCGGCTCAAGACCCTCGAAGAGGCCTTCGATTCCCGCGCCCAGTCGGTCACCGCGACCATCGACACCCGTCTTGAGAATCTCGCCTCGTCGCTGTCCGACGGCGCCAACCAGGCGGTCAATTCGGTCGATGCACGCCTCAGTTACCTGACCACGGCGCTGACCGATGGCGCCATCCAGGCCGTCAATTCGGTCGATGCGCGCCTCACCCATCTCACCACCGCACTGACCGGCGGCGCGGTGCAGGCGATCCACTCCATCGACGACCGCCTCACCTACTTCACGACGGCGCTGACCGATGGCACCACGCAGGCGATCGAAGCCATCGACCGCCGCATCGCCAACGTCACCGAAGCCATCGACGATCGCAGCATCCATCTGGCGGAAAACGTCACCGCCCGCTTCCAGGTCATCCATCAGGGCCTCGAAAGCCGCGTCGGCGCGGTCGCCACCGAAATCGACACCCGTGTCGGCCAGTTCGAAGAACTGCTCGGCTCGCGTATCGAAGCCGTCGCCGGCCGCATCGAGACGTCAGGCCGCCAGGCCAGCGATTCCCTCATGGCCCGCGCCGAGGAATTGTCGGTCGGCATCAAGTCGCATGTCGAGGATGCCGAACGCTCGCTCACCCATCTCGTGGTCAGCACCAGCGATACCATCCAGGCCGGCGCCCGCGCCGCGCAGGAGTCGCTGGTCTCGGTCTCCACCGATGTCGGCGCCCAGTTGAAGCTGACCTCAAGCGACATCGAGAATTCGCTGACCGCCGTCGGCAGCAATGCCGCGACCTCGATCCTCAACAGCGCCCGCGACGCGCAGGCCACGCTGGTCAACGCCTCCAGCGAAGCCTCGCTGCAGATCAAGTCGCTGTCCGCAGACGTCGAGCGCACGCTGACCGCCGCCGGTTCCGCGACTGCGGCTTCGATGCTCGGCGGAGCGCGCGAAGCGCAGTCGACGCTGGTGGCCACCTCCACCGAGGTCGCCAGCCAGATCCAGTCGCTGTCCGCGGACATCGAACGTACCCTGACCGCCGCCGGCAGCGCCACGGCCGACTCCGTCCTCGCCGGCGCCCGCGCCGCACAGAGCACGCTGGTCACGGCCTCCACCGACGCGTCGCAGCAGGTCAGGACACTGGCCGCCGATATCGAGCGCACCCTGATCGCAGCCGGCACCGCGAGCGCGGAGTCCATCCTCGCCAGCACCCGCAACGTTCAGAACTCGCTGATCGAGGCCTCGACGGAAGCCTCCAGCCACGTCCGCAGCCTCGCGGCCGACATGGAGCGCAGCCTGACCACCGCCGGCAGTGCGACCGCCGACTCGATCGTCGCCGGCGCCCGCGAAGCGCAAAGCACGCTCGTGACCGCTTCCTCGGAGGCTACCAGCCACGTCAAGTCGCTGGCGATCGACGTCGAACGCACCCTCACCGCGGTCGGTGCGAACACCGCTGCATCCATCCTGAGCAGCGCCCGCGAAGTTCAGACCTCGCTGGCCACGTCGTCGGCCGATGCTGCGAACCAGATCAAGGCGATCTCCGCCGACATCGAACGCTCGCTCTCCACCGTCACGGCGAACACCACCGACAACATCCAGGCCAGCGCGATCAATGCGCAGAATTCGCTGGTCGCCGCGTCGAACGAGATCACCACCAAGATCAAGACCACGTCGTCGGAGATCGAACGTTCGGTATTCGCCGCATCCGGCAGCTTCGGCACGACAATGACCGGCAAGACCGACGAGATCGTCACCTACGTGCAGCAGCAGACCGACCGTCTGTCGCAGATGGTCGATGCCAAGCGTGGCTCGCTGGTCGATGCGCTCGGCAGCAAGGCCAATCAGCTCACGGTCGATATCGACCGCGTCACCGCCGATGCGCTGAAGGCAATCGAAAGCCGCGGCCAGACCTTCTCGCAGTCGATGGTCACCAACAGCTCGGATGTCGCGCGCACCATCACCACCGCGGGCGAATTGGCGACGGGCGCCATCAACAAGTCGCTGAAGGACCTCGAGCAGACCTCGCGCTCGGCGATCGAGCAGTCGCGTCAGGTCTCCATCGCAGCGGTCACCGAGATGCAGGAAACCAGCAAGATCCTGCGCACCGACACCGTCGCGCTGTTCGAGCGGCTGCGCGAAGGCAACATCCTGCTGCAGGAAGTCCTCACCGGCGCCCACGACAACCTCAACTCGCTGGAGCGCGCGCTGGTCACCCGCGTGGCGGACTTCGTCTCCACCATGAACGACGTCACCTCGCGCAACGGCCTCGCCACGCAGACGCTGGAAGATCAGCTCACCGTGTTCACCTCCAAGACCTCACGGGCCCTGGAAGATCTCGGTTCGCTGTCGAGCCAGTTCGAAAGCCACGGCCATGCCCTGGTCGATGCTGCCGCCTTGGTCGAGCAGAGCAACCGCAGCACCACCGCGTCGGTCGGCGAGCGCAAGGCCGCGCTCGAATCGCTGGTCACCACCATCGACCTGCGCACCACCGACCTCGATCAGCGCCTGACCCGCTTCACCGGCCTGCTCGATGAATCGCTGGCCGCCGCCGAGGAACGCGCCCGCGACATCGCCCGCGTGGTGGCGGAAACCGCCGGCGCCGGTTCGTCGGCGATCAGCCGCCAGTTCGAAGCGGTGCGTGCATCCGCCGAAGAAGAGCGCCGCCTGACCTCGCAGGCCATGAACGAGATCTATCAGCAAGGCACCCAGGAAGCCGACGCGATGTTCAAGCAGTCGGCCGACAAGTTCGCGTCGATGGTGCAGAGCATGAAGCACATGGCTGCGGAAATGCATCAGGAGCTGGAGACCACCCGTACCGAGCTTCGTCGCGGCGTATTCGAAATGCCGCAGGAGGCCGCCGAAAGCACCGCGCAGATGCGCAAGGTGATCGTCGACCAGATCGAGGCATTGGCCGAACTGAACCGGATCGTCGCCCGTCACGGCCGCGGCCTTGACGTGGTCAGTTCGACCCGCGCCAGCGCACCGCGCGAGGAAGAGCCGGCGATGGCGATGGCCAGCAACGCCCGCAACGAGGCGGTGTCCCGTCCCGCGCCGCGACGCGACGCCCCGACCGGCAGCGCGTCGAGCCTGCCGCTGCCGGATATCGGCAGCCCCGCCCCGCGCCGCACCGAAGCGCCGTCGATGGCTCCCGCCAGTTCGGACCAGGGGCGCGATGGTTGGCTGTCGGACCTGCTGAGCCGCGCCGACAATGGCGAGCAGGATCGCGAACCGCCGCGCCCGCGGGCGCCGACGACACCGCCCGCCGCCAGCGCCAATCCGCTGGAGTCGCTGTCGCTCGACATCGGCCGGCTGATGGATCGCACGCTGGCCGCCGAGATGTGGGATCGCTATCAGCGCGGCGAGCGCAAGGCCTTCAGCAAGCGGCTCTACACGCCCGCCGGCCAGAAAGCTTTCGACGAAGTCAGCCGCAAGTATCGCTCCGACCGCAACTTCAAGCAGACGGTGGATCGCTACATCACGGAGTTCGAACGCCTGCTCGACGAAGTCGCCCGCGACGAACGCGGCCCCGCCGCGCTGCGCAGCCACCTGACCTCGGAAACCGGTCTGGTCTACACCCTGCTGGCGCATTCCGCGGGCCGGCTGGGATAAGCTCCAAAAAACGAATGAGAAAAAGCGGAGGCAGCCATGCCTCCGCTTTTTTGTTGAGTAACTGTAGTTTCGAAGTCCCAATGGAGCGAAGCGCAATCCGGGATTCGCGTAACGACACAGCCTCTCATTCGTCATTCCGGGACGCGCCAGTCGTCGGCGTAGCCGACGGGTGGCGCGGGCCCGGAATCCATAACCACCACCGGGAATATGGATTCCGGGCTCGCTCGCAGCTGGCGCTGCTCGCGCCCTCAGGCGCGCCAATTGGCGCGCCGGGGAATGACAACCGGGGATGTCGAAGAAAAATCCTATCAGTACATTGACAACAATCCTATCTTGATTATATTCCCATCTACCCCGTTCGCGAGGGGCGCTTCATGAGGCGTCTTGCGGTGGAATAGGGATGGCGGCGCCTGCGGGCGTGGGGAGGACGTATCCCTGCGCACCCGGGAGGCCCTGGGTAGCTGTCCGACCCCACTACGGGGGTCTGCTCTTCGTGAGCTGGACGGGTGCGGGTGAAGGCGGGCGAAAGCCGGCCGGATAGATGCCCAGTACCCGGAAGCACGGCCCCGGGGACAGAAATCGCCCATAGCAGCCGCAGGCTGCGTAAACTTGCCTGCGATGTGGCGCGCCGAAAGGCGTTGCGCGGTCTCAGCTTCGTCGCCGATGCGGCGGAGCGGATCGCGACACTATTACCCCGCGCCTTTCGGCGCGCTGCCACCCCTCATGTTCGAGGGGAAACCACCCGCACAACTCGGGCTCGATGAGCCGCGAGAAGGTGAGGCTATGGCTGTTTGATATTTGAATCGGGAAGGCGCGCCAAACATGGCTTGCGCAAGCACCGCTCTCGTATCCCGGACAGGGCACGACCTTACGCAAATCCGATCCGCTGCACGAAGCGGCGCGTCTTGCCGGCCGCGATATGCATCACGCCCGGCTTATCCATGAACGCGCCATCGAAATCCACCGGACTGGCATATCCCTGCCAGGGCTCGATGCACAGGAGCGCCGCACCGGAAGGTTTCGACCAGATGCCCAGCTCGTGAAATCCCTCCCAGGCGAAATCGATGGTCGGGCCACCCGGCGCCATGTAGCGCAGCGAGGTGCTGGCGAGCTGGTCCAGGATCATCGCATCGGCGGCGAACAGCGATTCCGACAGCGCCAGCGCGCCGCCTTGCACCGGCGTCGGCTCGGACTGTGGCAGCAGCAGACCGCCTTCGAGGCGGCGGATCGGCGCCGGCTCGGCATCGGAAAAGATGATGGTGTGGTCGTTCTTGTCGACGCCCTCGACCAGCGGCCAGTTGAACGCCGGGTGTGCGCCGATCGAGGCCGGCAGAATCTCATCGCCGGTGTTGGTGATCGCATAGCCGATGACCAACGCGTCGCCCTCAATGGCGTAGGTCACGTCGAGCCTGAACGCGAAAGGATATTTGGCGCGGCTCGCTGCATTGTCCCGCAGCGACAGCGCACAGGATGCCGGTCCCTGCCCTACCCAGGCAAAGCGCTGGTCGCGCGCAAAGCCGTGCTGGGTCATGGCATAGGATTGGCCGCGATGGCGCAGCACGTCGTCCTTCAGCTTGCCGACGATGGGAAACAGGATCGGCGCATGGCGCGGCCATTCCGGGCCAGCCTGCCACAGCACTTCCTGCCCCTGCGCGTTTTTCAACGAGCAGAGTTCGGCGCCGTCGGCCTTGATGACCGCGGTGACGCGACCATTGCTGATGGTGTGACGATCCATGGCATGCCTCAAAGCAGCGATATCAAACTACTGCCGCCGCCGCTCGGTGGACGCGGCCGGAGCGGGAGTGCTGCTGGTTCCCGCACCGAACAGCAGCCGCGTCGGATTGCGATCGAGATTGTTCACGGCGCGGCTGATGTCGCCCAGCGTTCGCCGGCCATCCATCATCAGCGCGCCGGAACGCTTGTCGAGATTCTCGGTCAGCTCATGAAACGATTTGACGGCTTGCGTCAGTTCGCCGCCGTCCTTGCCGCCGGCCAGCGCATCGAGGCCGAGCATGATGTTGTCGGTCTTGGTCATCACGCCTTCAGCCTTGCCCATCACCACGTCGATCTTGCTCATGATGCCGTCGATGACTTCGGAATTGCGCGCCAGCGTCGCCGTAAAGGTTTCGACATTGCGCAGCGAGTTCTTCACCGCGTCCTGATTGTCCGCCACGATGCGGTTGATGTTCTGCAGCGTCGCCCGGATCGATTCCGTGACATCCTGCAGCGAGGCGGGATCGGCGGTCAGGATCGGCACGCCATCCTGATCCAGCGGCACCGAAGGGGCGGCTTCGTCGCCACCCTTCAGCGAGATCGCGGCAACGCCGGTCAGGCCCTGGAACTCAAGCCCCACCAGCGTATCCTTGCGGATCGGCGCGATGTTCTCGACCATGGTGAGTGCGACCACGCGTCGCGGGTTATCCAGCTTCACGGAGATGACTTCGCCGACTCTGATACCGTTGAAGTTGACGCTGCCGCCGTTGCGCAGACCCGAGGCCGAGCCTTCGAACACGATGCGCAGCGGGCTGCGCTGCTTGGTGCTATGCAGATTCTGGAACCAGAGGATAAAGCCGAACGCCGCGGCGATCACCGCCAGCGTGAATGTTCCGATCAGGACGAAGTTCGCCCGCGTTTCCATCAAACCAACTCCAGTACACTAACCGACAACCGCGCGTGCGCGCTTGCCGTGGAAATATTCCCGCAACCAGGGATGCTGCGAGGCCAGCATGTCGGCCATTGTGCCCTCAGCAATGATCTTGCCGTCTCCCAAGACGGCGATCCGGTCGCAGGCTGTATGAAGGCTGTCCAAGTCATGAGTTACCATGAAAACGGTCAGGCCCAAAGTTCGCTGCAGCGTGCGCACCAGCTCATCGAAGTCGCCGGCACCGATCGGATCGAGGCCCGAGGTCGGCTCATCGAGAAACACGATTTCAGGATCGAGCGCGAGCGCGCGCGCCAGCGCGACGCGCTTGATCATGCCGCCGGAGAGTTCCGACGGCGTGCGCTCGGCGACTTCCGGTTTCAGGCCGACCATGCCGAGCTTGGCGATGGTGATCTCGTCGAGCAGGCGCTGCGAGATATTGAGATATTCCCGCATCGGAAACTGGATGTTCTGCCGCACGCTGAGCGAGGAGAACAGCGCGCCGTGCTGGAACAGGATGCCCCAGCGCCGCTCAACGCTGCGCTGTGCCCTGGTATCGGCGCTGCCGAGATCGGTGCCGAACACCTCGATGTTGCCGGCAAGCTTCGGCACCAGACCGATGATGGTGCGCATCAAGACCGATTTGCCGGCGCCGGACGCGCCGACGAAACCAAGGATTTCGCCCCGGCTGACATCGAGATTGAGCCCGTCCAGCACGCGCCGGCGGCCAAAGGCGACCGTGAGGTCGCGGACCCGGATGATGGGATCGGAAATTGCGGGAGGCATGCTCACATCCCGATCGCGGCGAAGAAGATCGCGAACACGCCGTCCATCACGATCACGAAGAAGATCCCCTTCACCACCGACGAGGTGGTGTGCTGCCCCAGCGACTCCGCGCTGCCCTGCACCGCCAAGCCTTCGACGCAAGCGACGATGCCGATCACCATGGCCATGACAGGCGCCTTGATCATGCCGACGGTGAAATGATTGATCGACAGCGCATCGCGCAGCCGCGACAGGAATGCCTCGGGCTCGACGCCGCCATAGAGCCACGCGACGAGGCCGCCGCCATACAGCGCGGCCATCGCGCCGAGAAAGGTCAGGATCGGCATCGCCAGCACCAGCGCGATCATCCGCGGCAGCACCAGCACCTCAATGGGGTCGAAGCCCATGGTGCGCAGCGCGTCGATCTCCTCGCGCATCTTCATCGAGCCCAACTCGGCGGTATAGGCGCTGCCGGAACGGCCGGCGACCATGATCGCCACCAGCAGCACGCCGAGTTCGCGCAGCACCAATACGCCGAGCATGTCGACGACGAAGACGTCGGCGCCGAACTTGCGGAAGTGGAAGATGCCCTGCTGGGCGACGATGCAGCCGATCAGGAAGGTGATCAGCACCACGATCGGCACCGCATTCCAGCAGACCTGTTCGAGGTGATGCACCATTGAGGTCAGCCGGAATCGGGAGGGATGAATGAATACGCGCAGCCAGGCAGCGATCACCGCGCCGATCATATCGACCAGCGCCAGCATGGTTTCGCCGATACCGAACACGCTGCGCCCGATCCTATCCAGCACGCCGGCGATACCGGACCGCGCCGCTTCCGGCGGGCCGGCAGGTTTCACCCGGCGGACTTCGTCCACCAGGCTGGAATAATTCGTCGACAGTCCGGCGATCTGGGCTTCGATGCCGTCCCGGGTCAAAGCGCGGCGCAACCGCTCGATCAGCCAGGCACCAAAGGTATCAAGTTTCGAGACCTGGGAGACGTCGATGAAGATGTGGGGCCGGCTGCCGGTGAGCTTTTCGGCCTCGGCCACGATCTGCTCAAGCGCCGGGGCGAAACGTGCTGTCCACGATCCCGCCGCACACAGCGCCAAGCCGTCGCCCTTGGCGATCTGTTCCAGTGTCGGGCCGCCGCTCACAACCGGCTCCTGCGCTTGTTTACGCTGTTCATGAACAAAATCTTAACACGCCGCCGACAATTCGAGAGGACCGGCACGATGGTATGGTTAATTCCATCCGGCGCGAGGTGCGGCGCAGTCAGACACTGCCATTGCGTCTCAAACAAGTTCACTGGGTCACGTATATTGTCACGTATATTTAAGCATACCGATCGCTCTGTTATACCGCTGTCTGTGGTGCCGCGCTGGCCGATCTGTTTCTGAAAGTTGCCCAATTGGTTCCTCCTGAAATCCCTGCCCTGCCCGCCGCGCTCATGGCCCGGATCGAACGCTGGCCAATCGCCGGCGCCTTCACCATCAGCCGCGGCGCCAAGACGGAGGCCGTGGCGGTGGTAGCCCAGATCAGCCGCGGCGGTTTTACCGGCCGCGGCGAATGCGTGCCCTATGCCCGCTACGGCGAAACCCCCGAAGCGACCCTGGCCACAATCCTGGCGATGCAGGACGGCCTGGGCAAAGGTCTCGACCGGCGTACCCTGCAGGCGCTCATGCCCGCGAGCGCGGCCCGCAACGCGCTGGATTGCGCGCTGCTCGACCTGGAGGCCAAGAGCCGAGGGCTGCGCGTCTGGGACCTGCTGAAGCGCCCGGCGCCGCGCGCCTGCACCACCGCCTATACGATCTCGCTGGGCACCCCCGATGCGATGGCGGCGGCTACGGCAAAGGCCGCATACCGGCCGCTGCTGAAGATCAAGCTCGGCAGCGACGATGATGCCGCCCGGATCGCGGCTGTACGAAAAGAAGCCCCGGAATCCGAGCTGATCGTCGATGCCAACGAGGCCTGGACGCCCGGCAATCTCGAACAAAATCTTGCGGCCTGCGAGGCGGCGGGCGTCACGCTGATCGAACAGCCGCTGCCCGCCGGACAGGATGAGGCGCTGGCCCATATCCGCCGGCCGATGGCGGTCTGCGCCGACGAGAGCGTGCACGACCTCGCCTCGCTCGAAGGGCTGCGCGGCCGCTACGACGCCATCAACATCAAGCTCGACAAGGCCGGCGGCCTCACCGAAGCACTGGCGATGGCCGATGCGGCTCAGGCGCTCGGACTGGAAATCATGGTCGGCTGCATGGTTGCGACCTCGCTGTCGATGGCGCCGGCGATGCTGATCGCCCAACAGGCCCGCTTCGTCGATCTCGATGGCCCCTTGCTGCTGGCCGGCGACCGCGACGACGGCCTGCGCTACGACGACAGCACGGTCTATCCGCCTGACGCGGCACTCTGGGGCTGATCTGTGATGCCGTAAGGCGTGTCCGCCTGATGCCGGCCGAACCACATCACGCTGGCGCCGGCCAGCGCCAGCAAAGCCATCGCGTAATAGGCGCCCTGCCCGTAGCGCGCATAGATGACACCGGACAGGATCGCCGCGCAGCTCATGACGATGCCGGTGCAGGCGGTCAGATAGCCCTGCGCCGTGGCGGTGAGGTGGCCCGGAACGTGCCGGACCAGCAGACCCATGATGCCTACCTGGGTCAGTCCGTAGGTCAGGCCGTGCATCAGTTGAATCACTGCGAGCACGGCGACGGGCGGGTGCTGCGCCGTGATCAGCCAGCGCGTCACGCCGCTGAGCCCGCCGAGCACGACCAGCAATGCCGGCGACAGCGTGAAGCGCGGCGACAGCGCGAACACCACGATCTCCGCCGTCACGCCGAGTGCCCACAACACGGCGATGGTCAGGCCGCCCAAGCCTGTGCCCTGCCAGGAGATCGAGGCAAAGGTGTAATAGGCGGCATGACTGCCCTGGATCAGCGCCGACGCTGCCATGATGGTTAGAAAGCCGCGCTCGCGCAGCAGCGCGGTGGCACTCGTCAGGGTGCGCGGCGCGAGCCCGGGCGTCGTCAGCGACTGCAGCCCGACGCTGGCGAGTGCACCGAGGCCTGCCATGCCGGCAATCACCCAGATCAGGTGCTTTGCCGCAATCACCTCGACCAGCAGCCCGCAGGCCAACGCGCCGACCACAAAGGCCGCGGAGCCCCACAGCCGCAGCGGCCCGTAGTTCAGGCCATAGCGGGCCACGCCCTTCAGCGCGTAGCCATCCGTCAGCGGCACCAGCGGCGTCCACATGCAAGCGGTGAGCGCAAAGGCGATGAAAATCAGCAACGGCTGGTCCAGCAGGCCGACAATGGAGAAGCCTATTGCGGTCAGGAACGCCGTGGCGATCATCGCCGCCCGCAGCGCACGATGCCGTTCCGCCAGCCCGGTGATGAACGGCAGCACGGTGAAGCGGGTGACCGAAGGCACCGCGGTGATCAGCCCGATCCATGACGGATCGATCCCCACCGCCCTCAGCCACACCGGAAAGAACGGCAGATAGGTGCCGACCGAGCCAAACACCGCGCCATAGAACAGCGCCAGCCGTGCGGCGAATCGCCGGGCCGGTATTTGCGAAGCGATCGCGGTGTCGGATTCGGATATCATCAATTCAATTGCGATTCGCGGGGGATCGTGGTGATCGTTACATACCGCGCACTGATTTGCGCCACGAGTTTAGCAATGGCCGAAGAAGCATTTGCCCTGTCGCCGATTTCCGCCCGCCCCACCGTGCCCGGGGAAGCGGACTACGACGCGATTCGCGAAGCCTTCATGGAGACGGCGCGCGGTCGCTGGTTCCTCAGCGAATACGCCAAGCGCAACCGCCACACCGACACCGGCATGGTGCTCGAAGCAGTGGCGCGGATCGAAGCCAGTCTGGCGGCGCAGAAGCAGGCCCCGGCGATCAGCCTGATCGAATCGCTCGGCGCGATCCGCAGCGCCGTGCGGCAGGCCAAGGCCACCGCGATCGAGGCGATGCCGCGCGCGGAGTCCGACGAGACGCTGACCGCAGCCCGCAACGGCGCGCGGATCATCCGCGAGATCGCCTGGACCTTGCGCGAATGCGGCGCCGATGCGCGGATCTGCGATCTCCTGGATACCCAGGTCAAGGCGATCGATGCCGCGCAGCAGTCGAGCGCCGGCGACGGGCGCGAAGAGGTGCTGGCGAGCTACGATCTGCTGATGCAGCGGATCGAACAACTCGTTGATGGCAGTACGGCGGCTCCTGCATCTTACGCAAATACGGAAACGCCGCCAGTTGCAACGGAGAAGCCGGCGCAATCGGCCGCAGAAACACGCGAAGCATCGGTGACGCCGCTGTTCAAATCGCAGGCGAGCGAAGTACTGGCCGAGACCGTCACGATCTCGCAGCCCGCGGCGCCGCGCGCAACCGCGCAGCCTGCCACGATGGAGACAGTCGCAGAAGCGGCAGCTCCGATCGCGGACTCTCCTGCAGAATTCGCAGCCACGATGGCGGAAGCCTCAGTGCCGATGCCAATGGACGAAGTCGCCAGCGCACCAGAGACGACCCTCGAGGCCGAAGCGGAGCATGATCTGGCCGTGCTCGACATGGTCGCGATGGAGATGGGCGCGCCAGATCTGAGCGAGCCGGACGTTGCAGCCTCCGAAATGATGCAGCCTGAGGCGCCCGAAACTCAGGCGGCCGAGCCCGAGGCGATCCATCCCGATCTCATGACGCTGGCGCAGATCGCCGAAGTCGCGCTGGCGCCCGAGCCGCCGCAGCCGGAAGTCGCCCCGCAGGCGCCCGCTCCTTCGCTCGGCGCTGCGCTGATCGCCAATGGCGTGATTTCGAATCCCGACGCGCCCGCCTCGGATCCGCTGGCGCCGATCCGGCGCATGAGCCAGGCCGAGAAGATCGCGTTCTTCTCGTAAGCTTTAAACCTGATTGATCAGCTTCGCATAGAGGTCGGCATCGACATTGCCGCCTGACAGCACGATGACGACGGTCTTGCCGCGCGCCTCGAAGCGGCCGGCCATCAGCGACGCCAGCGCGACCGCGCCGCCGGGCTCGACCACCAGCTTGAGATCGCGAAACGCAAAAGCAATTGCGGTACCGACTTCCGTGTCGGACGCAACCACTCCTTGGGAAAGCAGGCGCTGGTTCACCGCAAAGGTGAGTTCGCCGGGGATCGACGCCATCAACGCGTCGCAGATGGTGCGGCCTTCATTGCTGTGGGCCTCGCGCTTGCCGGCACGCAGCGAGCGCCCGTGATCGTCGAAATGCTCAGGCTCTGCAACGATGATCGACGCTGATGAGAACCGCGCCTTGACCGCGGTTGCGACGCCCGCGATCAAACCGCCGCCCGACGCAGGCGCGACGACGACGTCCGGCGCAAGCCCCATCGCAGCAAGGTCTTCCGCGATTTCGCGGCCGACGGTGCCCTGCCCTGCCATCACGAAGGGATCGTCATAGGGCCGCACCAGCGTGGCCCCGCGCTGGCTGGAGATGCCGCCGGCAATCGCTTCGCGGTCTTCGGTGTAGCGATCATACAGCACCACTTCGGCGCCGTAGCCCTTGGTGCGCTCACGCTTCGACACTGGCGCATCCGATGGCATCACGATGGTGGCCGGCATGCCGAGAATCTGCGCCGAAGCAGCAACTCCTTGCGCGTGATTGCCGGACGAGAACGCCACCACGCCGCCAGCGCGTGCGCTTTCGGGAATCGACGACAGCTTGTTGAAGGCGCCGCGAAACTTGAACGAGCCGGTCCGCTGCAGCACTTCCGGCTTCAGGAAAACCCTGGCGCCGGTCAGCGCATCGAGCGCAGGCGACGACAATAGCGGCGTGCGTACCGCATAGGGCGCAATGACGCGGGCGGCAGCGTCGATATCGGCGGCGGTGATCGGCAGCGGAGAATTTGTCATGAACGCGTTGTATCGCGCGTCGCAATGGGCGGGCAAGCCGCGCGAAAGCAAATCAGGCAGCGAAACGCGGGTGTTTTCGCGTGGCCCGCGTGTCGGCGCCGATTTCGGCGCGTACCTTGCTGATATTGCTGACGAATGCCCGCGCTGAGGCCTCCCAGGTGTGGCTTGCGGCAAACCGGAGGCAGGCCTGCGGCAAAAGTTTGAGGGCGCCCAGACACGCCTCCTGCAGGTCGTCGCTGAGGACGCCGACCGGCGCCGCGCCGATCACGTCGCGCGGACCGGTCACCGGGAAGGCGGCAACCGGCACGCCGCTCGCCAGCGCTTCGAGCAGGACCAGCCCAAAGGTGTCGGTCTTGCTCGGAAACACGAAGACGTCGGCGGCGGCATAGGCCACTGCCAGGGCTTCGCCTTGCAAGGCGCCGAGGAAGACCGCGTTCGGATGAGCGCGCTCCAGGCTGGCGCGCGCCGGGCCGTCGCCGACCACCACCTTGGTACCGGGAAGATCCAGCGAAAGAAATGCCTCGAGATTTTTCTCGACGGCGACGCGTCCCACCGAGAGAAAGATCGGCTTCGGCAGGCCAAGATCAACCTTGCGCGGATGAAACAGACCGGCATCGACGCCGCGCGGCCACAGCACCACGTTGCTAAATCCGCGGTCGCGCAATTCGGTGGCCAACGCCGGTGTCGCCGCCATCACCGCGGAGCTGGCGCCGTGGAAGCGGCGCAGGCCGGCCCAGATCCAGGATTCCGGAATCGGAAACCGCGCCGAGATGTACTCCGGAAACCGGGTGTGAAAGCTGGTGGTGAACGGAATGCCGCGGCGGCGGCAATAGGCCCGCACCGCAAAGCCGATCGGGCCTTCAGTGGCGATGTGGATGTTGTCCGGATTGGCTTCGGCGATCAGCCGCGCGATTTTCCAGCGGCTCGGCAGCGCGACGCGAAGATCGGCGTAGCTCGGCAGCGCGAAGGTGCGAAAGGATGCCGGCGTGAGGAAGCTGACGTCGACATCGAGACCTTTGGCGGCTTCCGCCATCATCGTCAGCGTCCGCACCACACCGTTGACTTGCGGGTGCCAGGCGTCTGTCGCGATGAGGATGCGCATCAGGCGGCTCGCGCCGCGACGGCGGCGACGGGCGCGCTTCGCCGCAGCGGATCGGTCCAGGTGATGATCTCGAAGCGGCCGTCCTCGTGCTCGGCGAGCGCCGTGCAGCTCTCGACCCAGTCGCCGCAATTCATGTAGCGGACGCCGTGTTCGTCGCGGATGGTAGCATAGTGGATGTGGCCGCAGATCACGCCGTCGGCGCCATGGCGCTTGGCCTCGCCGGCCAGCGTCTGCTCGAACGCGCCGATGTAGTTGACGGCGTTCTTGACCTTCAGCTTGGCCCATTGCGACAGCGACCAGTAGGGAACACCGAACCAGCGCCGGAACGCGTTGACGATGCGGTTCATCTGGATCGCGAAGTCATAGGCCTTGTCGCCGAGATGGGCGAGCCAGCGCGCATTCTGCACCACGAGGTCGAAGATATCGCCGTGGATCACCAGATAGCGCTTGCCGTCGACGCCTTCGTGCATCGCGGTTTCGACGACTTCGATGCCGCCGAAATGCGTGCCGTAGTAATTGCGCAGGAATTCGTCGTGATTGCCGGGCACGTAGACGATCTTGGAACCCTTGCGGGCCTTGCGCAGCATCTTCTGCACGAAGTCGTTGTGCGATTGCGGCCAGTGCCAGCCGGACTTCAGCGCCCAGCCATCGACGATATCGCCGACGAGGTAGATGGTATCGGCATCATGGGTGCGGAGAAAGTCGAGCAGCCGGTCGGCCTGCGAACCCCGGGCGCCCAGATGGACGTCGGAGATAAACAGAGTGCGAAAGCGCCGTTCGTTGCCTTCACTCATCGCGTCACTTTCCATATCGAGCAGCTAACAGAGTCTCATGACGGGGCGATGACAGATCATGCCGCGAGCGCCGCCGCCCGTTCGAAGGTCACCAGCGTATAGATGCCGAACGGCGCCACCTTGCGGCGCTCGACCAGGATGGAATCGGAATTGGACTGCGACCAGGCCTGCAGCCGCGCAAACGGGAATTCGGGCCGCAGGCCGAGCGCGCGGGTTTTTACCGCCGCCCAGCGTTCCACCGCGGCGGCGAGGCCGGTTTCCGAATAGAGATGATTGACCAGGATGATGCGGCCGCCGGGCTTCACCACGCGGTGGCATTCCGACAGCACCTGCTCGGGGTTCTCCACCAGGGTGATGACGAATTGCGCGACCACGCAGTCGAACGTCGCGTCCGCAAAGGTCATCGCATGCGCGTCCATCTGCTGCACGGATGTGACCCAGGGATAGCGCCCGCTCGCCATTTTCGCGCGGGCCTTGTCCAACATCGGCGCGCTGAGATCGATGCCGGTGATGTCGGTGGTGGCGTCGTAATCGTCGAACGACAGTCCGGTGCCGACGCCGACTTCGAGGATTTTTCCGCCGATGGCACGGGCGGCCGCCGCCGCGGCGCGACGGCCTTTCAGCATCACCGGCCCGCACACCGCATCATAGATCGGCGCCCACCGGGCATAGGCGGTTTCAACTACGGAAGTGTCGAGGTCCAGAGTCGCCATGCGTGGTTCCGGTCAGCGTGTCCTGGGAGAATCGGACAACTCGTTTGCTGACTGGCTGATACCAAGCGGGGATGACAGGTGGACGACAGGGTGTCGCATGCGCCGGATCGCAGGCTCATATCAAGCGTCGATGCCAGAGTTCATCGTTCCCCGGATGCTGCGCAACGCGCTGCGCTTGCAGCGTGGTGCGCTGCTGATCCGGGGCCCCGGTTTCCGCGACGAAGAAAGCGGGATCCCGGATCTGCGCAGCGTCATAAGAACGCCGCAGCGCGTCCGGGAAACGGGAACGCGCTTTGACTAATAAAACCGGTGAAAATGATGCACGGGGCCGTGCCCATGGCCCACCGTGAAGCGATCGGCAGCCGCGATGGCGGAGGTGACATAGGCCTTTGCGGCACGCACCGCGGTTTCCATGTCCTCGCCCCTGGCAAGGCCGGCGGCGATGGCGGAGGACAGGGTACAACCGGTACCGTGGGTGTTTGGCGTGGCGATGCGCGGCGCCGGCAATGCGATGACATTCTCACGCGTAATGAGATAGTCGATGCTCTCGGCGCCGTGGCCGTGGCCACCCTTGATCAGCACCGCCTTGCAGCCCAGCGTCAGCAGGCGTCGGCCCTGCTGCTCGATATCACTCTCGCTCACCGCCATCGCTTCGTCGAGCAGCGCCGCGGCTTCGGGCAGGTTCGGCGTGATGACGTCGGCAAGCGGAAGCAGCGTGGTGCGCAACGCCACGATGGCTTCGGGCGCCAGCAGCCGGTCGCCTGATGTCGCGACCATGACGGGATCGAGCACCACGTGCTTCGGTGCCCAGCGTTTGAGCCCGGCAACGATCGCGTCGATCACCTCACGCTGCGCCACCATGCCGATCTTGACGGCACCCACAGCGAGATCGTCAAATACCGCGTCGATCTGCGCGGTGACGAAATTCGCCGGCACCTGATGGATTGACGTGACGCCCTGGGTATTTTGCGCCGTCAGCGCAGTGATGACCGAGGCCCCGTAGACGCCGCAGGCGGCAAAAGTCTTGAGGTCGGCCTGAATGCCGGCTCCCCCAGAGGAATCCGAACCGGCGATGGTGAGCGCAATGGGCGTGGACATCGGAAAACTCGCGTCAAAACCAGCGGATACCGGCCGATGGGCAGTCCTAGCCCGGCATGCCCAAGGCGGCAACCGCGCAAGCCGGCAAGCGGGCTTGCCGGCTTGCCACGGCACCTGGTTTTGGGCTTGATGGCGGCCAAATCGAACGCTTCCGGAGAAACCCGATGGTCCCCTTCTTTGTCCAGTTCAAGTGCAAACTTGGCCAGTCCTATGCCGTCGCCAATGCGCTGGCCGAAGCCGAAATCGCCTCGGAGATCTATTCCACCGCCGGCCATTACGACCTGCTGGTGAAGTTCTACGTCGATAACGCCACCGACATCGGCCATTTCGTCAACGAAAAGGTCCAGACCATTCCGGGCATCCAGGACACCCACACCATCATTACGTTCAAGGCGTTTTGAAGAGCCCAACGCGACCACAGACCTAGAGGTTGTCATGCCCGGCCAAAGCGCGAAGCGCGGCTTCGCTGGATGTGCCGGGCATCCACGTTCTTGCTGAACATCGTGGATGGCCGGGACAAGCCCGGCCATGACGGCGCTACACCGCCATCTTCCGATGCAGCACCGGCGCGCCGACGCTGAGGCCTTCGGCGGCGTCGATGATGGCGTTGGCGTCGATGCCATGGTGGCGATAGAGATCCTGGATCGTACCGGTCTGGCCGAAGTGTTCGACCCCCAGCGCTTCCATGCGATGGCCACAGACTGCCCCGATCCAGCCCAGCGTCGCCGGATGGCCGTCGAGCACAGTAACGATGCCGCAATCGCGCGGCAGCGGCTTCAGCAATTTCTCGATATGGCTGAGATGCTGAGGGTTGCGCTTGCCGCGGCGGATTTTTCGCGCCGCGGTCCAGCCGGCATGCAGGCGATCGGCTGAGGTGATCGCCAGCAGACCGATGTCGCGATGGCTGTCGCCGAGCAGGCCGGTGGCCTCGATCGCCTCCGGCGCCAGCGCGCCGGTATAGGCAATCACCAGATCGCAATTGGCGCCGGGCTTGCGCAACCAGTAGGCGCCGTCGGTGATGCCCTGCTGCAACTCGGGCGTCATCATCCGCTGCGGCTGCTCGATGGTACGAGTCGAGAGGCGCAGGTAGACCGAACCGCCGGAGCGCATGCCGCTGGCCTCGTCGCCCTGCTCGCTGGATTCGCGCTGCATGTGCTGGAAGCCCCAGCCCATGATGACGGCGAGCTCATCGACAAAGGCCGGCTCGAACGACGCCAGGCCGTCCTGCGCGATGCCGATCAGCGGCGTGGCGATCGACTGATGCGCGCCGCCTTCCGGCGACAGCGTGATGCCCGACGGCGTCGCCGCCACCATGAAGCGGGCGTCCTGATAGCAGGCGTAGTTCAGCTGATCGAGCGCGCGACTGATGAAGGGATCGTACAAAGTTGCGATCGGCAGCAGCCTGATGCCATTGATGGAATGCGACAGCCCCAGCGCCGACATCAGGATGAAGAGATTGCTCTCGGCGATGCCGAGTTCGATGTGCTGGCCCTTCGGCGAGAAGTCCCAGTTGAAGGTCGAGGGAATCTTTTCGCTGCGAAACAGATCGGCCTTTTCCGCGCGCGCAAAAAGCCCGCGGCGATTGACCCAGGCGCCCAGATTGGTCGAGACCGTCACGTCGGGCGATGCGGTGACGATGCGCGACGCCAGTTCGGTATCGCCGCGCGCCAGTTCGTTGAGCACGAGACCAAAACCCTGCTGCGTCGACATCGCCGGTGCCGGCTTGAAGGAAAAATGCGCGGGCACGTCAATGACGGGAGCGCTCAGGCGCCGCATGCCCTTGCGATTGAACGGCGCGTCTTTCAGGAACGCGTCGAGCGTCGCCGCATCCTGCGCTAGGCCTTCATACTTGTCCCACTCATGGCCGGGCCGGATGTTCTGCGCCTCGCGCCATTTCTCCATCTGCGTCGGCGTCATCAGGCCGGCATGGTTATCCTTGTGGCCCTGGAACGGCAGGCCGACGCCCTTGATGGTGTAGGCGATGAAGCACACCGGGCGATCGTGATCGATCGATTCAAAAGCCTCGATCATGCTGGCCATGTCGTGTCCGCCGAGATTGGACATCAGCGCCAGCAACTCGTCGTCGCTGCGCGCGTCGATCAGGCGCGACACCGCGCCCTGGTCGCCGATCTCATCCAGCAACCGCTTGCGGAAGGCTGCGCCACCCTGGAAGCACAGCGCCGCATACATCGCGTTCGGACAATTATCGATCCAGCGCTTCAGCGCCTCGCCGCCGGGCTCGGCAAAAGCGTTCTGCATCAGCCGGCCGTATTTCACGATCACCACGTCCCAGCCGAAATTGCGGAACATGGATTCGAACTTTTCCCACAGGCCTTCGCGGACCACGGCGTCGAGGCTCTGTCTGTTATAATCGACGATCCACCAGGTATTGCGCAGGCCGTGCTTCCAGCCTTCCAGCAACGCCTCGAAGATGTTGCCCTCGTCCATCTCGGCGTCGCCGACCAGCGAGATCATCCGGCCTTCCCGGCGATCCTTCATCCAGCCATGGGCAGAGACGTAGTCCTGCACCAGTGAGGAGAACAGCGTCTGCGCCACGCCGAGACCGACCGAGCCGGTGGAGAAATCGACGTCGTCGATATCCTTGGTGCGCGATGGATAGGATTGCGCGCCCTTGAAGCCGCGAAAGTTTTCCAGCTTCTCGCGGGTCTGGTGGCCAAACAGATACTGGATGGCGTGAAACACCGGGCTGGCATGCGGCTTCACCGCGACGCGGTCTTCCGGCTTCAACACCGAAAAATACAGCGCCGACATGATCGTCACCAGCGACGCCGACGAGGCCTGATGGCCGCCGACCTTGAGGCCGTCGCTGCTCGGGCGAAGATGGTTGGCGTTGTGGATGGTCCAGGACGACAGCCACAGCACCTTTCGCGCGAGCGCGGTGAGGGTTTGCAGGCGGTTGGGCTCGATCGGCATGGCGCGCTCGCTTGTCTGGGCTTGTTGATTGCCGGCATTTTAACAGTGAGGCCGGGCGAAACTTCTCAATTATAGGCGACAACGGGCTTTGGATTGGGATAAACGACTGGTTTAAACACCAAATTACCGGAATTTTTCCAATGCCAGCCCTTGATGCCATCGACCGCCGGATACTCGCGGTGCTGCAAACCGACAGCCGGACCACCATGCAGGACCTCGCCGAGAAGGTCGGGCTGTCGATCTCGCCCTGCCATCGCCGGGTCAAATTGCTGGAGGAGCGCGGCGTCATCACCCGCTACATGGCGCTGGTCGATCAGAAGTCGCTGGGCCTGCATGTCAGCGTCTTCATCTCGATCAAGCTGGTCCGGCAGAAGGAAGAGGACCTCGACCGTTTTGCCAGGGCGATCTCCGGCTGGGAGGAAGTGCTGGAGTGCTATCTGATGACCGGCAATCGCGACTATCTGTTGCGCGTCGTCGCCGCCGATCTTTCTTCTTACGAAGCGTTCCTGAAGAACAAGCTCACCCGCCTCGACGGCATCGCCTCGATCGAGTCGAGCTTCGCGCTCAGCCAGGTGAAATATTCGATCGCGCTGCCGGTGTGAGAGGCCAGCCTGCTTCGTCAACTCGCCCGCTTCACCTTCACGTCACCGCCGAGTGCCGCCACCACGCTCCGATAGTGCGCGATCGGCTGCGGCCGGCCAATCAGGTAGCCCTGGATTTCGGCGCAGCCCTCCGCGGCGAGGAAGGCCAGCTGCGCTTCGGTCTCGACACCCTCGGCGATCACAGGCAACTGCAGCGAACGGCCCAGCCCGATGATGGCGTGGACAATGGCGGCGGATTGCGGGTTGTCTTCCAGCCTGGCGATGAAGGTCTGATCGATCTTGATCTTGTCGAATGGAAACGCCTGCAGATAGCTCAGGCTGGAATAGCCGGTGCCGAAATCATCCATCGCGACGCGGACGCCGAGCCGTTTGATCTGGCGCAGGATCGTGATGGCACGGGAAAAATCGTCGATCAGCACGCCCTCGGTGATTTCGATCTCGAGCCGCCGCGGGCTGAGGCCGGTCTCCAGCAGCACCGCCAGCAGCATCGCCGGCACGTCGCCGCGCTGGAAATCCACCGGTGAGAGGTTGATGGCGATCGACAGAGGGTTCGGCCAGGTTGCAGCCTCCCGGCAGGCCTCGCGCAGCACCCATTCGTCGAGCGCGCCAATCAGGCCGGCTTCTTCCGCGAGCGGAATGAAAACCCCCGGCGATACCATGCCCCGCTCAGGGTGATGCCAGCGGATCAGCACCTCGAAGGCGACGATAACGCCGTCCGCCGTCGCTTGCGGCTGGAAGTACAATTCGAACTGCTTGTTCTCGATGGCGGCCACCAGGTCGCGCTGCAGCAGGCGCTTGTCGCGGATCTGCTGGTCCATCGCGGCCTCGAAGAAGCGGATGGTGCCGCGATCCTCGGCCTTGGCGCGGTCCAGCGCCAGATCCGCATGCGCGATCAGGGTGTCTGCATCGGCGCCGTGCTGCGGAAAAACGCTGATGCCCATGGTGCAGCGGACCTGGATCGGCTGCCGGTCGATCTCGATGGCGTTGTCGAGCACCGCCGACAATCGCGCACAAAGATCTTCTGCGGTCTGCGGCTCGGCACCGATGAGCGACACGATGGAGAACTCATCGCCGCCGGGCCGTGCCAGGAACGCGCCATTGCAGGCCTGCTTCAACCGCTTCGCCAGTTCGACCAGCACGGCATCACCGGTGGCCTGGCCGTACATGTCGTTGATCTCCTTGAAGTGATCGATGTCGATACGAACCACCGCGAACGAACCTTGCCGGGCCGAAGCCTCGTTGAAAATCCGCGCCAGGTGTTCGTTGAAGGCGACGCGGTTCGGCAGATTGGTGACCTGATCATGCATCGCCAGATGCAGGATGCGGGCTTCGCTGTGCTTGCGGTCGGTGATGTCGGCATGGGTCGCGAGCCAGCCGCCGTTTGTCGTGGGACGATACCGGACGTTGATGGTGCGCCCATCCGGCAATTCGCCGGTCTGGCTGGCCGGCATGCGTCCTGCCTCCGTCGCACGCAGCGTCGCCACATATTGCTCGGTGTCGATGAACAGCGTGCCGGCGGCCTTGCGGGCGGCCAGCGTCTGCTCGACGGTGGCGCCGACGAACATCTTGTCCGGTGGAATCCGGTACATACGGACGTAGCTGTCGTTCCACAATTCCAGCCGGCCCTGGGCGTCGAACATGCACAGCCCCTGCCCCATGCTGTTGAGCGCGGCGTCGAGCTGCATGTTGCGCTTGTTGATGCCGAGCCGGGTCCGGCGATCGAACATCGCCCCGATCAGGCCGGCGGCCACCACAGCCGCAGTGAAGGCGGCAATCGCCGCCGGCAGCGCGATCGGCGACAGCAAATTCGTGTCGTCGATGATCGCGGCCTGACGGACCAGGTCGATCGCCCCCATCGCCACGAAGTGATGCAGGCTGACCGCCAGCGTGAGCAGCAGCGACGCAGCGATCACCTTCAGCGGCGTGTCGCCGTATTGCGCCACCAGCAACGCCGCGGCGCCGAGCAGAATGCCCAGCAAAACCGACACGAGCACCAGATCCGGATCCCAGACGATGACAGCGGGAATCCGCAGCGACGCCATGCCCACGTAATGCATGCAGGCGATGCCGGCGCCGATCATCGCGCCGCCGGTCAATGCCCCCTGCCGGGAGCCCATGAACAGTGCGATCGCAAAACCGGCCGTTGTCATCACGGTCGCCGCGACCAGGGAACACGCGGTGATGATCGGATCATATTGAATCGCGAAGCCCGGCGTATAGGCCAGCATGGCGATGAAATGCGTCGCCCAGACGCCACAGCCGGTGATCATGCCGGCGATGATCAGCCAGACGACACGCCGGCGATCCTCATCGACGCGCGCACGCTGAAACAGACTGACGGCTGCGAGGCTGGTGAGGAAACACACGGCCGCCGCCAGCAGCACCAGCCGCCAGTCATGCAGCGTCTCGAGGCAGTTCCATACTCTCAGCATGACCATACCAACGCGTGACGATATGTCGGAACATAGCGCAACCGGTGTTCGTAATGCTTAAAGTTGAGATTAAAACATCACACAACGCGTGTTATTCTTAAATCCCGGTGAAATCAGGCGTTATTCGGTATCATAGTCCACCGATCAGGAATGACGGTGCGACCGTATCGGATGCGGCTACCACTGCGATGACGCTGTCGGCGCTGCAAATTACCGACATCGGGAACATCGCGTCCGACAGACCGTCCGGGGCGACGAGCGTGCGAGCGCAATCCGGGAACCCTCGCCGTGTCTTCCCGTCTGGCTGGTGACCTGAAGGGCCCCTCACGCCCCCGGATACGGCTCCGCCGGCATCGCGATCTGCGCGCGGCGGACACGTTCGCGATGGGCGGTGTAGACGCCGCTGGCGATGATGATGGCGGCGCCGCCGAGCGTCCAGACATCCGGCACTTCGCCAAACATGAAGTAGCCGAGGATGCAGACCCATAGCAGCTGGCTGTAGGAGAACGGCGCCAGCACCGAAGCGTCGGCGTAGCGGAACGCCCGCACCACGATCCAGTGCCCGGTGGTCGATGATATGCCGATGGCGACGCCGATGCCGATCTCGCGCCAGCCTGGCGCTACCCAGACCAGCGGCACCACCGCCGAGAGGACGAGGAATCCGACCAGCGCGGAAAACGCCATGGTGGTGATGGCGCTGTCGTGGCCGGTGATGCGCCGGGTCAGCACCAGCGTGCAGGCCCAGCCCAGCGCCGAGAGGATCGGCAGCACCGCCGCAGCCTGGAACGTGGCGGTCCCCGGCCGCACGATCACCAGCACGCCAATCAGCCCGATGATGGTCGCAGCCCAGCGCCGCATGCCGACCCGTTCGCCGAGGAAGACGATCGACAGGCCGGTGACGAACACCGGCGCCACGAAAGCGGTCGAGGTCGCCTCCGCGATCGGCAGGTAGCGCAGGGCGAAGATGAAAAAGATCGACGACGACAGCATGGCGATGCCACGCAGCACCTGAACGCCCGGCCGCGTCGAACGCATCGGGTTCGGCGACGACATCAGCACCACCGGCGCCATGATCAGCACGAACACGGCGAAGCGCAGCCAGGCGATCTCCAGCGCCGGCAGATCGCGCGAAAGGTATTTCGCCATCGCGTCCGACGACGCCAGGAAGATGGTCGAGCTCATGATCATCGCAATACCGCGAAACGGCCGGTCGGTATGGCGATGCGCCCGAGTGGCAGCAGCAAGCTTCGGCGGCGGAAAATGGCTTGTCACGAGCGGGGACCGTGTGCTGGCAATGACGCCCACACAGGTGCGCGCGAGCCGAATCAAAGACGCTCAGCACAAAACGACGATCACGATCACGCGACAAGTGCCGATATCAGGACACGGATATGCACGAGCCGGTGAAAGCCGGCCGCTGCCGCTACTGACATCCGGATGTCATCATGCAGTGCAGCATATTGCCCGCGCAATCACAGCATCGGCAGGCTGGAAGGTTCGCGTCCCAGCGGAAATGCCTTGTCGATGTCCGCCAGATCGCTCTCGCCGAGGATCAGCGCCCCGGCCGCAGCATTGTCGGCGGCATGGGCTGCCGATGACGCCTTTGGAATCGCGAATACCGATGGCCGTCGCGTCAGGAAAGCCAGCGCGACCTGTCGCGGCGTAGCTTGGTGCGCATCGGCAATCTGCTGCAACAGCTTGCCGGCCTGCGAGCGCGACGCCGGAAAATCGTTGTGGCCGAACGGCGAATAGGCCACCACGGCGACGCCGTGCTTCTCGCACCAGGGAATGACGCGGTGCTCGATCGCGCGCTCCTGCAGGTGGTAGAGCACCTGATTGCAGGCGATGGCGCCCTTGCCCGCGACTTTCAGCAAGGCGCCGAGATCGTCGGCATCGAAATTACTGACGCCCCATGACCGGATCTTGCCGGCACTCTTCAGTTCCTCGAAAGCGGCGACGGTCTCCGCCAGCGGCGTCTGTCCGCGCCAGTGCAGCAGATAGCCATCGAGACTGTCGGTGTTGAGCCGCTTCAACGAGCGCTCGCAGGCCGCAATGGTGCCGCGCCGCGAGGCGTTGCTCGGCAACACCTTCGAGACCAGGAACACCTCGTCGCGCCGCCCCGCGATGGCGTCGGCAACCACGGGTTCCGCGTCGCCATACATTTCAGCGGTATCGATATGGGTCATGCCGAGATCGAGGCCACGGCGCAGCGCCGTCACGGCCGCGGCGCGGTCGCCATGGTCGATGTACCAGGTGCCCTGTCCGATCACGGACACGTCCGGCCCATGAGTGCCAAATGTGTACTGCCGCACGATTGTCCCTACTCCGCGCGCGCTGCCGGTGTTCGGCGGCGGGGATCAGCTTCTAGCGGATTTTTCCATGGATGTCGCGGCAAGCGATCCCTGTCTAACCCTCGTCATTCCGGGGCGGATGTCAGACGGCGCAGCCGGCTGGCATCCGAACCCGGAATCCGGAAATGTTCATCATGTCGGGATTCCGGGTTCGCGCCCGCCCAGAGGCGTGCGCGCCCCGGAATGACGGTGGCAGCGATCGCCAGTTCGATCTCAGTGGCTGATCATCCAAGGTCGTGCCGTCGGAAAACTCTTCGCGCCGCTCTTGGTCTGTTTGATCAGGCGTGACGGCTTCGTCGAGCAGCAGCCGCAGCCGGCGCCATGCGAAGCCTTGTA
Source organism: Nitrobacteraceae bacterium AZCC 2146 (assembly GCA_036924855.1). Lineage (NCBI taxonomy): Bacteria > Pseudomonadati > Pseudomonadota > Alphaproteobacteria > Hyphomicrobiales > Nitrobacteraceae > Nitrobacteraceae bacterium AZCC 2146. Next base: position 2,303,559 of record JBAGRP010000001.1, read on the forward strand.
TTCGGCCACAGTCTTCGGCGCGTTGGAACTACGTTCGTTGGTGGCGTGGGCCTTGCGCTTGTCGGAAGGCATGCAAAAAAACGCTGGCGCGGTCAGGATCACGCGCGGCGCCTCGGCGTCGCACTGCGGGCAATCATGCGGCTCGTCGCACTCCGCCATCGGCCGCATCTCGGTGAACGGGCCGCAATCGTTGCAGAGATATTCATAGACCGGCATGGGGTTCTTTCAGATCGTTCGCATCGTTGAAGAAAAAAGAGGCTGCGGGACGGTGACAGTTTTGTCCCGCAGCCCAAGGTCCGGTGTTACTTGTCCTGCGACAGCGGCATCTGGATGTCACCGCTGATGTGCTTGATCGGGCCCAGCGAGGACGGATTGATGTCGAAGTCGAAGATTTCCGTCGGCAGCCACAGCGTCGCGCAGGCGTTGGGCACATCGACCACGCCGGAGATATGGCCCTGGCACGGCGCGGTGCCGAGGATCGAATAGGCCTGGGCGCCGGAATAGCCGAACTTCTTCAGATATTCGATCGCGTTCAGGCAGGCCTGCCGGTAGGCGATGTGGACATCGAGATAATGCTGCTTGCCGGCTTCATCGACCGAGATGCCTTCGAAGATCAGATAGTCCTTGTAGTTCGGCGTCATCGGCGACGGCTTGAAGACGGGGTTCTTGATGCCGTATTTCGCCACGCCGTCCTTGATGACGTCGACCTTGATGTGCAGCCAGCCGGCCATTTCGATGGCGCCGCAGAAGGTGATCTCGCCGTCGCCCTGGCTGAAATGCAGATCGCCCATCGAGAGACCGCCGCCGGGCACATAGACCGGGAAGTACACTTTCGAGCCGCGCGACAGATCCTTGATGTCGCAATTGCCGCCATGTTCGCGCGGCGGCACGGTGCGTGCGCCTTCGGCGGCGGCCTTCTCTTTCGCTTCACCTTTCAGTCGGCCCATATGCGCGGTCGGGCCGAACGGCGGATTGGCGAGACCGGGCACGCGGGTCGGATTGGTGGCAATCAGTGCGGTCTCGCGCTCGTTCCAGGTCGCCAGCAATTTCGGATCCGGCAGGCAGCCGATCAGTCCGGGATGAATCAGGCCGGCAAAGTTCACACCCGGAATGTGCCGGGACGAGGTGTACATGCCCTTGAAGTCCCAGATCGATTTCTGCGCCAGCGGGAAGTGATCGGTGAGGAAGCCGCCGCCATTCTGCTTGGAGAAGAAGCCGTTGAAGCCCCACAGCGAATCTTTCATCGGGCCGACATCGAGCAGGTCCACCACGAGGAGATCACCGGGTTCGGCGCCCTTGACGCCGATCGGACCGGACAGGAAGTGCACGATCGACAGATCGATGTCGCGGACGTCATCGGCGGAATCGTTGTTCTTGATGAAGCCGCCGGTCCAGTCATAGGTCTCGACGATGAAGTCATCGCCCGGATTGACCCAGGCCACCATGGGGATGTCGGAATGCCAGCGGTTGTGGATCATATCGTTGTCGTAGGCCGATTGCGTAAGATCGACCTTGATCAGTGTCTCTGGCATCAAATGCTCCCTGGGTTACAAGTCTTGGTTACGAGTCGTGGTAATCAAACCGACAGATACTTGGCGATCTGCGCCGCATCGATGCCGTCGCGCGCCTCGTCGCGGACGATCTCGCCGTTCTCGATCACCAGCACGCGGTCGGCGACATCGAGCGCGAAGCTCAGCACCTGTTCGGAAACGATGATCGACAAGCCCTTGGTGTCGCGGATCCGCTTCAGCGTGCGCGCCATCTCCTTGATGATCGACGGCTGGATGCCTTCGGTGGGCTCGTCCAGCAGCAGCACTTTCGGTTTGGTGGCGAGCGCACGCGCGATCGCCAGCTGCTGCTGCTGGCCGCCGGAGAGATTGCCGCCGCGGCGGCCCTTCATCTCCAGCAGCACCGGAAACAGCTCGTAGAGATCGCCGGGCACTTCCTTGTCGCCGGAGACCACCAGACCGGTCTCGATGTTTTCCTTCACTGTCATGTGCGAAAAGATCATGCGACCCTGCGGCACGTAAGCGAGGCCTTTTGCGACGCGCTCATAGCTCTTCAGTCCGTTGATCTCGCTGCCTTGCATGGTCACCGAACCGCTCCTGGTCGGCACGATGCCCATCAGCGATTTCATCAGCGTGGTCTTGCCCATGCCGTTGCGGCCCATGATCGCCACGATCTCGTTGGGCGCCACGGAAACATTGAGCCCGTGCAGCACCTCGCTCTGGCCGTAGGCAACATGGAGATCGTTAATGGCAAGCATGGCTGATCCTTCGGTTCACGGCCGGCTCCGTCATTGCGAGAAGCCCTTGCGACGAAGCAATCCAGTCTTGCCTTGTGGCTTCTGGATTGCCGCGTCGCTTCGCTCCTCGCAACGACGGCTGCAATTCCTGCATTTGCTGCTGCATCCTCAGTGCCCCAGATACACTTCGATGACTTTCGGGTCGTTCTTGACCTTCTCCATCGTGCCCTCCGACAGGATCTGGCCCTGGTGCAGCACCGTGACCTTGTGGGCGATGTCCTCGACGAATTTCATGTCGTGCTCGATCACCAGCACCGAGCGGTTCTTGATGATGCGGTTCAACAGCTCAGCGGTCTTGACGCGCTCGCTGACGCTCATGCCGGCGACGGGCTCGTCGAGCATCAAGAGATCCGGGTCCTGGATCAGCAGCATGCCGATCTCCAGCCACTGCTTCTGGCCGTGGCTGAGCAGTTCGGCGCTCATGTTGAGGCGATCCTTCAGGAAGATCATCTCGGCGACTTCTTCGACGCGATCACGCACCACGGCGTCGCGCTTGAAGGTCAGCGCGCCGAACACGCTGCGACCGCGCGGAAAGGAAATCTCCAGGTTTTCGAACACGGTGAGATCGTCATAGATCGACGGCGTCTGGAACTTGCGGCCGACGCCGGCCTGTACGATCTGGTTCTCCTTCATCTTCGTGAGGTCCTTGTCACGAAAATGAATCGCGCCTGACGTCGCCTTGGTCTTGCCGCAGATCAGGTCGAGCACGGTGGTCTTGCCGGCGCCGTTGGGGCCGATGATGACGCGGATCTCGTTTTCCTCGACATAGAACGACAGGTCGTTGACGGCCTTGAAACCATCGAACGAAACGGTCAGTCCTTCGACCGCGAGCAGGAAGTCCTTGGGCTGGTGACCTATCAGCATGATCGTCTCCTATTCCGCCGGGGCGCCGTCGGCGACGGACGAGTCGGTCCAGCCGTTCTTCGAACTCTTCTTGCGCATCAGCCGATCGATGCGCGGCTGCACGTAGTCGCTCCAGATGCCGGCAAGGCCATTCGGGAAGGCCAGCACCACGGCGATGAACAACCCGCCGAGGCCAAACAACCACAGCTCGGGAAAGGATTCCGAGAAGCTGGTCTTGGCGAAGTTCACCAGCAGCGTGCCGTAGACCGCGCCGAGGATCGACAGCCGACCACCGACCGCGGTGTAGATCACCATCTCGATCGACGGCACGATGCCGACGAAGGACGGCGACATGAAGCCCACCTGCAGCGCGAACATGGCGCCGCCGATCGCCGCGAAGATCGCCGCGACGCAGAAGGCAAAGATCTTGAAGTTGGCGACGCTGTAGCCGGAGAACCGCACCCGGTCCTCCTTGTCGCGCATCGCCACCAGGATGCGGCCAAGCTTGGAGCGGCGGATGAACTGCGCGATGAAGATGCAGCCGAACAGGCAGGCCACCTCAAAGAAGTACAGCACGATCTTGGCGTGGTCCGGGCGGATATCCCAGCCCTTCAGGGTGCGCAGGTCGGTCATGCCGTTGATGCCGCCGGTGTAGCCCTGCTGGCCGACGATCAGGATGGTAAGGATCGCCGCCACCGCCTGGGTGATGATGGCGAAGTAGGTGCCGCCGACGCGGCGCTTGAACATCGCGGCGCCGATGATGAAGGCGAAGAACGCCGGCACCACGATGATGGCGATCACGGTGAAGGTCAGGCTGTGGAACGGCTTCCAGAAAAACGGCAGCGAAGTGATCTGATTCCAGTCCATGAAATCCGGGATACCGGGGGTCGACTGGATCTTGGTGTTCTCCGGGCTCGAGGCTTCGAGCTTGAGGAACATCGCCATGCAATAGCCGCCGAGGCCGAAGAACACGCCCTGCCCCAGGCTGAGAATGCCGCCATAGCCCCAGCAGATCACCAGCCCCACCGCCACGAACGCATAAGTGAGATATTTAGCGACCAGGTTGAGCCGGAATACATCGAGGCACAGCGGCAGGATCACCACCAGGAGAACGGCGAGCGCGAGAATGCCGAGAAGCTCGGGCCGGTTTACGAGGCGTGCATTGTCGGACATGGCTTGAGCCCTTTTATTTGCGGACCTTGAGGGCGAACAGCCCCTGCGGCCGCAGCATCAGAATTCCGACAATGGCGAGCAGCGTGAGAACCTTGGCCATCGACCCCGACATGAAGAATTCCATGGTCGATTGCGCCTGCGAGATGGTGAAGGCGGAAGCGATGGTACCGACCAGGCTCGCCGCGCCGCCGAACACCACGACCAGGAACGTATCGACGATGTAGAGCTGGCCGGAGGTCGGACCGGTCGATCCGATCATGGTGAAGGCTGACCCGGCGATGCCGGCAATGCCGCAGCCGAGACCGAAGGTGTAGCAATCGACCCGTTCGGTATTGATGCCGACGGCGCCGGCCATCACGCGGTTCTGCACGACGGCGCGAACCTGGCGGCCCCAGCGCGATTTGTACATGATGTAGGCGACCGCCATGGTGATCAGCAACGTCAAGCACATCACGAAGATGCCGTTGATCGGCACTTCGATGCTGTCGGTGATCTGCTTCGATCCCATCATCCATTGCGGCAGTTCGACGCCGACTTCACGCGCGCCGAAGATCGAGCGATAGGCCTGCTGCAGGATCAGGCTGAGGCCCCATGTGGCGAGCAGCGTATCGAGCGGGCGCTTGTAGAGATGCCGGATCAGCGCCCATTCCACCAGCATCCCCAGCGCACCGGCGGCGATGAAGGCCAGTATCATCGCGACGAAGAAGTAGCCGGAGAACAGCGACGGCAGAAAGGCCTGGAAGAAGTTCGAGGTCAGCCAGGTCACGTAGGCGCCGAGGATCATGAACTCGCCATGGGCCATGTTGATGACGCCCATCTGGCCGAAGATGATCGCCAGTCCCAGCGCCATCAGCACGTAGACCGAGAACAGGATCAGCCCCGCAAAGCCCTGCATCGCGAAGATGGCGCCGAGGTCGCCAATCGAATAGTCGCCGAACATCGGTCCGTCCTCCGTCAAGGAAAGGGCCCGCGTCGCGAACGACGCGGGGTTGTGTTTCGCGGATAGGTCGTCCGCGCAGGGAGAGGTTCGCCAGGCTTACTGGTAGCCTTTGGGGAACGGATCCGGCTCGACCAGGTCGGCGGTCTCGAACACCAACTCGAACTGGCCATCGAGCTTGGCCTTGCCGACGCGGGTCTTCGACCACAAGTGATGGTTCGGATGGATCCGAACGTAACCTTCCGGCGCGCCCTTGAATTCGACATCCGGCGAAGCCGCCGCAATCTTGTCGACGTCGAAGGAGCCGGCCTTCTCAACCGTCGCTTTCCACAACCACGGGCCGAGATAGGCCGCCTGGGTAACGTCGCCAATCACGGTCTTTTCGCCCCACATCTTGTGGAACGCAGCCACGAACTTCTCGTTGTTCGGGTTCTTCAGGGACTGGAAGTACTTCATGCAGGCATAGGCGCCCGCAATGTTCTCGCCGCCGATGCCGTCGATTTCGTCCTCGGTCACCGAGATCGTGAGCAACGTCTGCTTGGCCAGGTCGATACCGGCCGCCTTGAGCTGCTTGTAGAAGGCGACGTTGGAGCCACCGACCACGTCGGTGAAGATCACGTCGGGCTTGGTCAGCTTGATCTTGTTGATGACCGAGTTGAACTGGGTGTGGCCGAGCGGGAAGTATTCTTCACCGACCACCTTGAGCTTGAGCATGTTCTCGATGTGCTTGCGCGCGATCTTGTTGGAGGTGCGCGGCCAGATGTAGTCGGAACCGATGAAGTAGAACGACTTGGCATTCTTCTCCTTGGCGATCCAGTTGATGCCGGCCAAAATCTGCTGCGTGGCTTCCTGGCCGGTATAGATCACGTTCTTGGACTGCTCGAGGCCTTCATAGAACGTCGGATAATACAGCATGCCGTTGTACTGTTCGACGACCGGCAGCACCGCCTTGCGCGAGGCCGAGGTCCAGCAGCCCATGATCGCCGCGACCTTGTCGTTGACGAGCAACTTCTTGGCCTTCTCGGCGAAAGTCGGCCAGTCCGACGCGCCGTCTTCCTGGATGAACTTGATCTTGCGGCCAAGCACGCCGCCCATGGCGTTGATCTGCTCGATGGCGAGCTTTTCGGCCTGGATCGATCCGGTTTCCGAAATCGCCATGGTGCCGGTGGCGGAATGCAGGATGCCGACGGTGACTTCGGTGTCGGTGACCGCCAGACCCGTGGTATTGATGGCCGAGGTGGCCGGAGCCTGCGCAAAAGATGGGCGCGGCATCATCGTCAGGGCGGGCAGCGCGGCCATCCCCATCAGCAGTTTTCGCCGCAACGGCGACTGTAAGCCCGGTTTCTTCTCGTCTGACATTTCTACCCCACTGGTTTCGAGTACGCCTATTGGTGAGGCAAGAATTGCTGAGTTTGTGCGGTGCACAGATACGCGAGATCGCGTATACTGCACCGCAAAATGGCGACGTAGGTTTTTACGGCGCGCAGCATGCGTAGTCGGACGGGTCAGGAGCGAAAGAGTGGCAGGGCGGCAGCGCATCGACCGTGTCAGGCGCCAGTACAATCAATGGGTCGCCAACCAGACACTGGAAGACTACGCACTGCGCTTCACCGCGAAGAGCGCGCGGCGCTGGTCCGCGGCCCGCGTCGCCAACACCGCGCTGGGTGCGATCTCCTTCCTCGCGCTGGAAGCCATCGGCGGCACCATCACCATCAACTACGGCGTCACCAACGCCGCCGCCGCGATCCTCGTGGTCAGCGTCATCATCTTCTTTTGCGGCCTGCCGATCGCCTACCATGCCGCAAAATGCGGCATCGACATCGACCTGCTGACCCGCGGCGCCGGTTTCGGCTATATTGGCTCAACGATTACGTCGCTGATTTACGCGTCCTTCACCTTCATCTTCTTTGCCATCGAGGCGGTCATCCTCGCGGTGGCGCTGGAGATGTGCTTCGATATCCCGCGACCGATCGGCTATTTGATCAGCGCGGTCATCATCATCCCGCTGGTCACCCACGGCATCACGCTGATCAGCCGCTTCCAGCTGTGGACCCAGCCGATCTGGCTGGTGCTCAACCTGCTGCCCTTCGCGGCCATCGGCTATGCCAGCCGGCATTCCTTCGTCGAGTGGACCAAATTTCCCGGCGAGCACGGCAATCCCGCCGGCCACCTCGATCTGCTGCTGTTCGGAACAGCAGCCTCCGTGGTGTTCGCGCTGGTGGCGCAGATCGGCGAACAGGTCGACTTCCTGCGCTTCCTGCCGCGCGACCGCCGCAGCTCGAAGACCTCGTGGTGGGTCGCGCTGCTGTGCGCAGGACCCGGCTGGATCATCGTCGGCGCGGTCAAATTGCTGGCAGGGTCCTTCCTCGCCTTCTTCGCGCTGACCCACGGCGTTTCCGCAGAACACGCTGCCGAGCCGGCGCATATGTATCTCGAGGCGTTCAGGTATGTATTGTCCCAGCCGGATCTGGCGCTGGCGCTGACCGGCACTTTCGTCATTCTCTCGCAGATCAAGATCAACGTCACCAACGCCTATGCCGGCTCGATCGCCTGGTCGAACTTCTTCTCCCGCCTCACCCACAGCCATCCCGGCCGCGTCGTCTGGCTGGTGTTCAACGTGCTGGTGGCGCTGCTGCTGATGGAGATCGGCGTCTACAAGGCGCTGGAGCAGACGCTGGCGCTGTATTCCAACGTCGCCATCGCCTGGGTCGGCACGCTGGTGGCGGACCTCGTGATCAACAAGCCGCTCGGGCTGCGCCCGCAGCACATCGAGTTCAAGCGCGCGCATCTCTACGACATCAACCCGGTCGGCGTCGGCGCCATGCTGGCCGCCACCGTGATGTCGATCAGCGCGTTCTACGGCCTGTTCGGGCCGACCGCGAAGGCGCTGTCGCCGTTCGTGGCGCTGATCGCCGCGCTGGTTACCGCGCCCCTGATCGCCTGGGCGACCGACGGCAAATACTACATCGCGCGAAAACCGCGGCGCGCGTGGCAGAACCTGCCGGCGATCCAGTGCTGTATCTGCGAGCATTCGTTCGAGCCGGAGGACATGGCCTCCTGCCCGGCCTATGCCGGCCCAATCTGCTCGCTGTGCTGCTCGCTCGACGCGCGCTGCCACGACCTCTGCAAGCCGCATGCGCGGATTCAGGCGCAGGTCTCCGCGACGCTGGGCAAGCTGCTGCCGGAGCCGATCTACGCCCGCATCAATTCGCAGCTCGGCCATTACCTCGGCGTGTTTGCGCTATCCGCCGGACTGGTCGGCCTGACGCTGGGCATGATCTATCTGCAGACGTCGGCGGCTGACCCCTCCGACAGCCCGCAACTGGCCGACGTGCTGTGGAAGGTGTTCTTCGCACTCACCATCATCATCGGCGTCGTCGCCTGGCTGTTCGTGCTGGCCAAGCAAAGCCGCCGCGCCGCCGAAGCCGAGACCGTCAGGCAAACCGCGCTGTTGATGCAGGAGATCGTTGCCCACAAGCGCACCGACGCCGAACTGCAGCGCGCCAAGGAAGTCGCGGAATCCGCCAACCTCGCCAAGAGCCGCTATGTGGTCGGCCTCAGCCACGAGCTGCGCTCGCCGCTCAACGCCATCAGCGGCTACGCGCAATTGCTGGAGCAGGATTCCAGCCTGCAGATGAAACCGCGCGACCAGGTCCGCGTCGTCCGCCGCAGTGCCGATCATTTGTCCGGCCTGATCGACGGCATCTTGGACATCTCGAAGATCGAGGCCGGCCGGCTGTATCTATCGCGCGACGAGGTGCGTCTCACCGACTTCCTCGATCAGCTGGTCGGCATGTTCCGCCTGCAGGCCGCCGCCAAGGGCATCGACTTCGTGTTCCGACGGCCGAACGTGCTGCCGGTCGTGGTCTATGCCGACGAGAAGCGGCTGCGCCAGATTCTGATCAACCTGCTGTCGAACGCGATCAAGTTCACGCAGACCGGCAGCGTGCAGTTCGTCATCCATTATCGCAGCCCGGTGGCGGAATTCGAAGTGATCGACACCGGCCCGGGCATTCGCGCCGACGATCTGGAGCGCATCTTCGCGCCGTTCGAACGCGGCGCGCTTGGCGTATCGCAGCCGCACACCGGAACTGGTTTGGGCCTCACCATCAGCAAACTGTTGGCGGGCGTGATGGGCGGTGACATCCGCGTCACCAGCACGGTGGGCATCGGCAGCACGTTTCGCGTCAAGATGCTGCTGTCGGAGGTCACCAACCCGACCCGGATCGCGCCGGTGGATGCGCCGATCTTCGGCTATCATGGCGCGCGAAAAACCATCCTGGTCACCGACGACGATCCGACCCAGCGCGACCTGCTGCGCGAAGTGCTGACGCCGCTCGGCTTCATCCTGCTCAGCGCGCCGGACGGGCTGGCGTGCCTGAGCCTCGCCCAGCATTGCCGGCCCGACCTGTTCCTGCTCGATATCTCGATGGCCGGGATGGATGGATGGACGGTGGCGGAAACCCTGCGCTCGACGGGGCATCATCAGGCGCGCATCCTGATGGTGTCGGCGAGCGCGCTGGAAGCCCACGGCACGCCGCTGGCTCAGCCGTTCCACGACGGCTACCTGATGAAGCCGATCGACATTCCCCGCCTGCTTGAGCTGATCGGACAACTTCTCAAGATCGAATGGCAATATGAGCGCGACGACGAGATCGTGGCACCGCAATGGACGCCGAGCGGATTGCGGCCACCGGTGCAGCATGTCGAGGACCTGATCAGCCTGGGGCAGATGGGTCACATCCGCGCCATCCAGCTCAAGCTCGACGAGATCGGCGGCGACTATCCCGAGCACGCCGACTTCGTGGCGCAGATGCGCTCGCTGATCGACCGCTTCGATCTCGACCAGTACATGGCCACGCTCAAGACATTGTACAGCTATGATCACTGAGCCCAAAAAACGCGACGTCGCGCTGGTGGTCGACGATTCCCCGGAAACGCTGCGGCTGCTCACTGATGCGCTGGACGGCGCCGGCATGACCGTGATGGTGGCGATGGACGGTGCCGCCGCAATGCGGATCGTCGAACAGATCACGCCGGACATCGTGCTGCTCGACGCCGTGATGCCGGGCATCGACGGCTTCGAGACCTGCCGGCGGTTGAAGCGCGATGCCGGCCTCAGCGACGTCCCGGTGATCTTCATGACGGGGCTCGCCGAAACCGAACACATCGTCCGTGGCCTCGAAGCCGGCGGCGTCGACTACGTGACGAAACCGATCGTCATCGAGGAAATGCTGGCACGGATTCGCGTGCATCTGGCCAATGCCCGGCTGACGCAGAGCGCGCGCACCGCCCTCGACGTCTCCGGCCGCTTTCTGCTGGCGGTGAACAGTCAGGGCAGCATCCTGTGGGCAACTCCGCAGGCGCAGAAGCTGCTCGCCGACAATCTGATCGCGCAAGCCGACGACGAATTGCTGCTGCCGCCGGTGATGCTGCAATGGCTCGAACAGATGCAGAAGGCCAGGGCTGGGTCGAAGACGCCGCCCTCTGCGGGGTTTCCGAACAACGAGCTGTTGCGGCTGCAATATATGGGCAAGGTCGGCCCCGATGAATTCCTGCTGCGGCTGGCGAAAGATACCGCCGCTTATATGCCGGCGGAATTCAGCAAGGAGCTCGGCCTCACCGGCCGCGAAGGCGAAGTGCTGTCGTGGCTCAGCAAGGGCAAGAGCAACCGCGATATCGCGCAGATCCTGGGACTGAGCCCACGTACCGTCGACAAGCACCTCGAGCAGATCTACGCCAAACTCGGTGTCGAGAACCGCACCGCGGCAGCGGCGATCGCGGTGAATGCGAGCCACCGGAAGTCGTAGGGCCGAGGCCTCTCCACCTGTCGTCCCCGCGAAAGCGGGGACCCATGACCCCTGGCTTCTCAATCGAAAGAAGGCCTCCACCACATTGCCGAAACGAGGCGACACGGCGTATGGGTCCCGGCCTTCGCCGGGACGATAAATTGAGAAGCTCCCGCTTCCCCTTCGTCGATCTTGTCCCGCTTCCGAAGCATGCTATGACTCGTGCAGGCGCTTCTCCGGTTCAACGGGGCTGATGACCATATAATCACCGCCATCCAAGGCGGCCTGAGGGAGGATGACACATGGCCCATTTCGGCCCGACTCGCCGTGCCCTGTTGAAGGGGACGCTCGCCACCGGGGCACTTGGCCTCACCGGATTTCCCGCTTTCGCCGATCCCGCCTGGAAGAAGTATGCGGGCACCTCGATCGAGGCGAACCTGATCAAAGGGCCGCGTGGCGAACTGCTGCAGCGCCACGAGAAGGAATTCACTGAGCTCACCGGCATCAAGGTGTCGTCGGAGCTGATCCCGGAACAGCAGCAGCGCCAGAAGGCGGTGATCGAGCTGACCTCCGGCCGGCCGAATTTCGACGTCGTCCACGTCAGCTATCACGTGCAGAAACGACAGTTCGACAAGGCCGGCTGGCTCGCGGATTTCTCGGGCTTCATCAAGGACCCGAACCTCACCACCTCCGACCTGACCAAGAACGATTTCTCCGCGGCCGGGCAGACCTACGCCACCACGGCGCAGGGACAGTTGCGCTCGCTGCCGTGGTCGGTCGATTACTTCATGGTCTATTACAACAAGGAATTGTTCGCGAAGAAGAACCTGCCCTATCCCGACACGATCGAGGAGATGATCAAGGCCGCGGAAATCCTCAACGATCCCAAGGAAGGCATTTCCGGATTCGTCGGCCGCGGCTTGCGCAACGCCAACCTGCCGATGTGGGCCAGCATCTATCTCGGCTATGGCCTCGACTTCATCGACGACAAGGGCAACCTGCTCACCGACAGCCCGGAGGCGATCGAGGCCACCAAGCAGTATCAGTATCTGCTCACCAAGGCCGGCCCTCCCGGCGTCGCCGGCTTCAACTGGATGGAATGCCAGGCCGCCTTCATTCAGGGCCGCGCCGCCATGTGGCTCGACGGCATCGGCTGGGCGCCGCCGCTGGAAGACCCGACCCGCTCCCGTGTCGTCGGCAAGGTCGGCTACGGCCTGATCCCGAAGGGACCGAAGGTCCGGGCCTCGCCGACCTATGGCGACGGCATCGGCGTCGCCGAAACCAGCAAGAACAAGGAAGCCGCCTATCTCTACTGCGAATGGGCGGTGTCGAAGCTGATGGGTGCGCGGCTGCTGCAGGCCGGCGGCGGCGTGCCGTTCCGCAATTCGGTGATCGACGATCCCGCAACCCGCGCCGGCGTCAAGATGCCGAAGGAATGGCTGGACTGCGCGATCGAGTCGGCCAAGGTCAGCAAGCTCGGCCTGCCCGTGATCGTGCCGGTGGCGGAATTCCGCGACGTCATCGGCGCGGCGCTCACGGCCACATTGTCCGGCGCCGATCCCGCCACCGAGCTGAAGAAGGCCACCGAGCAGTTCAAGCCGATCCTGGAACGCAGCGAAAAGGCATGAGTCGTCTCACTTTAACCGGCGCGGCGGAGAAACCCGCCGCGCCTTCGTCGCCCAAAAGAGAATGGCGGCCGCCGACCTACTGGCCGTTCGTGCTGCCGGCGGTCATCGTGGTGGTCGGCATCATCATCTTCCCCTGGGTGTTCACCATCTGGATGAGCGGACAGGAATGGAAGGTCGGCCAGGCGCCGAGCTTCGTCGGCTTTTCGAACTATACGCGGATGCTGACCGACACCCGCTTCATCGAATCCGCGATCCACACCATCATCTACACCGGCCTCGCCGTGGTGCTGCCGCTGCTGCTGGGCACCATCGCCGCCTTGATTTTTCACAGCCGCTTTCCCGGCCGCGGGCTGCTGCGCGCGATCTTCGTGATGCCGATGATGGCGACGCCGGTGGCGATCGCTTTGGTCTGGACCATGATGTTTCATCCGCAGCTCGGCGTGATGAACTACCTGCTCTCGCTGGTGGGAATCCCCGCGCAGCTGTGGATCTTCCATCCGGCCACGGTGATCCCCTCTCTGGTGCTGGTGGAGACCTGGCAATGGACGCCGCTGGTGATGCTGATCCTGCTCGGCGGCCTCGCGGCGATCCCCACAGAGCCCTATGAGAGCGCGCAGATCGATGGCGCCACGCCGTGGCAGATGTTCCGCCACATCACGTTGCCGATGCTGGCGCCGTTCATGCTGGTGGCGGCGATGATCCGCACCATCGACGCCGTGAAAAGCTTCGACATCATCTTTGCGATGACGCAAGGCGGTCCCGGCACGGCGTCGGAGACCATCAACCTCTATCTCTATTCGGTGGCCTTCGTTTACTACGATGTCGGCTACGGCTCGGCGATCGCCATCGTCTTCTTCGCGCTGGTGGTCGGCCTGTCGGTGCTGCTGCTTTTCCTGCGCCGCCGCACCCAATGGATGGAAGCGGGGACAGCCGCATGATCCGCAATCCCTTGCAGAGTCTCGGCCTGCTGTTTGCCGCGGTCATGCTGGTGTCGCCCGCGATTTTGTTTTTCATCTGGATGCTGTCGCTGTCGCTGAAATTCGAGATCGACAACTCCGCCTATCCGCCGATCCTGATCCCCAGCCAGGTGACGTGGCAGAACTACGCCCAGGTGATCGAGTCCAACCGCTTCGGGCAGTATTTTCTCAACAGCCTGATCGTGACGGGATCGGCCACTTTGCTCGGCCTTGCCGTTGGCGTCCCCGCCGGCTACGGCATCGCGCGGATGAAGGCGATGAGATCCGCTTTCGTGGTTCTGATCGCGCGGATGACGCCCGGCCTGTCCTATCTGATCCCGCTGTTCCTGCTGTTTCAGTGGCTCGGCCTGATGGGCACGTTGCTGCCGCAGATCCTGATCCACCTCGTCATCACCGTGCCGATCGTGATCTACATCATGATCAGCTATTTCGAGACCACGCCGATGGAGCTGGAGGAAGCCGCCATCATCGATGGCGCCACCCGCTGGCAGGTGTTCCGCCACGTCGCGCTGCCGATCGCCAAGCCGGGCATCGCGGTGTCCTTCATCCTCGCGGTGATCTTCTCCTGGAACAACTTTGCGTTCGGCATCGTGCTGGCCGGCCGCGAGACCCGCACGCTGCCCGTCGCGGTCTACAACATGATCTCGTTCGATCAGCTGAGCTGGGGGCCGCTCGCCGCGGCGGCCTTGATCGTCACGCTGCCGGTGCTGTTGCTGACGATGTTCGCGCAGCGGCAGATCGTGGCTGGGCTGACCGCAGGTGCGGTGAAGTAGCGCTGGCCCCTCATGGTGAGGAGCGCGTCTTCGCGCGTCTCGAACCATGAGGATGCTCAGCTCATCCTTCGAGACGCCGCGCAAACGCGCGGCTCCTCAGGATGAGGGCCAGTTCAATTCGCCACTGCCAGCCGCTGCTGCTCATCCGGCGCACTCACCTCCGCCTGCGCGATCAGCCGCTTCAATTCGGGAATGCAGGAGCCGCAATTGGTGCCGGCCTTGAGCTGCGCGCCGATCGCGGCAGCCGAGCCCGCGCCCGCCGCGATGGCATCGCAGATCGTATTGCGGCCGATGCCGAAACATGCGCAGACGATCGGCCCCGCGCCAGCGTGACCATCGGCGGATTTTCCTGACAGCAGCATGCGGCGCTGCTCGTCACTGAGCGCGTCGGCAGCAAACAGCGCCTTGACGGCATCCCAATCGATTCCGTCCTGCGCCGGACCGATGAACAGGCAGGCCTCGATCCGGTCGTCGACAAACGACGCCGCGCGAAAAACACCGCGGCCGGCATCTTCGAACTCCGCCACGTCGTCGCCGAGCAGCGGCTGCAGCCACGACCGCCAACTCGCGAGATCTGAATTGTCCGCCAGCAGATAGCCGATGCCGCCGGTGACGGCGACACGCGCCCACCATGCCTGCTTCGGCAATGCGAGCGGCTTGCGTGACAGCACAAAGCCGCGCTGCGCGTAAGTGTGCGGCACGATCGAGACCGGCGTCGCCTTGTTCTCAGGCTGGCCGGAGAACGGATCGATGAACGGCGCCACCAGCGCCCCGACCCGTGCGGTGGAGGCGGTCTCGTCGTTCCAGTGGATCGGCGCGAACAGCATGCCGCGCTGCTGCCGCTCGCCCACGACCACCTTGAGAATGCAGTGGCCGTAGTCGGTAGCGAGGCGCGCATAGCCGCCATCGACGACACCGGCCTTCGCGGCATCGTCGGGATGGATTTCGACAAAGGGTTCCGGCAGATGCTGGCCGAGCCGCGGGCTCATGCCAGTGCGCGTCATGGTGTGCCACTGGTCGCGGACGCGGCCGGTGTTCAGCCGCAGCGGCCTCGCCGCGGAAACGTCGCTGCGCAGCGCCGGAACCTCCGGCGCGATGAAGCGTGCGCGGCGATCATGGGCGTAGAAACGCCCGTCGGCGAAGAAGCGCGCGCGCGGCTGCGCCGTGCCCTCGCGGACCGGCCACAGCACCGGCGCCATCGCGTCGAAAGCGTCGTCGGACACCTTCATCAGCCCGCCGATGTCGAAATCGCGGTTGCCGTTGTTTTCGAACGCCGAGAGGCTGGCGTGCTCGCGGAAGATATCCGCTGCGGAATTGTAAGAAAATGACGTGCCGAAGCCCAAACGCCTGGCGACCTCGCTGACGATCCACCAATCCGGCCTGGCTTCGCCGGGCGCTTTCAGGAAGGAACGCTGCCGCGACACCCGGCGCTCCGAATTCGTTACCGTTCCGGATTTCTCGCCCCAGGCCTGCGCCGGCAGCAGCACATGGGCGCCGGCGTTCACGGTGTCGTTGGACAGTACGTTCTCCGAGACCACGAACAGCTCGAGCTTCGCCATCGCCGCACGCACCGCATCGGCGTCGGGCAGCGACACCACCGGATTGGTACCCATCACCCACAACGCCTTGATCTCGCCGCGCGCGATCGCCTCGAACATCTGCACCGCCTTCAGCCCCTCATGGGTGGCGATGTGAGGCGCCTTCCAGAAGCGGCGGACGCGATCGATGTCCGGCGGCGTGAAGCCCATATGGGCGGCGAGCTGGTTGGCAAGGCCGCCGACCTCGCGGCCGCCCATGGCATTGGGCTGTCCGGTCAGCGAAAACGGTGACGCGCCGATCTTGCCGATCCGCCCGGTGGCGAGATGGCAATTGATAATGGCGTTGACCTTGTCGGTGCCCTGCGCCGACTGGTTGACGCCTTGGGAATACAGCGTGACCACGCGCGGCGTTTGCCGGAACATCTGGAAGAAGGTCGCGACGTCAGCTTCGGCAAGCCCCGTCGCCAGCGCGGTCGCGGCGACGCTGCCGGCGATGCTTTTCGCCCGTACCAGCGCCTCGTCAAATCCAGCCGTGTGCTGATCGATATAGTTTTGATCCAGCGCGCCATGCTCGGCGAGATGCGCGAACAGACCGCTGAACAAAGCCGTGTCGGTGCCGGGCTTCAGCCCGAGAAACAGATCGGCATCGCCTGAGGTGTCGGTGCGGCGCGGATCGATGACGACGATGCGGGCGCCGCGCTTTTGTTTGTTGGCCAGCATGCGCTGGAACAGCACCGGATGGCACCAGGCGGCGTTGGAGCCGACCAGCACCAGCAGATCGGCTTCGTCGAGATCCTCGTAGCAGCCGGGCACGGTGTCGGCGCCGAAGGCGCGGCGATGGCCGGCCACCGACGAGGCCATGCAAAGCCGCGAATTGGTGTCGACATTGGCACTGCCGATGAAGCCCTTCATCAGCTTGTTGGCGACGTAATAATCCTCGGTCAGCAGCTGCCCGGACAGATAGAACGCCACGGAGTCCGGCCCGTGCTCGGCAATGACCTGCCGAAAGCGATCCGCGACATGGTCGAGCGCGGTGTTCCACGCCACCTGCTGCATCGCACCGGTGCTGCTGCGGATCATCGGATGCAGCAGGCGCTCACTCAGGCCCAGCGTCTCGCCGAGCGCGGAGCCTTTCGAACACAGCCGTCCCAGATTGGCGGGATGCTCGGGATCGCCAGATATCGCCGCACCGCCGCTGCCATCCGGCGTCGCCAGCACACCGCAGCCGACGCCACAGTAGGGACAGGTGGTGCGGGTCGTGCGCAAAGCGGGATCGATGGCGGTCATCACGCCGCCTCGGCGAGCGAGCGGCCGAACATCATGTCGGCGCGAATGCCATCAACCGGCGCCGCGCTGCGGATCAATTCGAGATACCACAGCGCATCCTGGGTATCGCCAACCAGCACCGCGCCAGTGAGACGGCCATTGGCGATCACCAGCTTCTTGTAGGTACCGCGGCGGACATCGTTCAGCAGGATCGTCTCGCTGCCTTCGGCCGCCATGAAATCACCGGCGGAGAACACACTGACGCCGGACACTTTCAGGTTGGTGGCCAGCACGCTGCCAGTATAGGCCGCAGCGCCGCCGGCGAGATGCCGTGCCAGCACCTTCGCCTGTTCGTAAGCCGGCTCGACGAGGCCATAGCAGGTGCCGCGATGCTCGGCGCATTCGCCGAGCGCGAAGATATCTTCCGTGCCGGTCGCCATCTGATCGTTGACGACGATGCCGCGATTGACCGGGACGCCGGCGTCCTTTGCCAAGGAGATGTTGGGCCGAATGCCGGCGGCAAAGATCACCGCATCGGCGTCGAGTGTGCGGCCATCGGCCAGCTCGACGCTTTCGACATTCGTCTCGCCGTGAATTTTTGCGGTGTTGGCGTTGAGCAGGACGTTAACACCCTTGCGTTCGACCAGCGTCTTCAGCAGCGCCGCGGCAGAAGCATCGAGTTGTCGCTCCATCAAGCGATCCATCAGATGGATCAGCGTTACCGAGGCGCCGGCCTTGGCGAGGCCATAGGCCGCCTCAAGCCCGAGCAACCCGCCGCCGACCACAACGACGCGCTTCTTCTGCGCGGCGAGGTCAAGCAGCAGATCGACATCGCGGCTGTCGCGAAACGTATGCACGCCGGCGAGATCGCCGCCCGGCACCGGCAACCGCAGCGCCGACGAGCCCGTCGCCAGCACCAGCTTCGAAAACGCCACGCGCTTGCCGTTGGCGATCCTGACCTCGCGCGCGGCCATATCGATTTCCGTGGCCATCGAGCCATATTTCAAGGTCACGCCGCGGTCGCGCCACCAGGAGGCCGAGCGTAACTCGATCTCTTCGGAAGTCGCCTCGCCGGCCAGCACCGACGACAGCAGCACGCGATTGTAAGCGAGCCGCGGCTCGTCGCCGATCACGGCAATCGCATAGCGGCCGAGCGCGCATTTGGCGAGTTCGTCGACCAGCCGCGCCGCCGCCATTCCATTGCCAATGATCACCAGCGGCTCGCTCACGATAATTCCTTACTCGGCGGCTTGCGCGTTGTCGTAGGCTTCGGAAATCATGTAGCCGGACAGCGTGCCATAGGCCGCGGTCCAGGCTGCGGCGAGTTCGGGATTCCAGGCCTCGCCGAGCCCCTTCTCCAGCGTCCACAGCAGCGCCGCGCCGACGATCGGATAATGCGCGGCCTTGACGCCGTAGCCGACGTGCTTCTTCGCCAGCGCGCTGGCGGCGGGCAATACGGTTTCGAGTTTCGTCAGGCCGGTGACGACGACACCCAACGTCGCCATCAGCTTGCGGCGCTGCTCCGCCATGTCGCCGTGAAACATCGACCTTACCTGCGGGGCAACTTCGAATAACCGGTCGTAGAACAACACCGCAGCCTGGTCGGCGATCGGCGCGACTTTCGCAAAGCTTTCCTGAACCAATGTGATCTGTGACGGATTCATAGCAACTCTCCTCCTGTGTGAAGATGAGCCTGTGTGTCGCGCCGCGTGAACAAGGGTTCACCACGTGGACAAATGCGATGCGCGCTTATTGATAGGCCGCGGAAATCATTCGCGCGGAGAGGAAGGCGTAGACCTTCTGCCAGGCCTCTTCGACGTCCGGCGTCCAGTGCGGGCCGAGCCCCTGCTCCAGACTCCAGAACAGCGCCTCGCCGACCGGTGCGTAATGCGTTTCCAGCACGCCATAGTGCACGTGGTCTTTCGCGAGCTTGCCGATCACCGACAACAGGCCGGTGATATTGTCGAGGCTGCCGACGATCACCGCCAGCGTCGCGATGAACTTGTGCTTGAGCTGCACCATGTCGCCGCGAAACATCGGTCGCGTTTCCGGCAATATCTCGAACAGCCGATCGTAGAACAGATCGACCATGACCGCGGATCGCGGCCACATCCGGTCGAACGAAGTCTGCACGCGGGTGATTTCTTCGCGTGTCAGGTCGGTCGAACGATTCATGATCTGCAGCTGTCTGGAAACTCTGAGCCGCATTCATTCGTTTTGTCCCTGGAAGTCAAGAGGTAATGAGATGCCTACGCTGCCTCGACGAAGCGATGCCGTTCGTAGAGGAATTCGAGCACGCGCTGGCGGCACTTCAGGTATTGCGCGTTTGTCGCCAACTCGAGCCGCTTGCGCGGCCGCGCCAAAGGCACGTCAAGCACCTCGCCGATGGTCGCGCTCGGGCCGTTGGTCATCATCACAATGCGATCCGACAGCAGCACGGCTTCATCGACGTCGTGGGTGATCATGACGATGGTGTTGCCGAGCTTCTGATGCAGCGCCATCACCGAATCCTGCAGATGCGCGCGGGTCAGCGCGTCCAGCGCGCCGAACGGCTCATCAAGCAGCAGCACCTTCGGCTCCATCGCCAGCGCACGGGCAATGCCGACACGCTGCTTCATGCCGCCGGAGATTTCCGATGGCCGCTTGTCCTTGGCGTGGGTCATCTGCACGAGATTGAGATTGTGCATGATCCAGGCGTCGCGCTCCGCTCTGGTCTTGGATTTGGCGAACACCTTGTCGACGCCGAGCTGGACGTTTTGATACACGGTGAGCCACGGCAGCAGGCTGTGGTTCTGGAAAACCACCGCGCGATCCGGTCCGGGCGAATTGACCTCGCGGTCTTCCAGCAGCACGCAGCCGACCGATGCGGTGGTGAGGCCGGCGACGATGTTGAGCATCGTCGATTTGCCGCAGCCGGAATGGCCGATGATCGAGACGTATTCGCCCTTGCCGATGTTGAGGTTGATGTCCTTCAGCACCTCGGTGGTCGCGGCCCCGCGGGTAAAGGTCTTGTCGATGTGGTCGAGCTTCAGATACGGCTTCATGACATGATCCCTTATTGCGCCGAGGTGCCGTGGGTGACCAGGTGCCCGAGGCCCGCGATGGTGCGGTCGAGCACAAAGCCGATGATGCCGACATAGAACAGCGCCAGGATGATTTCGCTGATGTGCGAGGAATTCCAGGCATCCCAGATGAAGAAGCCGATGCCGACGCCGCCGATCAGCATTTCAGCGGCGATGATGGCCAGCCAGGACAGGCCGATACCGATGCGCAAGCCGGTGAAGATGTAGGGCGCGGCCGAGGGGATCATCACCTTCCAGAAGAATTCCAGCGGATTGAGCTGTACCACCGCGGCAACGTTGCGATAATCCTGCGGGATGTTGCGGATGCCCACCGCGGTGTTGATGATGATCGGCCAGATCGAGGTGATGAAGATCACGAAGATCGCCGAGGGCTGACCGTCGCGGAAAGCGGCGAGCGCCAGCGGCAGCCAGGCCAGCGGCGGGATCGTGCGCAGCACCTGGAAGATCGGATCGAGCCCGCGCATCGCCCAGACGGATTGTCCGATCAGCGTACCCAGCGCGACGCCCGCCACCGCGGCCAGCGAGTAGCCGAACGCGACGCGCTGCAGGCTGGCGGAGAGATGCCAGAACAGGCCCTTGTCGATGCCGCCATGATCGAAGAACGGATCGAAAATCAGTTCCTTGGTGTCCTTGTAGACCTTGGACGGCGGCGGCAGGGTCGAACCAGCACGCCGGCACACCAGCTCCCAGAAGATCATCAGCAGTGCAAACACGATCAGCGGCGGAATCACGCGGACCGCGACCTCCTTGGCCGCCTTGGTGTATTTGTCGAGGCTCGGGGGCCGCTTCGGAGCGAGCGCGATGACGGGCGCCGGCGAATTTGCCAGCGCCGTTGCGGGCTCGGTCTTGATGGCTTGCACATTCATTGCATTGTTCTCCGTGATCGAAGCATGGCCCCCGCGCATCAACATCTCAGGCGTCGACGCGCTTGATGGCGAGCGACTTCAGGTAGGCGGCGGGATTTTCCGGATCGAACACCTTGCCGTCGAAGAAGGTCTCCTTGCCGCGCGACGTCGAGGCCGGAATGTCGGCCGCGGCAACGCCGAACGCCTTGGCGGCATCGCGCCAGATGTCCTCGCGATTGACCTTGTCGATCAGAGCCTTGGAATCGAAGCCGGCATCGTATTTGCCCCAGCGGATGTCCTCGGTCATGAACCAAAGATCGTGGCTCTTGAACGGATAGGAGGCGTGGTCCTGCCAGTACTTCATGACGTGCGGGCTGTTCTCGACCACCTTGCCAGTGCCGTAGTCGAACTTGCCGCGGGCGCGATCAAGGATGTCCTCGACCGGGCAGTTGATCCACTGCCGCTTGCCCATGATGGTCGCGAGTTCTTCCTTGTTCTCCATCTTGTCGGCCCACTGCTGCGCCTCCATCACCGCCATGGTGATGGCCTTCGCCGCCATCGGGTTCTTGTCGACCCAGGCCGCGCGCATGCCGAGCGACTTCTCCGGATGCTTGTTCCAGATCTCGCCGGTGTTCACCGCGGTGTAGCCGATCTGCTGATGGACGAGCTGGCTGTTCCAGGGCTCGCCGACGCAGAAACAGTCCATGGTGCCAACCTTCATGTTGGCGACCATCTGCGGCGGCGGCACCACGATGGTTTCGATGTCCTTGTCGGGATCGATGCCGCCGGCAGCGAGCCAGTAGCGGATCCACAGGTCGTGGGTGCCGCCCGGGAAGGTCATCGCGGCCTTGACCGACTTGCCGTCGGCCTTCTTCTTGTCGAGCGCCACCTTGAACGGCTTGGCGTCGAGGCCGACCTTGAGATCGGCATATTCCTTGGAGACCGAGATGCACTGCGCATCGAGGTTAAGCCGCGCCAGGATGTACATCGGCGTCGGCACGTTGTTCTGGGTCACCTTGCCGGCGGAGATCAGGTAGGGCATCGGCGTCAGGATATGCGCGCCATCGATGCCGTTGCCTTCGGAACCGAGCACGAGGTTGTCGCGCGTGGTGCCCCACGACGCCTGCTTCAGCACTTCGACATCCGGCATGCCGTGCTTGGCAAAGAAGCCCTTGTCCTTGGCGACGAACAGCGGACCGGCATCGCTGAGCGCGATGAAGCCGAGTTTTGCGCCCTTCACTTCGGGGCCAGCGCCCTGCGCGAACGCGCCGGCGGGAAAATTCAGCTTGGCGGCGGCGAGCAGCGCCGCGGTCCCGGCGCCGGCCTTCAGAAGCTGGCGGCGGCTCAATTTGCGGGGCATGGGGGTCTCTGACTTCGTCATCTCTGCTGTCGTCCTTTCGTGCCTCGTGCGGCCGGCATCGCCACCCCCGCCTCACGTCGCAGCGCGCTTCAGAACCCGAAGGCGAACGGACATAGCGGCGCGTCTGGGGAAGCCCCATGATGGCAGTGCTGGCTGGTGATTGATTGTGACGGCTTCAATGGCGTCAGTAAGAACTATTCAAAGTTCGTGCCAAATCGCTCTGGCGCGATAATCTGAATATTTACAGATAGTTAAGACTTAGCCCGGCACGGCGCGCTAGCTGGCGGCCGCATTCAAAACTTGCGCGGCGCTTATTTATTGTGCGACGCACTCGAAATGAGCAGACGCGGTGACGGTGCTATTTTACTTTCCACGACTGGCCAAACCAGCGGGGAATCGGTGCTACGAACGGGTTCAGAAGACAGCCGAGCGGACGCGATGCATGCCCAAAATCCTGGTGAATACCGAGTTGGTTTCAGCCGCGCTGAAGGCGGTAGCGACCACGCTCAAGGCGGGGGTCGTGGTCTCCGCCGCGGCAATCCTGTCGCAGGCCAAAGGCGACCTGGAAGCCAATGCGGCGGCGGCGGTGACCCATCTGGACGAATTCAGCCAGAAGCTCCACGCCGTCCGCAACGGCATGCTTCAACAAAATGCCGTCGCGTCGGCCATCATCTCAAATGCCCACACGGCTGAGATCGATGTTGATGCCCTCCACGAGAAGATCGGCACCGTCGACGATCAGATCGAAAGCACCAAGGAGGCACTGTTTGAGATCGTCGGCAGCGCCGAGCGCGACGGTCTCGATGTCTTTGCCGAGCGTGTCGGTGCCCTCGGCCGTGCCCTGCAGGACGTGATGGCGCTCGCCGCGGGCGACCGGCTCGCCGCCGCGCCGCCTTTTATGTTCGACCAGTTCTTTCTGGAGACGATGCACGATCTCTCACAACGAGACTGGAGCGCTCCGGACGAGGCGTAAGGACGTCCTGTCAAAAGCCCGCGCCCCTCCCGCCTCTTCCTTCTCCGGCATCATCGGCTGCGGCACGATCCCCGTTCCCGGCTTCATGCGGAAATTATAGGTCATCAGATGCCACGGGCCGCTCGCCGGCTGGCCATCCGGCATCGTCGCATCCTTGCGGTGCTCGATAGTTGAAATCAGATCGTCCTTGACCCCGAACACGACGTCGGAATCCAGATACTTGTCGCCCTCGATGAAGACGTGGGTGATCAGCGGCTCGTGGCCGGGGGCATCGACCAGAAAGTGGATGTGAGCCGGCCGCATCGCATGGCGGTTGGTCTGCACGATCATCTCGCCGACAGGGCCGTCGGTGGGGATCGGATAGCTGCACGGCAGAATGGTGCGGAAGAACAGCCGGCCGTCGGCATCGGTGACGAAGCGTGCCCGCGACGACGGCCCCTCTGTCGCATACGAAGCCTTCTGCGAATCGTAGAAGCCGTCATCGTCGGCATGCCAGACATCGACCGGTACGCCGGCCAGCGGCTTGCCTTCCAGATTGGTCACCCGGCTCTGCACGAACATCCGGTCGCCTTCGAGGCCCGGCGAAATATCGGCGCCATGCGGCATCGGTCTGTGCTCGCCAACATAGAACGGGCCGAGCACCGTGGTCTCCGTCGCGCCGTCGCGTTCGCGGTGGTTGACGGCATCGACCAGCATCGAGACGCCCAGCACGTCCGACAGCAGGATGAACTCCTGCCGGATCGCCGTGCATTTCTGCCCGGTACGGGTCAGGAAATCGATGGCGTATTCCCACTCGCCAAAAGTCAGGTCGGTCTTGCGGACGTATTCGTGCAGCGATTTCACCAATTCCTGCAGCAGGAATTTGGCCCGAGGATCCGGCGTGTTGTCAAAACTCTCGATCACGGCGGCGGTCAGTTCGGTGTCGTTGAATTGGGTCATGAATCGGTCCCGCAAGGTGCTACGCAATTTCAGCGTCGACGATACATCAATCGATCGGGCGGAGTAAGATCGTGGCGTCGCAAATCCAGCTCGACAGGGGCCGACTTCCCTCCCTAAAACGTCCTGTGCCAACACATCGGAGTGATGCTGCAATGCCGTCCCAAGACCTCAGCCCCTCCTCCGCCGCGCCCGAAGCTGCCGGCATGTCGAGCGCCGCTCTGGGCCGCGTCGAGGATCATCTGAAGCGACGCTACGTCGAGGCCGGCCGCTTCCCGGGCACGCAGCTTCTGGTCTATCGCCGCGGCCAGATCGTGCATAGCGCCGTGCAGGGCCTTGCCGATGTCGAACGCAAGGTCGCGGTGACGAACGACACCATCTTCCGCATCTATTCCATGACCAAGCCGATCACCACGGTGGCCTTCATGATGCTGGTGGAGGAAGGCCGCGTTGCGCTCGACGAGCCCGTGCACAAGTACATCCCGGAATGGACGGGCCTCGGCGTGTTCCAGGCCGGCGTGGCGCCGCCGTTCCTGACCCGACCGCCGGCGCGGCCGATGCTGATCATCGACCTGCTGCGCCACACCTCCGGGCTGACCTACGGATTCCAGCAGCGCACCAATGTGGATGCCGCCTATCGGGCCATGAAAATCGGCGAGGTCGAAAAGGCCGGCACGCTGGCCTCGATGATCGCCGATCTCGCGAAAATCCCGCTGGAGTTTTCGCCCGGCGAGGCCTGGAATTATTCCGTGTCCACCGATGTGGTCGGCTATCTCGTGGAGAAGATCAGCGGCATGCCGTTCGAGCAATTCCTGAAAGACCGCATCTTCGATCCACTGGGAATGGTCGACACCGGCTTCTTCGTCCCCGCCGAGAAGGCGCACCGCCTCGCCGCCTGCTATGCCGCCGACGGCAAGGGCGGCATGACACTGCAGGACGATCCCGCCACCAGTTCGTTCCTGACACCGCCTTCGATGATCTCCGGCGGCGGCGGCCTGTGTTCGACCGCGGCGGACTATCTCACCTTCTGCCGCGCGCTGCTGAATTCAGGCGAACTCGGCGGCATCCGCCTGCTTGGCCCGAAGACGCTGGCGCTGATGACCAGCAACCACCTGCCCGGCGGCCGCGACCTCACGGAAATGTCGAAGTCGATGTTCAGCGAAGCCAGCTATGCCGGGATCGGGTACGGGCTCGGTTTCTCGGTGACGATGGCCCCGGCGAAGGCCATGATTCCCGGCAGCGCCGGCGAATATGCCTGGGGCGGCGCGGCCAGCACCGCGTTCTGGATCGACCCGGCGGAAGACCTGATCGCGATCTTCATGACCCAGTTGCTGCCGTCCAGCGCCTATCCGGTGCGCCGCGAACTGCGCACCATGATCTATTCGGCAATCACCGACAGCAATCTATAGTGCTCTCACGAGCCACGATCCGAGGCCTTCGAAACGTCGGCACTATCGTCCGGCTTCGGCATCATGGCATCGCAGAGCGCTTTCAGTTCGGCGTCGCCGATGTGATGCAGCCGCATCCGCAGCTGCAGTATCGCCATCGCGACCAATTGCGCGGTGTCGCGTTCGCCGACATCAGCGAGCACCATCTGGCATTCCTCGAGCCGGGACATCACCGATCGCAAACGCTCGTTGATATCAGACACCGGTTTGCGTCCCGTGCCCGAGCTTGCGAGGTAGAGTCGAGGCGATCCATTCGCGCGTTTCATAGACATCTCCATACAGAGCTGAAATTCTTGCAACGGCGCGATGAATGTCGTCCGCGGAGACGTCATCAAGCCGGTGGCTGGCCGACGCATCATGAAGAAAGACGGCCTTGTGATTGCGGTGGTGCGCCTCGACCAGGGTCGACAGGCATGCGGATTCACCGGCAAAGCCGGCGAGCACAAACCCGCCGCGGCTCTGGTTCATCAGCGCGGTGAAGGAGTCGCAGGCATAACAGGATGGACTGCTGCGCTCGAAGATCATCTCGTTGCGCTGCGGCTCAAACCCTTCGATCCAGCGCGCGAACGGCGTCGCCCGGTTGAAATAAGCCGAATTGTCGAGGAAGCGCATGAATGCGATCGGCAGGCCGACGCTGCGGCAGTGATCGAGCAGGCTCCGGCAGTTCTCCAGCGCGGCATCGATATCGGGAATCGCTAGCATCCGCGGCGCTGCCAGATATTCCTGCTGCATGTCGACGAACACGACGATGGGGACGCTGGACGAGTTCGCAAGCGTCCGCAGGCTGACGACCGACGTCACGCGGCGCCTCTTTCGATTGACGGCCGCGTCACCGCACGCGCGCGTGATTGATCGAGAACGCCTGCCCGGTGCCACTGGCCTTCGGGCCGGATGATCAGATAGGGATCGATACCGATGGTGATGGCATTGGGCCGCCGCTCGGTAGTCAACTGCATTTCGACATAGTCGAAATCCGAGAACACCAGTTCCTGCCCGCCCTCGAAGGTGGTGAAGCCGAACTGCGACCAGAATTTTACCAGGCGCTTCTGGGCATGGCCGTAGAGCCGCTGATATCCCTTGGCACGGCACAGCTCGATCGCAGCCTCCACCACTTGCAGCGTGATCCGCTGCTTGCGGAATTCCTTGCGTACGGCGAGACGCTCGATCTTGGCGAAATCGGCGAAGTAGCGGATTCGCAGACAGGCGACGGGCTCGTTGCCGATATAGCCGAGCAGATGCGTCGAACTGAAATCGTTGCCGTCGAACTCCTCGAGATAGGGGCACTCCTGCTCGCCGATATAGACGGCGCTGCGGATGGCAATCACCCGCATCAGGTCTTCGATCGAACGCGCCACCGTGACCGCAACCGCCCGCTCCGGGCTGCGACCGTGATAACGATCATAGAGCGGCACATCGGGCTCATGGACGCCGGAGCGCGGCAGACTGTGCAGTCCGGGATTGGTGAGATTTTCGAAGACGGCGCCAGGACGAAATCCCATGGTCTCCAGCAGCCGCTTGCCATCCTGCGTGACAGCGCGCGCGTAGAGGTCGGCATCCTCATAGAGCGGCGTGAACATCTTCTCGAAGGCCAGCGGAATGCCGGCGACGAGATTATTGCGAGCCCACATCGCCCATAGATAGATACCAGCGGGCTTCTCGTTCTGAGCACACAGCAACGCGTTATCAGGATCGCTGGCGTCGAACGTGCCTGCGACCAGCTGCCGCAAGCCCTGCTCGTTGAGCATCAGAAATCCGACGAAGCCCTGCGGAGCCGCTGCGCCGCTGGTATAGTCCGCACGCTTGGCAATGCCCCAGATCGAATCCGGATTGTGCGCCATCACGCGCAACACGGCTTGCTGTGAAGCGAGCCCCGGCAGGTCGATCTCCGCCGACTTCATCAACCGGTCGAGATCGCCCGCGGCTAGCGTGAACACCACCACGTTACCGGCGAAGGCCTCGAGGTTGTCTGCCGGAAGCGGATGCTTGGCGGGATGGACTGCCGGCGGATAGGTCGGCGTGGCGCTCGTGATCGTCGGATAGTGCGCTGTCATGGCAAGCCCAAGTTGTGGAGCCGTCGATATTCTGGCAAGAATATTTGGCAGGAGGACCAGCGTATGCGTCAAACGGCGGAAAGGGGTGTTCCGCAGCAAGAACACTTTGCGGGTACTCTCAACCCTTTGACGGATTGGGATGCCGCCCGGGTTTTTCTTGAAGTCGTGCGCTGTGGAAGCTTCCGGTCCGCGGCCGAGAGGCTCGGTCAGTCGATCAATCTGGTACGCCGGCGCATCGATGATTTCGAACGCCAGATCGGCGCAACCCTCTTCACCCGCGACGTCCACGGCACCCGGCTGACCGACGAAGGCGCTTTGGTAGTATCAGCAGTCGAGCGCATGGAAGCCGCGTCGTTCGACCTGCTGCGCGCGCGCAGTTCGGTCACCCAAACCCTCTCCGGTGAAGTCCGCGTCGCTATCACCGAAGGTCTCGGCACGTTCTGGCTGGCGCCGCGGCTCGTTGAATTTCAGCAGGCGTATCCGAACATTCTCGTCGATCTCCACTGCGCCATGCGGTCCGCCGATGTGCAGCGGCACGAGGCGGATGTCGCGATCCAGCTCTCAAGGCCGACCGCGCTTGACACCAAGATGGTCAAACTTGGCCGCATGCATGTGATGTTTTTCGCGAGTGAGAAATACATTGAAACGTTCGGCGCCCCTAAAACCTATCAGGAACTGATCAGGCACCGGGTCGTCATGCAGTTCGCTGACCAGACTGGCGCGAAGGAGATTTTCGACAGTTGGTTTCCTGGCATACCACAGCAGGATCTTCTGGTGATGCGAACCAATGTCAGCAGCGCCAACTACTGGGCTGTACTAAAAGGAGCAGGCATTGGATTACTCCCGACGTATGCTTCCTCTCTGGGTTCCAAAATTGTACCGTTGGAGATCGATTTGCAGCGTTCGTTCGACATCTGGCTGTCCTACCACCCGGACAGCAACAGGATACCGCGCGTACGCCGCATGATCGACTGGATTGTCGAATCGTTTAGCCCAGTTAAATTTCCGTGGTTTAGGGATGAATTCATCCATCCTAACGATCTGAAGGATGTATATAAGGGGGAACCCTTGATAAATCAGTTCGAGGGTTTTTCGAGCTGAAAAGCTTTAATCAAAAAAACACAGCAATCCCCGTATCAACCAAACTGAGTGGTGACGAATGAAGCAACGTAGCGCCGGCAAACCCGATATCGAGATGGGCAAGAGAATCCGTCTTCGTCGTGTTGAGCAAAAAATCTCACAGGCGGATTTGGGCGAACAATTGGGCGTCAGTTTCCAGCAGGTCCAGAAGTACGAAAAGGGTGTCAACCGTGTCGGCGCCGCCCGTCTGCAGCAGATTGCGACCGCGCTCGATGTACCGGTCACATTCTTCTACGACGGCGATGGCAAGACCCGCGAAGTCGAGAGCCTGCTGTTTCTCGACAGCGCATTCAGTCTGCGGTTGCTGCGGGCCTATAGCCGCATCAAGAGCCAGACCGTGCAGCGCCAGATGGTTGTCCTGATGGAAGCGATCGCCGACGAAGACAAGTAGTCTTCTCGTCCTCGGCAGGCGCCGGAGCGGCCCGGTCGCCCATCGGCAGATTCGTCAATCTCATCTGATGAGAACACGTTCCACGCTGGCTTCGGCGGGGTTGTGCACGCCTGCACTCTATTTTTTTGGCACAGTTGTTGCTGGGATCTTCCTGAATTCAAAGGAGGAGTGCTCATGTCCACAACAACGGCCACTATCGAGATCGCACGCAAGCCACTGTATCATTCGCTGTTCGTTCAGGTGCTGGTTGCCCTGGTGCTGGGCATCCTGCTCGGGGTCACGGTCCCCGACTTTGCCGTCGGCCTGAAGATCTTCAGCGACGCCTTCCTCAAGCTGATTTCCATGATCGTGGCACCGATCGTGTTCTGCGTGGTGGTGCACGGCATCGCCGGCGCCGGCGACCTCAAGAAGGTCGGCCGCGTCGGGGTCAAGGCGCTGGTGTATTTCGAGGTGATGACGACGGTGGCGCTGATCGTCGGCCTGCTGCTCGCCTATCTGTTCGGGCCCGGCCACGGCATGAACATCGACACCGCGACGCTGGATGGCAAGGCGCTGAGCAACTACGCCGACAATGCGCACAAGCTGCAGGGCGGCGGCATTGGCAGCTTCCTGCTAAACATCGTGCCAAGCACGTCGTTTGACGCGCTGGCGCGCAACGATGTGCTGCAGGTGCTGTTCTTCGCCATCATTTTCGGCACCAGCCTGGCGCTGGTCGGCGGCGAGAAGGGCGAGAAAATCACGTCGTTCATCGACGCGATCTCGACCGTGCTGTTTCGCGCGATGGGGCTGATCGTTCGCGTCGCTCCGCTCGGCGTGCTCGGTGCTGTCGCCTACACCGTCGGCAAATACGGCGTTGGCTCTCTGAAGCAGCTCGCCTCGCTGGTGTTCCTGTTTTACGTCTCGGTGGCAATCTTCGTGTTCGGCGTCCTCGGCGGCGTGATGGCGCTGGCCGGGCTGAACATCGTCAAATTCCTCAACTACCTGCGCGAGGAACTGACCATCGTGCTGGCCACCGCGTCGTCGGACGCGGTGCTGCCGCAGATCATGCGCAAGCTGGAGCGGCTTGGCGTCAAGGATTCCGTGGTCGGCCTGGTGATCCCCACCGGCTACTCGTTCAACCTCGATGCGTTCTCGATCTACCTGACGCTGGCCGTGGTGTTCATCGCCCAGGCCACCAACACGCCGCTGTCGTTTGGCGACCTGCTGCTGGTACTCGGGGTGTCGCTGATCACGTCGAAAGGCGCCCATGGCGTGCCAGGCTCGGCGATCGTCATCCTCGCCGCCACGCTCAACGCGGTGCCGAGCATCCCCGCCATCGGCCTGGTGCTGGTGCTGTCGGTGGACTGGTTCATCGGCATGGCCCGCGCGCTCGGCAACCTGATCGGCAACTGCGTCGCCACCGTCGTCGTCGGTGCCTGGGAAGGCGACCTCGATCGCGCCAAGGCGCGGCGGGTGCTCGATGGCGAGGAACTGGTGGATGTGACCGCGGGGTAGAGGGCGGCCAATCCGCAGCGCGGACGGACTATAGGATCGTCATGCCCGGCGTTATGCCGGGCATCCACGTTCTCGCAGAACATCGTGGATGGCCGGGAAGAAACCCGGCCATGACGAACGCGAAGTCTGCGTCTGTTACGGCGTCAGCACCGCGCGGCCGACCAGCTTGCCGTGCTTCAGATCGTTGAGCGCATCATTGGCCTTGGCGAACGGCATCGGGGTCACCGGGATCGGCGCGATCTTCTTCGCGCGCACCAGATCGAGCAATTCCTTGGTCTCGCGGAGGTTGCCGACATAGCTGCCCTGGATGGTCAGCGCCTTGATCGGGATCAGCGGCAAGGCCCAGGTCGCGCCGCCGCCGAACAGGCCGACGATCACCAGCTTGCCGCCCTTGGAAAGGCAATCGAAGCCGAGCTGCGTGGTCGCGGCATTGCCGACCAGATCGATGACGGAAAGAATCGGGCCGCCGGCCTTCTTCGCCAGCTGCTCCAGCGCATCGGGCGCCGCGCCATCGACGGTGCCGAGCGCGCCGGCCTTCTCCGCCGCCTCGCGCTTGCGGGCATCGATATCGACGACGATGGCGCCCTTGCCGCCCATCGCCTTCAGCAGGCTCAGCGCCATCAGGCCGAGACCGCCGGCGCCGAAGATCACGATCGGATTGCCGAGGTCGTGCTCGACCTTCTTCAGCGCGCTGTAGGTGGTGACGCCCGAACAGGCGTAGGGCGCTGCGGTGACGGGATCGAGGCCCTCAAGGTCGAGCAGGTAGCGCGGATGCGGCACCAGCATGTGGTCGGCATAGCCGCCGTCGCAATGCACGCCGAGCGAATTGGGCTTCAGGCACATGTTCTCGTCGCCGGCGAGGCAGACCGCGCATTTGCCGCAGCCGAGCCAGGGATAGACCAGCGCGACATCGCCGACCTTGACGCCGCCGGGCTCACCTTTGGCATCCGGGCCGAACGCCAGCACTTCGCCGACGGTCTCATGGCCCATGGTGCGCGGCAGCGACACGCCGCGCTCCTTCAGCGACAGCGGCTTGCGGCCGTGGCCGAGATCGTAGCCGCCTTCCCAGATATGCAGGTCGCTGTGGCAGACGCCGGCAGCCTTGACGCGGATCAGCACCTGCGTGCCGGTCGGCTGCGGCGTCTGGACGTCGACTTCCTGCAAGGGAGCGTTGAAATCGGTGACCTTGTAGCTCTTCATGGCGCTGTTCTCCCGTTTGTTGTTTCTTGTTTGTTGTTTCTTGTACGCGCCGCCTCTGTTTTGAGGCGACGCGTTTGTTTGTCGTTCGATCTCAAGCCTGCGCTGAAGCGCCCTGGATCGCCTTCCAGACTTTCAGCGGCGACAGCGGCGTGTTGAGCTGGGTGATGCCCAGCGAGCTCAACGCGTCCATCACGCCGTTGGTGATGCAGGGCGGGCCACCGATCGCGCCGGATTCGCCACAGCCCTTGGCGCCCAGCGGATTGGTGACGCAGGGCGCCGAGCCATCGAGCGTGACTTCGATCGGCGGCACATCGCTGGCGCGCGGGATGCAGTAGTCCTGATAGCTCGCGGTCAGCAACTGACCCTCGGCATCGTAGAACACACCTTCATACAGCGCCTGGCCAATGCCCTGTACCACACCGCCATGAACCTGACCGGTGACCAGCATCGGATTCACTGCGACGCCGACATCGTCGACCGTGGTGTAGCGCACCACATTGGTGATACCGGTTTCCGGATCGATCTCGACTTCGCAGATATGCGTGCCGTTCGGCCAGGTCGGTCCGTCGGCCTCGCCGGTGGAATCAACGCTGAGCCGCGCGCCTTTTTCCGCCTTGGCGATTTCGAACAGACCAACGCGCTTGTCGGTACCGACCACGGTGAGGAAACCGCCGGCATATTCGATATCCTCGATCGAGGCTTCCAGCATGTTGGCGGCCTTTTCACGCGCCTTGGCGATCAGGTCCACCGCCGAAACCACCGCCGCGGTGCCGCCGACAAACAGCGAGCGCGAGCCGACGCTGCCGAGACCGACGATGACGTCGGTGTCGCCCTGGATGACATCGATCTTGTCGATGCCGATGCCGAGCGATTCAGCAACCAACTGCGAATAGGCCGTCTGCAGGCCCTGCCCCATCGCCTGGGTCCCGGAATGCAGGATGATGCGGCCCTCGGCGGTGGCATGCAGGCTCACGGTCTCCTTGGTGCCGGGGCCGCCGGTCCATTCGATATAGCTGGTCAGGCCACGGCCATAGAGCAGGCCCTTCTTCTTCGCGGCCTTCTTGCGCGCGGCGAAGCCGTCCCAGTCCGACAGTTCGCAGGCGCGGTCGAGCATGTGCGCGAAGGCGCCACTGTCATAGGTCTGGCCGACGGCGTTCTTGTAGGGAAACTGCGTCGGCTTGATGTAGTTGACCTTGCGAATGGCGCGCGGGTCCATGCCGATCTGGCGGGCGGCGGCATCCATCAGGCGTTCGATGATGAAGACGGCCTCCGGCCGCCCGGCACCGCGATAGGCGCCGACCGGCGCCGTATGCGTCATCACCGCCTTGATATCGTAGTGCACCAGTTGGAGATCGTAGACGCTGGTCTGCACGAACGGACCCAGCACCAGCGGAATGATGACACCGGTCCCCGACATGTAGGCGCCGGTGCCGCCGAGCGAACGGACGCGGTAGGCCTGGATGCGGCCCTTGGCGTCGAGTGCGATTTCCGCCGTCGAGGCCAGGTCGCGGCCATGGGTGCCGCCGACGAAGTCGTCGGTGCGGTCGCCGCGCCAGCGGATCTTGCGGCCGAGCTTGACCGCCGCATAGGCGACAATGCCGTCTTCCGGATACAGGCTGGTCTTCTGGCCGAAGCCGCCACCGATGTCGCCGACCACCACGCGGATGCTGTCCTTCGGCCGCTTCAGGATCGCATCGGCGAGAATGTCGCGGGTCGAAGCCGGCGTTTGCGACTGCACATGCAGCGTCAGCCGGCCGGACTTCTTGTCGATGTCGGCAATGGTGCTGCGCGGCTCCATCGCCGACGGAATCAGGCGCTGGCTGACGATGTCGAGCGAGACCACATGCTTGGCCGCGGCAAAGGCGGCGTCCACCTTGGCAGCGTCGCCATAACTCATGGCGGCGACGATATTGTCCGGCGCGGCCGGCCACACCGTGGGCGCCCCCGGCGCCACGGCAGCGGCGGGATCGACCACCGCGGGCATCACTTCGAATTGCACATCGATCGCTTCGGCAGCCAGTTGCGCGGCCGCCCGCGAGGTCGCGACAATGGCGGCCACCGACTCGCCGGCGAAGCGCACGATCTCGTGCGCCAGCAGCCGGCGCGGCGGAAAGGTCGCCGCCGAGCCGTCCGGCCGTTTGAAGATCGGCAGCGTCGGCAGCGTGCCGACATCTTCGGCGACCAGGTCGGCGCCGGTGTAGATCGCTTCAACGCCCGGCATCGCCTTGGCGGCGGCCGTATCGATGGAGGTGATCCTGGCGTGGGCATGCGGCGAGCGCAGCACATGCAGCCACAGCGCGCCGTCTTCCGGCTTGTCGTCGATGAAGAGGCCCTGTCCGGTGAGAAGTCGCTGGTCTTCGAGACGTTTGGGAGAAAGACCCGCGCCGAAGCGCATGTTGCCGGGCAGAATATTCATCAGGGGATCCTTTGGCGGGCAAGACTGGTTCGACCGGTTCTAGCCCATAAGCCGCGGATCAGCCAACAGGCCTTCCAACAACGCAGAAAGGCCTGGTTGCATGGGATATTTCGCTGCCCATTCGCCCGTCTGGTTGCCCACAACGCGGTCAGCCGACCTCCCGTAACAACGCCTCGATCACCTTGCGCTCATCCGCCGTCAGCGCGGCCTGCGGCGCCAGGGGATCGCCGACCTCATAGCCCTGGATGGCCAGGCCGGTCTTGATGCAGGCGGCGAGATTGTAGCGCGCGAAGGCCTCGTTGAGGCGCCACAGCCGGCCTTGCAGAGCCATCGCCTCGTCCCAGCGATGCGCCTTGCACAGATTGTACAGTTCGACGCTCTGCCGCGGTACCACACAGGCCGGCCCCGCCATCCAGCCGACGCCGCCGATCAGCATCACCGCCGCCGGAATATGAGCGGAAGCGGCGAACACCTGCAGGTCGCCGCCGCAGCGGTTGATGATCGACAGCAACCGCCCGGTATTGGTCGAAGCGTCCTTGATGTAGCGAATCCGCGGATGCTCGGCGAGCCGCGCGACGACATCGAGGGTGAGATCGGAGCGCTGAAATTGCGGATTGGTGTAGATCACCACGGGAATATCGACCGCGTCCGCGATGGCGCGAAAATAGGATTCGATCTGCGCATCCTTGAGCGGAAAATACGCTTCCAGAATTGCCAGAATGCCGTCGGCGCCGAACTTTTGATATGATTTCGCCTGCGCCACCGCATCGACGGTCGAAGTCGAGGCGACGCCGGCGACGACGGGGATGCGGCCCCTGGCGGCGTCGATCGTGGTCTGCACCACGATCTTGCGCTGCTCGCGACCGAGATAGGCGAACTCACCGGTAGAGCCCAGCGGCGTCAGGCCATGCACGCCGGCGGTGATGAGATCGTCGCAGAGACGGCCGAGCACATCGGTGCGGACGTGCCCCGCCGCGTCGGTCGGCGAGACCAGATAGGGAAACACGCCGTGAAAATCTGCCATCGCTGCATCAGACCTTTTCGCCGAGGGTGACGCCGGCCAGCTTCTCGCTCAGTTTCGCGATGGCGGTGTGATCCTGGCCCTTGCCGAGCATCGTCGAAGCGCTGGCCCACATCTCGCGGCACAAAGCGGCAAACGGTGTCGGTGCCGCATTGTCGCGGCCGACTTCGAGCGCAATCGACAAATCCTTGACCATCAGATCGAGCCCAAACCCGCTGTCGAATTTGCGCGACAGCACGAACTGCTTGAGCTTCTTCTGGGTAGTGTTGTTCATGCCGGTGGAGGCATTGAGCACGTCGGTCATCACAGCCGGATCGAGCCCGAACTGCTGGCCGATCACCAGCGCCTCGACGGCGATCAGAAATCCGCCGGCGGAGACCAGGTTGTTGAGCGCCTTCATCGCCTGCCCCGCGCCGACCGGACCGATGCGGTGGATCGTGGTGCCCATGGCGCGCAGCACGGGATCGACGCGATCCAGCGCCGCCACCTCGCCGCCGCTCATGATCGCGAGTTCGCCGGTGACCGCGCGCGACACGCCGCCGCTGACCGGCGCATCGAGCACGATGACACCGATCGATTCCAGATCTTTGGC
Source organism: Nitrobacteraceae bacterium AZCC 2146 (assembly GCA_036924855.1). Lineage (NCBI taxonomy): Bacteria > Pseudomonadati > Pseudomonadota > Alphaproteobacteria > Hyphomicrobiales > Nitrobacteraceae > Nitrobacteraceae bacterium AZCC 2146. The sequence continues at coordinate 2,339,738 of JBAGRP010000001.1, forward strand.
GATCTTCTGTGTCGCTGCTGGCGCGCCCGAACTCATGTCGATGAGGATTTGTCTGGCCCTGAGACTGCCGCGGATCTCATCGACCACCGTGGCCACATGCGCTGATGTCGGCAGCATGGTGATGACAACATCTGCGGCCTTGGCGGCCTCCGGCAAGTTCGCCACCGCGGAGCCGCCGACCCGATCGACAAAATCCTTCGCACGCCCCGTCACCGCGTCGGTGACAGAAACCTCGAAGCCGGCCTTCAGCAATCGCGCGGCCATCGGCCAGCCCATATTGCCGATGCCGATGAAGCAGACGCGCTTGATGGCGGCGCTCATTCGGCAGCGCCTGCGGTCTTGTTGAGGGCGCCTTCGGCCTTCAGCACTTCATGCGCGGCCTTGAAGGCCTCGAGCCCGGCCGGAATGCCGCAATACACGGTGGCATGGAGCAGGATCTCCTTGATCTCCTCGACGGTGACGCCATTGGTCAGCGCGCCCTTGACGTGCAGCTTGAGCTCGTTGGGCGCCTTCAGCGCCGTCAGCATCGCCAGATTGAGCATGCTGCGGGTCTTGCGGTCGAGACCGGGTCGCGTCCAGGCATAGCCCCAGCACCATTCGGTGGTGATATTCTGGAACGCCATCATGAAATCGTCGGCCTTGGCGATGCTGCCATCGACATAGTCCTTGCCCAGCACATCGCGCCGCACTTCCAGGCCTTCTTTGAAAATCTTGCTGTCGCTCATGATGTCCTCCGGTTTTTGAAGTCTTGTTGCCGTGACCTTCTGAATCCGGCGGACTTTTGTCAACGGCCGGCGGAGAACGGCAGACCCGCAAATCGGGATTAGTGCGCGGCACGGAATGCGGCGGAGGCGGCTAGGCCTTCGGCTTGAAATTCTCGATCAACCGCAGCAGCACGCGCGCGCCGGCGTCGGCGTCGGCGTCTTCGACATGCTCGTCGGGGTGGTGGCTGATGCCACCGCGGCAGCGCACGAACAGCATCGCCACATCAGCAATGTCGATCATCGCCATGCCGTCATGGCCGGCACCGCTCGGCAGTTCGAACACGCGATAGCCCTCGGCTTTCACAGCGTCGGCGACTTGCTGCTGCAGCCACGGCGCGCAGGGCACGGTGCGGTTCTCATGGGTAACGTTGATTTCCAGCTTGAGATTCCGCCGCTTCACGATCTCTTCGATATGACGGACGATGTCGGCGACCGCCAGCTTGCGATAGGAATCCCGGGCGGTGCGGATGTCGATGGTGAACGACACCATGCCCGGAATCACATTGGTGGCGCCGGGCATCGCGTTGATGTAGCCGACGGTGCCGACCAGCCCGTCGCGATCGGTGCAGCAGAATTCCTCGATGGCGACGATGCATTCGGCCGCCCCCGCCAGCGCGTCGCGGCGCAGCGCCATCGGCACGGTGCCGGCATGGCCGGCCATGCCGCGCAATTCCACCGCCAGCCGCGTCGCGCCGGAGATCGCGGTGACCACACCGACCGGCAGCTTCTCGGCCTCGAGCACTGGGCCCTGCTCGATGTGCAACTCAACATAGGCCAGCAATTCGCTGGGCGCACGGGCGGCGGCGCCGATATGGTCGGGGTCGAGCCCGAACAGCACCAGCGCCTGGCGCATGATGGTGCCCGCTTTGTCCCTGCTGCCGAGTACACTTTCGTCGAAGGTGCCGGCGATGGCGCGGCTGCCGAGCAAGGTGGAGGCGAAGCGGACGCCCTCCTCGTCGGCGAAGCCGGTGACCTCGATGGCGAATGGCAGCCGCCGCCCGCGGCGATTGAGATCGCCGACGCAGGAAATCGCGGTGATCAGGCCGAGCGGCCCATCCCATCGGCCGGCGTCGCGCACGGTGTCGTAATGCGACCCCAGCATCAGGCACGGCAGGCCGGGCCGCTCGCCTTCGTAGCGGCCGCAGACATTGCCGATCGCGTCAAGATGCGCCTGCATGCCGGCGTCGCGCATCCAGGTCATCAGCAGATCGGCGGCGGCGCGATGTTCCGGCGTCAGGAAAATCCGCGTCAGATGCTCTGACGTCTCCGAGATCGCGGCGAGCGCGTTGATGCGCCCGACGATCTCATCGCCGAGCGACATGCTGACAGGCCCGGCGACTTTCGCTTCCATCGCAATCATGCTTCTTTATTGAACCGCGGCGCTGTCGCGGAGTGAAACTGGTATCGTCCGGCAATCCTAATTCGGCGCGCCTGTTCTGGCGAATCTATGCGGCGCATCCAAATCTGGCAAATTCCGGCGACAAGGAGCGGCGATGGACGAAAATGCAAAACCGGGCGCAACCGGGCGCGACGAGCTGTTTCTGCGCCGCTCGTTCGATGCCGGCCGCCGCGCGGCCGCCCACGGCAACCATCCGTTCGGCGCGATCCTGGTCGATGCGAACGGCAAGGTGCTGCTGGAAGCCGAGAACGCCTATATGCCGTCCCATGACGGCACCGCGCATGCCGAGCGGCTGCTCTGCACGCAGGCCTCAACGACCTATGGCGAAGACGTCCTGAAGCGCAGCACGCTGTATTCGTCCGCCGAACCCTGCGCCATGTGCGCCGGCGCGATCTACTGGACCGGCATCGGGCGCGTGGTCTACGGCCTCGGCGAGCTCAGACTGAAATCGATCACCGGCGACCATCCGGAAAACCCGACCCTGGACCTGCCCTGCCGCACCGTGTTCGCTAGTGGCCAGAAGGCGATCGAGGTCATCGGTCCGCTGCTGGAAGACGAGGCCGCGGCACTGCATGAAGGATTTTGGGCGGAGAAAGATTAGTCTCGTCGTCCCTGCGTTTGCTGGGACGGCTCGTAGAAATGGCGCCGCGAGGACATCGCGGCGCCATTCAGCATTTGGAGATTAGCTCAGCTCAGAACTTGACGGTGATGCCCGAATACAGCGAGTTCTCGGTGCACGATCCCGGCGCAAACGTCGTGCAGGCCAAGCTGGCGTTGTGATCGAGGCCGAACTTGTTCCTCCAGAGACGGTACGCCACCCAGACGTCGACGTTATGGGTGTACTTCTCACCCCAGACCGCCTTGCTGGCGTCGAACGTCAGACGGATCGGCTCGGCGTTGATTTCGGTCTTGGTCGCCGTTCCGAGGATCTGGCCATTCTCCGAGCCCTTCGGCCCGTAGAAGCCGGCGCGGCCGCTGATGGCGAAGTACTGCAGGTTCGGCGGCAGGAAGCCGAGGTCCATGTAGTAGTTCATTTCAACGGCCCAGGTCGGATCGAACTTGCGGTTGCCATCGCTGTTGCAGGAAACACCGGGGACCTGTCCCGGAGCGCCGGCGTAGCCGCACTGGGTGAACGTGCTGCGGTTGGCGAATTCGTAGTAGAACAACGGATTGACGTTGAAGAAGCCCTTGTAGGGAAGGTCGAAGGCGAATTGCAGACCGGCAACGACGTCACGCTTTGACGCAGAGAAGAAACGGTTTTCCGTGCTGCCGTCGGCGCCGACGACCAGCGATACGTTGCGCAGCGGGCCGTAGGAGAAGGACTTGGTGTTGAAGATCTCGTTGAAGCCAAAGGTGCTGCGGATCAGGCCATAGATTTCCGTGGCGCCTTCGCAACCGCTGATGGGACGCAGCGGGTCCGCGCAGGGATTGGCCGGGCTGGCGTGATCGGCCTTCTCGAGACCGATGTTGAAGAAGTTGGTGCCGTAAGCCCAGACGTCGAAGTGGGTGAAGGCATAGACCTGCTTGGCGGTCTTGTTGGTCACGCCCGGATCGACGCCATTGAACTGGTAGGCGAAGGTGACGCGGTTGTCGTTCACCAGGAAGAACGGCAGATCGGCGATCGGCTTGGCCTTGACCGGAAACGGCGCCAGATCGGCGGCGCTGGCCTGGCTGATCGGTGCGAGTGCGGCAAGTGACAGCATGGTCGCAGCTGCAATTGCTCGGTAACTGTAGGACATCAGAAATTCCCCCAAGTTGCATACAATGATGATCGCGGTCTTGATCAGACACTTGCCGCAATCATTCACACTGAGAAGCCTCAACTTTCTCCAGTGGTTGCCGTAAGTTTCATCAAGAAATGCAATGAGATCAGGGTTTTCGCGAGATATCGTCGACAAGCGGGGGGATCGGAGCGCGCTGATACAGCTCACACGAATGTGTAGTTAGAGCTTGTAAAGATTGAGCTTTCGCGACGTTCTGACGCACCGGGCTGTCACAATTCAACAGGCGGCTTAGACGGTCGTGCTTTGGCCAAACGCGGCGAAAACCGCTGCACATCTTCTCGGCAGATGAGAATGAAGCCGTTCTGATTTGTCAGAAGCCGTAACAATTCTGCAACATATTTTCGAATGAGGCACCTCGACACCGCCATTTCAAGGCTTTTGCGAAGCCGAGCAGGCGTGCGCGGGAAAAATTCGCGGGAATCACGCTAAACGGGATAACTGCCGAAACGCTGGGCAAACGTTGGCGCTTTTTCGAGATTTACGCTGCATTCCAATTCGGCACACAATTGACGTAATCCTCCCTCTCACGCGTGGGTAGCGAATGTTAGATCCGACGCCTTCCGACCCGCGTGCCGGCCAGACGCCCCTGCTGCAGACCATCGGTCTGACCAAGCGTTACGGCAGCTTTCTCGCCAACGATTCCATCGACATCGAAATCTGGCCGCAGGAAATCCACGCGTTGCTCGGCGAAAACGGCGCCGGCAAATCGACGCTGGTGAAAACCATCTACGGCCTGATCCAGCCGAGCGAAGGCGACATGCTGTGGCAGGGCGAGAAGATGGTGCTGTCAGGCCCGCACGACGCCCGCGCGCGCGGCATCGGCATGGTGTTTCAGCACTTCTCGCTGTTCGACAATCTCACCGTCGCGGAAAATGTCGCGCTTGGCCTCGACGGCAAGGAATCCTTCAAGGATATGTCGGCGCGGCTGGAGGAAGTCTCCCATGTCTACGGGCTTCCGCTCGATCCCAAGCGCGAGGTCTGGCAGTTGTCCGTAGGCGAGCGCCAGCGGATCGAAATCGTCCGCGTGCTGATGCAGAATCCGAAATTCCTGATCCTCGACGAGCCGACCGCGGTGCTGACGCCGCAGGAAGCCGATCAGCTGTTCATCGTGCTGGATCGTCTGAAGTCGGAAGGCCGCTCGATCCTCTATATCAGCCACAAGCTGGACGAGGTGAAGCGGCTCTGCGACACCGCCACCATCCTGCGCGGCGGCAAGAAGATCTCGACCTGCATCCCGCAGCAGGAGACCGCCGCGTCGCTGGCGCGGATGATGGTCGGCGCCGACATCAAGCAGGTGAAGGCCGCAGTCGGGCGCAAGACCACCGTGCCGCGGCTCGTCGTCAACGATCTCAACCTCGAGCCCGACGACCCGCACGGCGTCCGGCTGCAGGGCATCTCGCTGGAGTTGAAGGGGGGAGAAATTCTGGGCATCGCCGGCGTCGCCGGCAATGGCCAGGACGAATTATTCGCCGCGCTGTCGGGCGAGCGTCTCGCAAAAGATCCCGGCACCATCGTGATCGACGGCCAGGCCGCCGGACATCTCTCTATAACCGCGCGACGAAAACTCGGCGCCGCCTTCGTGCCGGAAGAACGCCTCGGCCACGGCACCGCGCCACGGATGCGGCTGTCGGAAAACGCCTTGCTCACCGGCCACGCCGCCAGCGGCATGGTGCAGCACGGCTTTGTGAACACGGCGGCCACGCTGTCGACCGTCGATCGCGCCACAAAGGCCTTCGACGTCCGCAAGGCCAAGCGCGATCCGGAAGCCGCCAGCCTGTCCGGCGGCAACTTGCAGAAATTCATCGTCGGCCGCGAGATCCTGCGCAACCCGGTGGTACTGGTGGTCAGCCAGCCGACCTGGGGCGTCGATGCCGGCGCCGCCGCCGTCATTCGCCAGGCTCTGCTCGATCTCGCCGCCGAAGGCTGCGCGGTGCTGGTGACCAGCCAGGACCTCGACGAACTCGCCGAGATCACCGACCGCATCGCCGTGATGTTCCACGGCCATCTTTCGGAGCCGCTGGCCACCGCCGACGCCAACCGCGAAAAGCTCGGCCTGTTGATGGGCGGCAGCAGTCTGACGCAGAAGGAAGTGGCCGATGCAGTTGGTGCTTGAAAAGCGCGCGGAGCGATCGGCCACCATCGCGCTGGTCTCGCCTGTCATCGCGATCGGCCTGACCATCGTGACCATGAGCATCCTGTTCGCGATCCTCGGCAAGAACCCGATCTCGGCCCTCGCCGTCTATTTCATCACGCCGCTCACCGACAGCTATTCGCTGCAGGAGATCGCGGTAAAGGCAGCGCCGTTGGTAATGATCGCGATCGGCCTGTCGCTCTGCTATCTCGCCAATGTCTGGAACATCGGCGCCGAAGGCCAGTTCCTGGTCGGCGCCGTCGCCGGCAGCTGGCTGGCGGTGAAAACGCAAGGCAACGATGCCGGTGTCTGGGTGATGCCGACGATGCTGCTGATGGGCGCCATCGCCGGCGCGCTCTATGCTCTGATACCGGCGATCTGCAAGGTCCGGTTCGGCGCCAGCGAGATCCTCGTCAGCCTGATGCTGGTCTATGTGGCCGAACTGTTTCTCGACTATCTGGTGCGCGGACCGTGGCGCGATCCCGCCGGCTTCAACTTTCCGACCACCGCGGAGTTCGATCCCGTCGCTACCGTGCCGCTGCTGATCGAAGGCGGCCGCCTGCATCTTGGCGTGGCGATCACGCTGCTGGTGGTGGCGGCGGCGGCGATCCTGCTCGGCCGCACCATCAAGGGCTTTGAAATCCGCGTCGTCGGCGCGGCACCGCGCGCGGCGCGGTTCGGCGGCTTCAAGTCCAACCGGCTGATCCTGCTGACCTTCGCAATCTCCGGCGCGCTCGCCGGGCTTGCTGGCATCATCGAAGTCGCCGGGCCGATCGGACACCTGCAGCCGGGCATTTCGCCGGGCTACGGCTTCACCGCGATCATCGTTGCATTCCTCGGCCGGCTCAATCCGGTTGGAATATTAATTGCAGGGCTCTTCCTGGCGCTGACCTTCATCGGCGGCGAACAGGCCCAGATCGCAATGAAGATTCCGCTCGATATGACCAAGGTATTCCAGGGCATCCTGCTGTTCTACGTGCTGGCCTGCGACTCGCTCATTCTGTACCGGATCAAGCTGATCATGCCGCAGCGAAAGGCCGCCGATGGGATTGCTTGAAGCCATCATCCTGGCGGTGCTGGCGGCCTCGACGCCGCTATTGATCGCGGCTACCGGCGAGCTGATCACCGAGCGCGCCGGCGTGCTCAATCTCGGCGTCGAAGGCATGATGATCATGGGCGCGGCCTGCGGCTTCGGCGGCGCGCTCTACACCGGCTCGATCTTTATCGGCGCGCTGTGCGGCATCGTCGCCGGCGTGGCGCTGTCTTTGGTATTCGCGGTGATGACGCTGGGCCTCGCGGTCAACCAGGTCGCCACCGGCCTCGCGCTGACGATTCTGGGCATCGGCCTGTCCGGCCTGATCGGCGCCGGCTTCGTCGGCGAGCGCATCACCCCGGCGGCGCATCTCTACATTCCCGGGCTGACCGACATTCCGCTGGTCGGGCGCATCCTGTTTGGCGAAGACGCGTTTGTGTATCTGTCGCTGCTGCTGGTGGTGGCCGTCTGGCTGTTCCTGTACCGCACCCGTTCCGGATTGATCCTGCGCGCCGCCGGCGACAACCACACCTCGGCCCATGCGCTGGGCTATCCCGTGCTGAAGATCCGCATGTATGCGGTGATGTTCGGCGGCGCCTGCGCCGGCCTCGCCGGCGCCTATCTGCCGCTCGCCTATACGCCGTTTTTCATTCCCGGCATGACCGCCGGTCGCGGCTGGATCGCTCTGGCGCTGGTGGTGTTTTCGTCATGGCGGCCGGGCCGCCTCGTCGTCGGCGCCTATCTGTTCGGTGCTGTGACCATCCTGCAGCTGCATGCGCAGGGCTGGGGCGTCGGCGTTCCCTCGCAACTGATGTCGGCGCTGCCTTATCTCGCGACCGTCATCGTGCTCGTTCTGATTTCGCGCGCCAGGACCGGTGGTTCGACCGCGCCCGCGGCATTGGGAACGGTGTTCGTTCCCGATCGATAGCTACCCGAAGCGTGCGATGGGGAGCGCGCGCTCAGGAATTGATAGTCCACCCCTGTGTAACCGGAGAGACCTATGAAAAAGATTGTCTTGGCTGCGACGGCGGTGTTCCTCACCGCGGCGGCCGGCCTGTGCGGCGCCAGTGCCGCCGAAAAACTCAAGGTTGGTTTCATCTATCTCGGCCCGATCGGCGATCTCGGCTGGACCTACCAGCACGATCTGGCGCGCCTCGCCATGGTCAAGGAATTCGGCGACAAGGTGGAGACCACCTATCTCGAGAACGTCAGCGAAGGCCCGGACTCCGAGCGTTCGATCGAACAGCTGGCGCGCGCCGGCAACAAGCTGATCTTCACGACCTCGTTCGGCTACATGGAGCCGACGCTGAAAGTCGCGAAGAAATATCCCAACGTGCATTTCGAGCACGCCACCGGCTACAAGCGCGACAAGAACATGTCGACCTATTCCGGCCGCTTCTATGAGGGCCGCTACATCCAGGGCATCATCGCCGGCAAGATGTCGAAGTCGGGCGTGCTCGGCTACATCGGCTCGTTCCCGATCCCGGAAGTCATCTCCGGCATCAACGCCACCATCCTGGGCGCGCAGACCATCAACCCCAACATCAAGGTCAAGATCATCTGGGCGAACACCTGGTTCGATCCGGGCAAGGAAGCCGACGCCGCCAAGGCGCTGCTCGACCAGGGTGCCGACGTGATCATGCAGCACACCGACAGCCCGGCGCCGATGCAGATCGCCTCCGAGCGCGGCAAGCTCGCTTTCGGCCAGGATTCCGAAATGATCAAGTTCGGCCCGAAGACCCAGCTGACCTCGATCATCGATAACTGGGCGCCCTACTACATCGCCCGCGTCAAGGCCGAACTCGACGGCACCTGGAAGTCGGAAGACACCTGGGACGGCCTGAAGGAAAAGATGGTGGTGATGGCGCCCTACACCAACATGCCCGACGACGTAAAGAAGCTGGCCATGGACACCGAAGCCGCCATCATCGCCGGCACGCTGAAGCCGTTCAAATGCCCGGTGCTGGGCCAGGACGGCAAGGAAGTCGAATGCAAGGGCGGCGACCATCTCGCCGACGGCCAGGTGCTCGGCATGAATTTCTATGTGAAGGGCATCGACGACAAGATCCCCGGCAAGTAACCGCCGGGTACTCCCGAGAGACTATCGGGTCCGGGCAGCAATGCCCGGACTTTTTTGTGGAGTGTAGTTAGAAGCCGCAAGCGCAGCGCTTCCTTCCCCTCTCCCCTTGTGGGAGAGGGTGCCTGAGCGAAGCGAAGGCGGGAGAGGGGAAGATCACCTCGCCTGCATCGCCTTCGCCGCAGCGCTGTGACGCCGGATCAGGTCCGGCACATCGAGCCCGGGGATGGCGCCGTCGATCACCCGCCACGCCCCGCCGACCATCACGCGGTCAGCGCGATATGCACCGCACAGCACCAGTGCCGCCAGCGCATCGCCGTGGCCGGAGAAGCGCAGCTCGTCGAGCTTGAACAGTGCCAGATCCGCCATCTTGCCGACCGCGATCTCGCCCAATTCAGGACGGCCGACGCAGGCCGCGGAGCCTTTGGTGGCCCAGCGCAGCGCATCGGTATGGCTGACGCGGGTGACGCCATAGCGCGCCCGCTGCAGCAGGAACGCGGCGCGCACCTCCTGCATCAGGTTGGAGCCGTCATTCGACGCCGAACCGTCGACGCCGAGCCCGATGGCCACGCCGGCATCTTCCATGTCGCAGACCGGGCAGCAACCGGAGGCCAGCAGCTGGTTGCTGCAGGAGCAATGGCTGATGCTGGTGCCGGCCTTGCCGAGCCGCTTCATCTCCGGCGCATTGAAATGAATGCCATGCGCCAGCCAGGTCCGCTGGTTGAGCCAGCCGGTCTGTTCGAGATAATCCAGAGGGCGGCAGCCATAGATCTGTTCGCAGAATTTGTTCTCGTCCTCGGTCTCGCCGAGATGGGTGTGCATGCGGACGTCGAGCCTGTCGGCCAGCACAGCCGTGTTCTTCATCAGCGACGTGGTCACCGAGAACGGCGAACACGGCGCCAGCGCGATCTGCACCATGGCGTCGTCGCCGCGCTGATGGAATTTCCCCACCACGCGCTCGCTGTCGGCCAGGATCGTATCCTCGTCCTGCACCACGCTGTCTGGCGGCAGGCCGCCATCGCGCTGCGAACGGTTCATCGATCCCCGTGTCAGCAGCACGCGAACGCCGAGCCGTTTGGCGACCGCCACCTCGATATCGACCGCCTCCTCCAGTCCTGCCGGAAACACATAATGATGGTCTGTCGTGGTAGTGCAGCCGGACAGCAGCAGTTCCGACATCGCCACGTTGACGCCGAGATCGAGCGATTCCGGCGTCAGCCGCGCCCAGACCGGGTACAGCGCCTGCAGCCACGGAAACAGCTCGCGCCCCAGTGCTGCCGGCAGCGCCCGGGTCAGGGTCTGGTAGAAATGGTGGTGGGTATTGATCAGCCCCGGCAGCACCACATGGGCTGACGCGTCGTACACAGCGACCTCGGCCGTGGCCGGCTTGCCGCCGGCCGGCACCAGTTCGACGATCCGGCCGCCCTTGACGACGATGCCACGTTCGGCGCCGTCGGCGAAAATGGCGAGCGGGTCCTTGATCCAAATGGCCTGGGTCGTCGCCTGCGTTGCGGTCATGGCTTCAATCATCTCCTTCAGCGGCACTGCGCGGCCAACCTTGCAGTTCCAAGCATCTTGCAATTCAGAGTCCAGCCACGAATACTTGGCGTCGGTCTTGCAAGACTCCTTACAGGATCGGCGGCGGGTTGAAAGCACAAGCGTACCCATGGATCTGAATACGGTCACGTCAATTGCCCGCCCGCAGGCGCGGGACGAACTGCCCAATTGGACGGCAGGCGATGCGTGGCTCGCGGGCGGCACCTGGCTATTCTCGGAGCCGCAGGCGCATCTCACCCGGCTGATCGATCTCGCCGAGCTGAAATGGCCGGCGCTTGCGATCACCGATACCGAACTGCAGATCGCCGCGACATGCACGGTGGCGCAACTCGACGCCCTGCTTTGCCCGCCGGACTGGATCGCCGCGCCGCTGATCAACCAGTGCTGCCGCGCCTTCCTCGCTTCGTTCAAGATCTGGAAAACCGCCACCGTCGGCGGCAATCTCTGCATGTCATTGCCGGCAGGTCCGATGATCGCACTCACTGCGGCGCTGGAAGGCGTCTGCACGATCTGGAAGGCCGATGGCAGCGAAGCACGCATTCTCGTCGCGGACTTCGTCACCGGCAATCAAAGCAACGTGCTGCATTCGGGCGACCTGTTGCGCAGCATCGCCATCCCGCTCGCCGCGCTCAGACGCCGCTCTGCCTTCCGGCAGATTTCGCTGACGCCGGTCGGCCGCTCCGCCGCACTGCTGATCGGCAGCATCAGGAGCGACGGGCTGTTACTGACAGTGACAGGCGCGACGGTGCGGCCGATACAACTGTCGTTTCCAACCATGCCGTCGGCCGACGAACTGCACGAGGCGATCCTGCACAACATTCCCGACGGTCTCTATCACAACGACGTCCACGGCAAGCCGGCATGGCGCAAGCAGATGACGCTGCGGCTCGCCGAAGAGATCCGCGCCGAACTGAGTGTGATCAGGCCATGAGCTATCAGATCAACGGCCACGAATTCTCAGAGCATCCGCAGGCGGGCCAGTGCCTGCGCACTTTTCTCCGCCAGCTCGGCCATTTCGGTGTCAAGAAGGGCTGCGACGCCGGCGACTGCGGCGCCTGCACGGTGCTGCTCGACGGCGAGCCCGTGCACAGCTGCATCATCCCCGCGTTTCGCGCCGACGGCCACGCTATCACCACCATCGAAGGCCTCGCACCCGATGGCGGCATCCATCCGATGCAGCAGGCATTCCTGGATGCGCAGGCGTTCCAGTGCGGCTTCTGCACCTCCGGCATGATCATGACCTGCGCCTCGCTGAACCAGGCGCAGCGCCAGGATCTCGGCGCCGCGCTAAAAGGCAATCTGTGCCGCTGCACCGGCTATCGCGCCATTGAAGATGCACTCGACGGCACGACCAACGTGCAGGACGCTGCCGCCGGCACCGCCTTCGGCCGCAGCCTGCCCGCGCCCGCCGGCCCGCAAGTCGTGAAGGGCGCTGCTCGCTACACGTTTGACGTGGCGATGGAAGGCACGCTGCACATCAAGATGCTGCGCTCCCCGCATGCGCATGCCAATATCGTTTCGATCGACACGCGTGCGGCGCTGGCGGTGCCCGGTGTGCATGCGGTGCTGACCCACGAGGACGCACCACAAACGCTGTTCTCCACCGCGCGGCATGAACGCGACTTCATGGATGCCGACGACACCCGCGTGCTCGACACCGTGGTGCGTTTCATCGGCCAGAAGATCGCCGCCGTCGTCGCCGAGACCGAGGCCGCCGCCGAGGAAGCCTGCCGCCGCATCAAGATCGTCTACGACGTCCTGCCGGCCGTGTTCGATCCCGCCGATGCCATTGCAGAGGGCGCACCCGTCATCCATCCCGACAAGACCCCCGGGCATCGCATCAGCAACGCGTCGCGTAATATCGTCGCCGAGACCCACGGCGAATTCGGCGATGTCGCCGCGGCGCTGGCGGCTTCGGCCGTCACCTATGAGGGCACGTTCACCACCCAGCGGGTCCAGCACGGCCATCTCGAAACCCATGGCGGCATGGCCTGGGTCGATGCGACGGGCATTCTCAACGTCCGCTCCAGCACGCAGACGCCCTATCTGACGCGACGCGCGCTGGCCGATCTGTTCAAGCTGGCGCCGGACCAGGTGCGGGTATTCTGCGAACGCGTCGGCGGCGGCTTCGGCGGCAAGCAGGAAATGTTCGTCGAGGATATTCTGGCATTGGCCGCGCTGAAGACGGGCCGCCCGGTGAAACTCGAACTCACCCGCGAAGAGCAGTTCATCGCCACCTCGACGCGGCATCCGATGCGCGTCACTGTGAAGGCCGGCGCCGATGCCAACGGAAAGCTCACCGCGCTGCAGCTCGACGTACTCTCCAACACCGGTGCCTATGGCAACCACGCGGGGCCAGTGCTGTTTCACGCCTGCGGCGAATGCCTCGGGGTCTACAATTGCGATAACAAGAAGGTTGACGCCGTCGTCGCCTATACCAACACCGTGCCGGCCGGCGCCTTCCGCGGCTACGGCCTGCCGCAAACGCTGTTTGCCGTGGAAGCCGCGATCGACGAACTCGCCGCGCAATTGGGCATCAGCCCCTACGACTTCCGCCGCCGCAATGTCGTCAAGCCCGGCGATGCCATGCTGTCGCCGGCCGGCAAGCATTATGACGACGTGTTCTATGGCAGCTATGGCCTCGACCAGTGCCTCGATCTCGTCGAGCGCGCTATGCAGGCCGAGACGCAGCAACACGATCTTTCCGACGACTGGCTGATCGGCGAAGGCATCGCGCTGACCATGATCGACACCGTGCCGCCGGAGGGGCACATCGCCGAGACCAAGATCTCGCTGCGCGACGACGGCGGTTTCGAACTCGTGGTCGGCACCGCCGAATTCGGCAACGGCACCAGCACCGTGCATCGCCAGATCGCTGCCACCGCGCTGGCGACGACGGTCGATCAGATCAGACTGCTGCAATCCGACACCGCGAACGGCGGCCACGACACCGGCGCCTATGGCAGCGCCGGGACGTTTGTCGCGGGGCTCGCGACAAGTGTTGCGGCGGAAAATCTCGCCAACGATCTCAAGGTGTTTGCGGCCACCGCGGCGAAGTCCGATCCAGACACCTGCGTGCTGGAAAGTGACGCCGCCGTCTGCGGCGCGCAGCGCCTGCCCTATGCCGCATTGGCCGAGTCCGCCCGCGCGCAGGGCCAGACGCTGAGCGCGAGCGGGACTTCAGGCGGTACGCCACGTTCGGTCGCCTTCAACGTCCAGGGCTTTCGCGTCGCGGTGAACAAGGGCACCGGCGAGATCAAGATACTCAAAAGCGTGCAGGCCGCCGATGCCGGCGCCGTCGCCAATCCGATGCAGCTGCGCGGCCAGATCGAAGGCGGTGTCGCGCAGTCGCTCGGCGCCACGCTGTACGAGGAAATGGTGATCGATGACGGCGGCCGCGTGATCAATCCAAAATTTCGCGATTATCACCTGCCGTCCTTCGCCGACGTGCCGCGCACCGACGTGTATTTCGCCGACACCCATGATTCATTGGGTCCGATGGGCGCCAAGTCGATGAGCGAAAGCCCCTACAACCCCGTCGCCGCCGCCATGGGAAATGCGCTGGCCAACGCCACCGGCATCCGCTTCACACAGGTGCCGTTCAAGCCCGACCGGATCTTTCCGGCGCTATATGCGAAGTATGGGAAGTAGCGCGAACGAGCATGGCGCTCTTAACCTCTCCCGGCCTTGCGGGAAGAGGTTAAGAAAGCGCTCTCGTCCTACCTTCCCACCGTGCATTCGATCTGGCCATGCGGCTCGTCGGTCGGCAAAAACACGTCGTTGTTGTTGTCCAGGCCGAATGCCGACAGGTTCATCAGGATGTAGTGGATGTTCGGGCACGCCATGCTGATCTCGGAAATCTCCGGGACGGCCGCCAGCGCCGCTTCGCCCATGTGGTACAGGCTGTTCTGCACGCTCGGACTGTAGGTGGTGGAAAACACCTTGAGCAGCGTTTCGAGGATCTTGGCGTTGGCGGCGGCGTAGCTCGCCGGCTTGCCCGACCATTTCCACGATGCCACCATGCTGGTGGCGCACATCCGGTCATTGGTCGGCTGTATCGTCGAATATTTGTCCGTGTAGTAGTTTTCCCAACCGGACTGGGTCGACTTCATGAACGTAAAACTGTCGAGACCCGAACTCATCGACAGGCCGCCGCGGGTCGCGGATATTTCGACGAAGGGCTTGCCGTTGCTGTCGAGCGTAAAGCTATGTGGATGCGGCGTGCCGTCGATGCTGAGCCGGCTCCACTTGGTCTCATGCGCGGTGATGCTCACCGAGCTGGCCTGCGGATAGAGGTCGAGGTAACGCTTCGCAAGCACCTGGCAGAACTCTTCGGTGGACAGCCCGGTGTTTTCCCGGGCAGTGACATTGACGATGTTCTTGATGGTATCGGTCGAGGTCGAGGTCGAGTTGTCGCCGTCAGTATAGGCCCGGGCGAAATCGCCCTCGAGCATCGCCTTGATGCTGAGCTGGCTGACTTCGTGCTTGTCGCCGTCGCGATGAATCCGCATGATGCGAACACGGCCTTTTCCATAGCGGTTCTTGATAAGCGGCACGCGGTGACCTCCAGCAGCTTCAGCGGGCGATGAAGGGAATTCGATCGCCGCGCAAGTCCATAACGAGCAACCTTCATGCCATCGGTCAATACGCAAGTGCAGCAAGACTTCTGGCACGGGGCTTGTATCTATCGATCATAATGCCATGCGATTTCAGTAGGGATAGGGGGCTAGATCAATGACTTCAACCATTCACCCGGTCGACGAGCTATTGCCGACCCCGCGCCTGCTGGCGCTGGGCCTTCAACATGTGCTGGTGATGTATGCCGGCGCCGTCGCGGTCCCGCTGATCATCGGCCGCGCCCTCAAGCTGCCGCCGCAGGATGTCGCCTTCCTGATCTCGGCCGACCTGTTCGCCTGCGGCCTTGCGACTTTAGTCCAGTGCATCGGCTTCCCCGGCGTCGGCATCCGCCTGCCGGTCATGATGGGCGTCACCTTCGCCTCGGTCGGCCCGATGCTGTCGATGGCCGTCGCGCCGGAGATCGGCCTGCTCGGCATCTACGGCTCGGTGATCGCTGCCGGAATTTTCGGCATTCTTGTCGCGCCTTTCATCAGCCGGCTGCTGCCGCTGTTTCCGCCCGTGGTCACCGGCACCATCATCATGGTGATCGGCATTTCGCTGATGCGGGTCGGCATCAACTGGGCCGGTGGAGGATTACCGACCCTGACCAAGATGGTCGACGGTGTACCCGGCGCGTTTCCCAATCCCGGCTACGCGCAATTGCAGGGGCTCGGCATCGCGCTGTTCGTGCTGCTGGTGATCCTTGCGCTGATCAAATGGGGCACCGGCTTCCTCGCTAACGTGTCAGTGCTGCTCGGCATTATCGCCGGCGCCATTCTCGCCAGCGTGCTCGGCGTGATGCATTTCGAGAAGGTGGCGACCGCCCCATGGGCGGACATCGTCGTGCCCTTCCGTTTCGGCGTGCCGCAATTTCATCTCGTGCCGATCGTCACCATGTGCATCGTCATGATCGTTGTGATGATCGAATCGCTGGGCATGTTCCTGGCGCTTGGCGAGATCACCGGCAAGACCATCGACCGCGATGCGCTGACCCGCGGCTTGCGCGCCGACGGCGTCGGCACCGTGCTCGGCGGCATCTTCAACACCTTCCCCTACACCTCGTTCTCGCAGAATGTCGGCCTGGTCGGCATCACCGGCGTACGCTCGCGCTGGGTCACCATCGCCGGCGGCGCCATCATGCTGGTGCTCGGCCTGCTGCCGAAGATGGCGGCGCTGGTGGAAGCCGTGCCGCTGGTGGTGCTTGGCGGCGCCGGCCTGGTGATGTTTGGCATGGTCGCCGCAACCGGCGCCCGCATCCTCACCGCGGTGGATTTCAAGACCAACCAGCGCAATCTGTTCGTGGTGGCGATCTCGGTGGGCTTCGGCCTGATCCCGCTGGTGGCGCCGAATTTCTTCAAGAACCTGCCGCATGACCTGCAGCCGCTGCTGGAGTCCGGCATTTTGCTTTGCGCGCTGGTCGCGGTGTTGCTCAACGCCTTCTTCAACGGTGTCGGCAGTGCGGCGGAAGCGGAAGCCGACGCCGCTGGGGTGGCATCGGCCGCGCAGCATGTGTGAGGACTTAACCTCTCCCGACTTGCGGGGAGAGGTCGATGCCTGAGCGCAGCGAAGGCGTCGGATGAGGGGAGTTCGTGAGTCTCTCTAGCTCCCCCTCACCCGACGCAACAAGCTACGCTTGTCGCGCCACCCTCTCCCCGCCTAGCGAAGCTTTGCTTCGCGGGGCGGGACGAGGGAAGCAAGCTTTCATTACTTCACCTTCGGCTCGAGCCCGCTCGCCACAATCACCGGCGCAGCCTGCTTCGAGGCCAGGAACGCAATCAGCGCCTTGCCGGCGTCCGGCTGCGGCGCGGCGCTGGCGAGGCCTGCGGAGAACACCGTGATCTGCTGCAAGGCCGGCGGCAACGGGCCAACGATGTCGATGCCGGCGACCGGCTTGAGTTCGCTGATCTGCTGGAAGCCGATCTCGGCCATGCCCTGGGCCACGACCTCACCGACCGGGGTCGCCGGGATCTTGCGGGCCTTGCCCTGCATCTGTTCGACAATCCCCAGCTTCTGAAACATTTCAGTGCTGACATAGACGCCGCTGGCACTGTCGGAATAGGCAATCGTCGGCGCCGCGAGCAACGCGGCCTTCAGCGTGTCCGGCGACGAGAGATCGGGCCGCGGGGCGCCCGCCTTCACCGCGACGCCGATCGGCGAATCAGCGAGATCGACGCGGCTGTCGGCGACGACCTTCCCCTTGCCGACGAGATCGCCAAGCGCATAGCCGACCATGATCAGCACATCGGCCGGCTCGCCGCGCGACAGCCGCATCGGGATCGCCTGCGGCGTCTCGCCCATCGACGGCCCATAGGCAGTGACCACGGTGTTGCCCGTCGCCTTCTCGAACTGCGGCACCAGCTCCTTGTAGGCCGCGGTGAAGCCACCGGAGATCATCACCTTGACCTCAGCGGCGAACGCGCTTTGCGCCGTGACGAATGTGAACCCTGCAAGCAGCAGCGTGCGAATGATGCGACGCATGACGTCCTCCCGTTTCTTTTGATCGCGCCACCATGTGGCAGCAATCGCCCACCGTTGCGGCGGTGCGGATCTAGCGTAGCTCAGGATGGCTAAGCGCGCCATGCCAGGCGCGCGGGGGTCGCCTGCGTCAGCTTCCCCGATAGGTCGCATAGCTCCACGGCGTCACCAGCAAGGGCACGTGGAGATGGCCTTCGGGGTCGGACACCGAAAACCGCAGCGGGATCTGGTCGAGGAATGGCGGATCGGACATCGGCACGCCCTGCTCGGAAAAATAGCTGCCGACCTTGAAGGTCAGCTCATAGCGCCCGATCGGCACCGGGCGGCCGCCGATCAAAGGCACATCGGTGCGGCCATCCTGGTTGGTCACGGCGCGCGCGATGACGCGGCTGGCGCCCAAGTCTGACAGTTCCACCAGTTCGACCGCGATGCCGGCCGCCGGTCGGCCGCTGTGGGTATCGAGCACATGGGTCGACAGCCGGCCATGCACTTTCAGTGGATGATCGCCTTTCACGAGCAGATCGACGCGCAGCGCCGCGATCTTGCAGATCTCCGCGAGCGACGTCGCGATTTCCGTGGTCTTGTCGTTCGGCAGCCTTCGCGCGAAATCGCGCAGGATGGAATCCTTGGTATGGCGGCGGACGCAGACGATGTAGGGAATGCCGAACTTTTCGCGATAGGCGTTGTTGACGCGCTCGAAGGCTTCGTATTCGGCGTCCGACAGCCGGTCCAGCCCGACGCCGTTCTGCTCGGCGCTGGACTCCGCCGTCAACCCCGCGTCGCGCTGGGTCTTGTTGGCGAGATCGGGATGCGCCTTGATCAGCACCAGCCGCAACTCCTCGCCTGCGCCATCCACTGCCGCCTTCATCGCCGCGAACAATTGTGTGACGCCGCTGAACGGCCGGCTATCCGCCGCCTTCTCCGCGATCCATGGCGAGTACTCAAAAATATTCGCCAGCGCCGCGACGAAATCCGCCTTGCTGCAGTCGTTCAGTTCGGCGAGCGTCTTTTCCGGCATGTGCGATTATCCGATGGGGCGTGCGTCGGCGGCGAGATGTTTCAGGTTGGCGTGCCAGTGTTTTGCGATATCCAGCCGCGTTGGCACCCAGACCTTGTCGTGGCTCATGATGTAATCGAGAAACCGCGCGAGCGCCGCGGCGCGGCCGGGCCGGCCGACGACGCGGCAATGCAGCCCCACCGACATCATCCTCGGTGCCGTCTTGCCCTCGGCATAGAGCACGTCAAAGCTATCCTTCAGATAGGTGTAGAACTGGTCGCCGCCGCCAAAACCCTGCGGGTTGACGAAGCGCATGTCGTTGGCATCGAGGCTATATGGAATCATCAGTTGCGGGCCGGCCGGTCCCTTGATCCAGTACGGTAGATCGTCGGCATAGGTATCGCACAGATACATGAAGCCGCCGGCTTCCATCAGCAGCCGGTTGGTATTGATCGAACTGCGCCCGGTGTACCAGCCGAGCGGACGCGCGCCGGTGGCCTCGGTATGGACGCGGATAGCGTCCGCGATCTCGACGCGCTCCTCGACTTCCGACATGTCCTTGTGCTCGATCCATTTGAGGCTGTGGCTGGCGATGTCCCAGCCCGCCTCCTGCATCGCCGCGACGATCTCGGGATTGCGCATCAACGCGGTGGCGACGCCAAACACGGTGGTCGGCAGCTTGCGCTCGGTGAACATCCGCCACAGCCGCCAGAAGCCGGCGCGCGAGCCATATTCGAACATCGATTCGATATTGGCGTGGCGCTGCCCCGGCCAGGGCTGCGCGCCCAATACGTCGGACAAGAACGCCTCCGAGGCGCGGTCGCCATGCAGGATGTTGTTCTCGCCGCCCTCCTCGAAATTGACCACGAACTGCACAGCGACGCGGGCGCCGCCCGGCCACTGCGGATCGGGCGGATTGCGGCCGTAGCCGCGGAGGTCGCGGGGATATTCGGTCTCGGCCATCACACGATCTCGAAGCGGACTTTCTGCGCGCCCTTCCACAGCACGGTCTTGCCCATCTCTTTCAGGCTTTCGAGATTCGACGTCAACGTGATGAAATGATTGCCGGCAAGCTGGCCCATCTTGCTGGCGAAATGCACGCCGCTATAGGCCAGCAGGATCTCGGTCTCACTGATGCCGCCGGGATACAGGATGACATGGCCGGGCGCGGGATAGCTGGTGTGGTTTTCATAGGGCACGCCGAAGTCGAGATCGCCGAGCGGCATCCACACCCCCTCGCCGCTCCAGCGCACATGGATCGCCTGGCTGTCGAACGGCATCGCCTTCTTGAACGCCGCGCAGGTTTTCGGCGCCAGTTCCTCCTCGAACTTCGCGTTGAAGGTGAAGTCGCCGACGTGGACTAGAAGCTGGCTCATCCGGATGATCTCATGAATTGGCGTGAATAAAGGACAATGACGAAGCCAGATGACAGCGGAGAATGGACAAAGCAAGGACCATTCCAGCTGAAACCGGCAGGTTCCCCGACACTGCCGCAATCGCCGGGCGGAGGCAATCCGTCTGAAAAATGGGCTGTCGCGGGCGGCCAAAATCGGTTTTGCTTGGGCACCTATCCAGCGACGGAGCGAGCGGCATGAACGGACTTGGTGGCCTCAACAAATCGCCGGAAGGCGTCGTCATCGGGCTGGTGCAACTGCAATTGCCGGTGGTGGTCACGAAGGAGGACCTGGCGCGGCAGACCGAGAAAATCGTCACTATGGTCGGCAAGGCGCGGCGTAATTTGGGCACCATGGACCTCGTCGTGTTCCCGGAATATGCGCTGCACGGCCTGTCGATGGACACCAATCCGGCGATCATGTGCCGGCTCGACGGCCCGGAGGTCGCGGCCTTCAAGAAGGCCTGCGTGGACAACAGGATCTGGGGCTGCTTCTCGATCATGGAGTTCAACCCCGATGGCAACCCGTATAATTCCGGCCTGATCATCGACGACCTCGGCGAGATCAAGCTGTACTATCGCAAATTCCATCCGTGGATTCCGGTCGAGCCGTGGGAGCCCGGCAATGTCGGCATTCCCGTCATAGACGGGCCGAAAGGTGCAAAACTGGCGCTGATCATCTGCCACGACGGCATGTTCCCGGAGATGGCGCGGGAATGCGCCTACAAGGGCGCCGAGATCATGATCCGCACCGCCGGCTACACCGCGCCGATCCGCGACAGCTGGCGCTTCACCAACCAGGCCAACGCGTTCCAGAACCTGATGGTCACCGCCAATGTCTGCATGTGCGGCTCTGACGGCTCGTTCGATTCGATGGGCGAAGGCATGATCGTGAATTTCGACGGCAGCGTCATCGCCCACGGCACCACCGGCCGCGCCGACGAGATCATCACCGCGGAGGTGCGCCCCGACCTGGTGCGCGAGGCGCGGATCCACTGGGGCGTCGAGAACAACATCTACCAGCTCTGGCACCGCGGTTATGTGGCGGTGAAAGGCGGCGCGATGGACTGCCCCTATACCTTCATGCAGGACATGGTCGCCGGCACGTACCGCTTGCCGTGGGAAGACCAGGTCAAGGTCACCGACGGCACGTCATGCGGGTATCCGACGCCGACAAGGGTGTTCCGGCAGCCGCGGGCGAAGGCAGCGGAATAACACCGACGTCGTCATCCTGAGGTGCTCGCCGACTTCGGCGAGCCTCGAAGGATGCGGCCACGCGCGCAGTGCCCGCCGCCGCCCTTCGAGACGCGCGCGAGAGCGCGCTCCTCAGGGTGACGGCTCATTTGGATCGCGTGGATTGCAGCGGCACCACCGGGCTCAGCAGTCGCCCCCGCAAAAGCAGTGCGTCCTGGCTCCGTCCTGCCCGGCCCTGTGCCGGGCATCCACGTTCCTGCAGAACATCGTGGATGGCCGGGACAAGCCCGGCCATGACGGTAACTTCCTACTTCATCGCGTCGGTGATCGCGGTCGTCGTCGCGCCTTCCGGTTTCTTGGTAATGACCGGATCGGAGCCGCCGGCCATCAGCGTGGCCACCGTGCGCTCATAGTCCTTCGGATCGAGCTTGCCGTCGGCGGGGCCGAGCAGCTTGGCGATTTCCGTCATCATCCGCTTCTGGTCCTTCTCGGTCTTGGCGCCGGTGGAATCGCCGGCGAGGATGATCTTCACGGCTTCATCCGGATGCGCCTTGGCGTACTCCCAGCCCTTCATCGAGGCCTTGACGAATTTCGCCATCTTGGCGACGAAGGCGGGATCCTTGAGGTTCTTCTCGAGCACGTAGAGACCATCCTCCAGCGTGGCGACACCCTCGTCCTCATATTTGAAGACCACGAGCTGGCTCGGCTTGTAGCCGCCATCGATCACCTGCCAGTATTCGTTATAGGACATGGTGGAGACGCAGTCGGCCTGCTTCTGCAGGATCGGATCGACGTTGAAGCCCTGCTTGATGATCTTGATGCCATCCTTGGAGCCATCGGTCTTGTAGCCCAGCTTCGACATCCACGACAGGAACGGATATTCGTTGCCGCCGTACCAGATGCCGACGGTCTTGCCCTTCAAATCAGTGGGCTTCTTGATGCCGGTATCGGCGCGGCAGGTCAGCATCAGGCCGGACTTCTTGAAGGTCTGCGAGATGTTGACCAGCGGCACGCCCTTTTCGCGCGACGCCAAGGCCGACGGCATCCAGTCCACCACCACATCGGCGCCGCCGCCGGCGATCACCTGCGGCGGCGCAACATCGGGGCCGCCCGGCTTGATGGTGACGTCGAGCCCGGCTTCCTTGTAGAAGCCCTTCTCCTTGGCGACGAAGTAACCGGCGAACTGGGCCTGCGAGACCCATTTCAGCTGGATCGTCACCTTGTCCGCCGCCTGCGCCGACGCAAGCGACAGTCCCATCGTCATGCCTACCGTCAGTGCAATGATCTTTTTCATATAAAACTCCGGAAGCTGAGAACCCGCCGAACTAGGTTCGAATGGATGGATGCCAGAAAGTGGTCGCGCGTTCGGCCAGCGCGACAAGTCCGTAAAAAACCATGCCGGCGATGGCGGCGAGCGCGATCTCCGCCCACACCATGTCGAGCGCCATGCGCCCGGCTTCCGTCGAGATCCGGAAGCCGATGCCTTGCGTCGGCGTGCCGAAGAACTCCGCGACGATGGCGCCGATCAGCGCCAGCGTGGCGTTGATCTTCAGCGCGTTGAAGATGAACGGCAGCGCCGCCGGCAGATAGAGCTTTGTCAATGTCTGCGGGTAGCTCGCGCCATAGGAGCGCATCAGGTCGCGCTCGATATGCCCGGAGGCGGAAAGCCCCGCGAGCGTGTTCACCAGCATCGGGAAGAACGTCACCAACGCCACCACCGCGGCCTTCGATGGCCAGTCGAAGCCGAACCACATCACCATGATCGGGGCGACGCCGACCAGCGGCAGCGCCGAGAAGAAGTTGCCGAGCAGCAATAGCCCGCGGCCGAGGAATTCGAAGCGATGCGCCAGGATCGCCACCAGCAATCCGGCGCCGCAGCCGATCACATAGCCGATCAGCACGCCGCGAATGAAGGTCTGGACGAAATCGCCTGATAGCACCGGCAGCGACACCGCGAATTTTGCAGCCGCCGCGCTGGGCGACGGCAGCAGCACGGACGGCACGCCAGCACCGCGCACCAGCACTTCCCAGAGATAGAACACCACGATGCCGAACAGCAGCGGGATCGCGAGGTCGAGCGCCCGACGCGCGAAGGCATCGCGCGGCTTCAGGGCCGCCAGCACCATCACGCAAAGCCCGGACGCCAGCCAGACCGCCAGCACGATCATCCAGAACCCCGAAGCCGCAGAACCGGCAATGCCCGGGTCCCGCAGAAGTAGAAGCGTCATCGTCGCTGCGCAGATCGCCCCGGCGAATCCGAAAGCGATGGCGACGGCGCCACCGAAGCCGGCGGCGATTCCGAACAGCAGTGTCACCACCGCGGTGAGCAGAAACATCAGCGGCCGCGCCATCAAGGCGGCCACCGGCTGCGACGACAACGACATCGGCAGCAGCAACACCAGCAGCACACTCACCGCCGACAGAATGAACCCCAATCGAAGTTGGCGCGCGTTCATGCCCTCGTCCCCATCCGCCGCGCCACCAGACGCTCTGCCAGGCCCACCAGCCCGATCAGTCCGGAGGCCAGCACCGCCGCCGCCACCAGCGCCGCCCAGATCTGTACGGTCTGGCCGTAGTAAGAGCCTGCCAGCAACCGCGCGCCGATGCCGGCTTCGGCGCCGGTCGGCAATTCCGCGACGATGGCGCCAATCAGCGAGATCGTGATCGCCACCTTGAGGCTGGCGAACAGATAGGGCGTCGCCGTCGGCCAGCGCAGCTTCGACAGCACCTGCCTGGATGTCGCCGACCAGGTCCGCATCAGGTCGAGTTGCATCGGCTCCGGCGCATTGAATCCCTTGACCATGCCGATGGTGATCGGGAAGAAACTCAGATAGGCGGAGATGATCGACTTCGGCAGCAGCCCCTGCAGGCCGATCGCGCCGAGCACCACGATGAAGATCGGCGCCAACGCCAGAATCGGCACCATCTGCGAGCAGATGATCCACGGCAGCAGGCTGCGCTCCAGCACCCGGCTGTGCACGATCAGCAGCGCCAGCGCGATGCCGAGCCCCGCGCCGAGCACGAAGCCCAGCAGCGTCGCCGACAGCGTCACCGCGGAATGATAGACGAGGCTGCGCGGGGCGTTCGGCGCATAGCCGAACACACCATCGACGAAGGCCGCGATCACCTGATGCGGCGCCGGCAGCAGCGGCCGCTCGGCATCCATGGTGCCGGCGATCAGCTCCGACGTCGTGTAGGGCGCTTCCTCGCGCTCGAATCCGCCGCGCACCAGCGACAGGTTCATCAGTACCGCGGCGATGTACCAGAGCACGATCAGCGCCGCGACCACCGTCACGATCGGCGCCAGGCGCAGCACCAGCGGATGCTGCCGCCACGCGCCAGCCCGCGGCAGCGCGAGGGTGGCGCTACTCGTCATAGGAATGCCCTGTCCGCAGTCCGGTGCGCACCCGCTGCGCGATAGCGATGAATTCCGGCGTCTCGCGGATTTCCAAAGTGCGGTCGCGCGGAAAATTGCAGTCGATGATGTCGGTGATGCGGCCCGGCCGCGGCGACATCACCACGATCTTGGTGGAGAGAAATACCGCCTCCGGAATCGAATGGGTGACGAACAAAACGGTCTTGCGGGTTTTGTCCCAGAGCTTGAGCAATTGCTCGTTGAGATGATCGCGCACAATTTCGTCCAGCGCACCGAACGGCTCGTCCATCAGCAACAACGCGGGATCGAACGACAGCGCGCGGGCAATCGACACCCGCTGCTGCATGCCGCCCGAAAGTTGCCAGGGAAATTTCCGCTCGAAGCCGGTCAGATTGACCAGCGCCAAATACCGCGCCGCCAGCGCCTTCCGCTCGCCTTCGGAATAGCCCATGATCTCCAGCGGCAGCTTCAGATTGGCCTCGATGGTGCGCCAGGGAAACAACGCCGGCGCCTGGAACACGTAACCGTAGGCGCGACTGAGGCGCGCCTGGTCGGCGGTCATACCATTGACCGTAAGACTGCCCGAGGTCGGCTGCTGCAGATCGGCAATCACCCGCAGCATCGTGGTCTTGCCGCAGCCACTTGGTCCGATGAAGGAGACGAATTCACCGTCGGCGATCTGCAGGCTGACGTTGGAGAGTGCCTCGACCTTGCCGTCGGCGGTGTCGAAGGTCAGCGACACGTTGCTGACATCGACCGCGAGGCGTCGCGACGAAGAGCTCACTGCAGTCGTGGCGTCGGCAACAATGTTCATACGCACCGGTTCGACCAGAGGTTCAACGCATCTCGCCAGACCGTTCGGGCTCGAAGACTGCGTTATCTGGTCGCAGATGATATCGGCATTGCCGACCGCATCAATAGAATACTTCGTGTCGAGACACCGTGAGCGCGCTTATAGTTTGCGCAGCACGGAGAACTTCTTGAGCAAGGAGATTATCGGCATCAAACATGCCATTATCGGAAATTCAGATGGCGGCAAAGTCGTCAATTTTTGACGTGGATTTTGACTTGAGATGGCCGCCGTCTCATACTTCGCACGCGGCGTCACAACGACCGCAGTCGATTTCCGCATGCGAGCGCCATGAAGCCAGCCCCCTTCAGATACGTCGCCGCCACGTCGCTCGCCCACGCGCTGGCGCTGAAGTCGGAATATGGCGACGAGGCGAAATTTCTCGCCGGCGGCCAGAGCCTGATGCCGACAATGAATTTTCGGCTGGCGCGGCCCATGGTGCTGATCGATATCAACGGGATCGACGAGCTATCCGGCATCCACCTGTCGGAGACAGCACCGACGCGCATCGGCGCCATCACCCGCTATCGCGCGCTGGAGCGCGACGCCGCCATCGCCAAGACCTTTCCATTGATCAGCGAAGCGCTGCCCGAAATCGCCCACCCGCAGATCCGCAACCGCGGCACCATCGGCGGCAATCTCTCCCATGCCGATCCCGCCTCCGAGATGCCGGCGATATCGGTGGCGCTGCGGGCGCGGCTGCGGATTCAATCGGCGACGCAGGAACGCTGGGTGGCAGCAGCCGATTTCTTTCTCGGCTCGCTCACCACCGACCTGCAGCCGGATGAGATGCTGACCGAGATCGAACTGCCGCAACCAAAACCACGCACCGGTTCCTGCTTCCTGGAGATCGCGCGACGCCGCGGCGATTTTGCCATTGTCGGCATCGCCGCGGTGGTGACGCTGGGTGACAGCGCACAATGCATCGATGCCCGGCTGGTGTTCTGTGGCGTCGGCGAGATGCCGGTCGATGCCAGCGAAGCGGCGAGCCTCCTCATCGGCCAAACCGTTACCGACGATGCGATCTGCGCGGTCGCCGCATCGGCGCAGCAGATGATCGATCCCGGCGGCAGCGTCCACGCTACCGCCGACTATCAGCGCCACATCGCCGGCGTGCTGACCGAACGCGCGCTGACCGCGGCCAACCGGCGAGCCCACCATGGACAATGATCTTCACGACATCACGCTGAAGGTGAACGGCACGGCGTATAACGCCCGCGTCGAATCGCGGCTGCTGCTCAGCGATTTCCTGCGCCATGATCTGGCGCTGGCCGGCACCCATGTCGGCTGCGAACATGGCGTCTGCGGCGCCTGTACCGTGCTGCTCGACGGCGAGCCGGTGCGCTCCTGCCTGATGCTGGCGGTGCAGGCGAACCAGCACGCGATCTCCACCATCGAGGGCCTCACCGGCCCGAGCGGCGACTATCATCCGCTGCAGCAGGCGATGCACGATCACCACGGCCTGCAATGCGGCTATTGCACGCCGGGCATATTGATGACCATGACGGCATTCCTTGACGAGAACGCCTCGCCCAGCGAAGACGAGGTGCGCGAGGCGCTGTCCGGCAACCTGTGCCGCTGCACCGGCTACCAGAACATCGTCGATGCCGTGATGACGGCCGCAGCGCGGATGCGGGGCTAGGGATGTCGACGCGCACTTTCGGCCAGCCGGTCAAACGCAACGAGGACCGCAAGCTGCTCACCGGCCAGGCGCTGTTCGTCGACGACGTCGAATTGCCCGGCATGCTGCACGTCGCCTTCCTGCGCAGCCAGGTCGCGCATGCGAACATCATCAGCATCGATGTGTCCCGGGCGCTGCAGCGCCCCGGCGTGATCGCCGCCTATACCGCCGACGACCTCGGCGACTACTGGCGGCACGGGCCGCTATTGGTACCGCCGCCGCCGATTGCCGGCACCATCTTCAACGAGCGCACGCATGTGCCGCTCGCCAAGCACAAAATCCGGCATGTCGGCGAGCCGCTCGTCATCGTCATCGCCGAAAGCCGCTACATCGCCGAGGACGCGCTCGACGAGATAGATATCGAGCTTGAACAGCTTGATGCCGTGGTCGATCTCGAACGCGCCCTCAAAGCCGGCTCCGCCCTGGTGCACGACGATGTCGGTTCCAACGTCTCCGCCCATGTGCGGCAGAGCAAGGGCAATTACGCGGCGGCCGCTGCCAGGGCCGACCGCATCATCGCCAGGCGCTTTCACTACGAGCACGGCATCTCGTCGCCGATCGAGACTCGCGGTGTGGTGGCGCAGTGGGATCAGCGCGCCAGCCAGATGACAATCTGGGACACCACGCAGGCGCCGGTGTTCGTCCGCAATGGCCTTGCCGCCATGCTGGGCCTCAACGAACGCAACGTCCGCGTCATCGCGCCGTTCGTCGGCGGCGGCTTCGGGCCGAAGATCATGATGTTCTATCCCGAGGAAGTGCTGCTGCCGTGGGTGTCGATGAAGCTTAACCGGCCGGTCAAGTGGATCGAGGACCGGCTCGAGCATTTCTTCGCCACCACCCATGAGCGCGGCCAGATCCACGACGCCGAGATCGCGCTGGCGAGCGACGGCCGCATCCTGGGCATCAAGGACGTCTTCCTGCATGACGGCGGCGCCTATGACCCCTACGGGCTGACGGTGCCGATCAACAGTCAGTGCACGTTGCTGGGCCCCTATGTGGTGCCGAACTACGACAGCACCTTCACGCAGGTCTTCACCAACCTGCCGATCGTCACGCCCTATCGCGGCGCCGGCCGCCAGCACGGCGTGTTCGTGATGGAGCGGCTGCTCGATCTCGCCGCGCATGAACTGAACATCGACCGCGCCGAAATCCGCCGCATCAATCTCATTCCCGCCGATGCCTTCCCCTACAACAACGAGATCATCTATCAGGATTTTGCCCCGCTTTCCTACGACAGCGGCAATTACGAGCCGGTGCTCGATATGGCACTCGAGGCGATCGGCTATGCGGACTTCAAGCAGCAGCAAACAGAAGCCCGCGCGCAGGGCCGCCACATCGGCCTCGGCCTCGCCTGCTATGTGGAGGGCACCGGCATCGGCCCCTATGAGGGCGCCAAGGTTCAGGTGCAGTCCAATGGCAAGGTCAGCATCGCCACCGGCATCGGCACCCAGGGCCAGAGCCATTTCACCGTGTTCGCACAGATCGCCGCCGAGCAACTCGGCGTCGAGGTCAGCGACATCGACGTGGTCACCGGCGATACCGACCAGTTCTACTGGGGCGCCGGCACCTTCGCCAGCCGCGGCGCCGTGGTCGCCGGCAATGCGGTCAACGAGGCCGCGAAGGTGGTGCGCCAAAAGGCGCTGAAACTCGCCAGCGACCTGTTCGAATGCTCGGAAGACGATCTGGTCATCGCCGACGGCAAGGTGTCCATCACCGGCGTGCCCGGCAAATTCGTCACGCTCGGCGATCTCGCCGCGCGCGCCAATCCGATGCGCGGCGCGGTGAAGCCGGGCACCGAGCCCGGGCTGGAATCGACGCAGTATTTCGGGCCGCCCAGCGGCGCCACGGCCAATGGCGTCCATGCCATGATCGTCGAAATGGACCCGCGCACGTTTGATCTGAAGATTTTGAAATACGTGGTGGTGCATGACTGCGGCACCGTGATCAATCCGATGATCCTCGCGGGGCAAATTCACGGCGGCGTCGCGCAGGGGATCGGCAATGCGTTCTTTGAGAAGCTCGCCTTCGACGATCAGGGCCAACTGCTGAATGCGTCGCTCGCCGACTACCTGCTGCCGACCTCGCTCGACGTGCCGCGCATGGAATTGGATCATACCGTCACGCCGTCGCCGCTGAATCCGATGGGTATCAAGGGCGCAGGCGAGGCCGGGGCGATTCCGGTCGGCCCGCTGTTCGCGCAGGCCATCGAAGATGCGCTCGACCTGAACAACAAAGGCGTCGAACTGCTGGAGATTCCGTTGAGCCCGAGCCGGCTGTTCGAACTGACGCGAAAGGCGGGAGAACGCCCATGATCCTCATCACCGGCGCCGGCGGCAAGACGGGCAAGGCTGTCATCGCGGCGCTGCTGGCGCGCGGCGCCAAGGTGCGCGCCTTTGTGCGCAGCGCGGCGCATGAGGATGCGCTGAAAAAAATCGGCGCCAGCGATGTCGCAGTCGGCGCTCTGGACGATGAAGCGGCGTTGTTGCGTGCCATGCAGGGCGTGGTCGCGATCTATCATATCTGCCCCAACGTGAGCCCGCATGAGGTCATGTTCGCCGAAGCTGTCATCGCCGCGGCGGAGGCCGCCGAGGTGCCGCGCTTCGTCTATCACTCCGTCTTGCATCCGCAGACCGAGGCGATGCCGCATCATTGGGCCAAGCTAAAGGTCGAGGAGATGCTGTTCAGCTCAGAGCTCAATGTCACCGTCCTGCAGCCCACCGCCTATATGCAGAACATCCTCGCCGAATGGGATCGCATGAAGCGCGAAGGCATCTTTCGCGTGCCCTACCCGGTCGAGACGCAACTCAGCCTCGTCGACCTCGACGACGTCGCCGAGGTGGCGGCGCTGGTGCTAACGTCAGACGGTCATGCCAATGCGACCTATGAGCTGGTCGGCACGCCACCGCTGAGCCAAGCAGAGGTTGCGGAAGCATTCGCAACCGCGCTCGGCCAGCTGGTGCGCGCCGAAGCCGAATCCGTCAAGGCCTGGCAGCAGCGCGCCCGCCTGGGGGGCATGGACGAGCACACGCTCACGACGCTGACGAAAATGTTCGTCAGCTACGCCGGCGACGGGCTGAAGGGCAATCCGAACGTGCTGGGCTGGCTGCTCGGACGTAAGCCAGCGACGCTGGCAGATTTCGCGGCGCGGGTCGCATTCTGAGCTCTATTAAGTTGAACCGACCCAACACAAGCACTGTCATTCCGGGATGCACCCCAGCCGGCGAAAGCCGGATGGGGTGCAGGCCCGGAATCCATACTCTCTGCAGCGGTTATGGATTCCGGGTTCGCTCGCAGCTTTCGCTGCTCGCGCCCCCGAATGACAGTCTTTGAAAGCGATCGCGCAGCGCAACATCACCCATATGTCGGCCACCCGATCGGATGCAGCTGCTGCACGATCTTCATCGCCGACAGGATCAGCGGTTCCTCGAAGCGCGGGCCGACGATCTGGATGCCCACCGGCAGGCCGTCGTCGGTCATGCCCGCGGGCACCGCGCCGCCGGGCAGGCTCATCAGCGTGATCAGGAACGAGCCGGCGATCCAGTCGGTGTAGTTGTCGAGCTTCTTGCCGTTGATCTCGGTCGGGAAGTTCATCTCCACCGGAAACTGTTTGACGGGCGATTGCGGCGTGATCAGCAGATCGTAGCTCTCGAAGAACTTCGCGAAGCGCAGGAACAGCTCCTGCCGCTTCTGCTCGGAGGCGGCGAATTCCAGCGGCGTCACTTTCAGGCCGGCCTTGACGTTGCCCTTCAGGTTGACGCCGAACTCCTCGAGCTGACCGAGATTGGCAAATTGCTGGCCGACCATCCACAGCCCGCGCCACGCCTGATACGGCTCCTTGCCGTCGGAAATATCGAAGCTGATTTCTTCCACGGTCGCGCCGGCGTCGCGCAGCGACAGCGCACAGGCGCGGCAGATGGTGTCAATTTCGGGATCGACCCCGATTCCGGAAATATCCGAGACATAGGCGATGCGCAGGCCTTTCACATCCTGCGCCTTGGCGACGATGGCGCGCGCGCTGGCCCAGGGCGGCGCCACCGAAATCGGCGACATCCGGCTGTAGCCGACCAGCGCATCGAGCATCAGCGCGGCATCCTCCGCGGTGCGCGCCAGCGGGCCATGCACCTGGCCGGGATCCCACGCCATCGGCATCGGCCAGTTCGGCGTCAGGCCAGGCGTCGGGCGAATGCCGACAATGCCGTTGAACGAGGCCGGCATGCGGATCGAGCAGCCGAAGTCCGTACCCTGCGCCAGCGGCACCATGCCGGTGGCAACAGCGACGGCCGAGCCGCCTGAAGAGCCGGACGGGCTGAGCGCCGGATTCCACGGATTACGCGTCACGCCGAACACGTCGTTGAACGTATTGGCGCCGGCAGCGAATTCCGGCGTGTTGGTCTTGCCGAGCACGATGGCGCCGGCGGCCTTCAGCCGCCTGACAGCTTCGGCGTCCTCGGTCGGCACATTGTCCACAAAACGCGGCGAACCATAGGTGGTGCGAATGCCCGCGGTCGGCGTGACGTCCTTGATCGCCAGTGGCAGCCCATGCAGCGCGCCGAGCGTGTCGCCGCGCATCACGGCGGCTTCGGCCTCTTTCGCCGCTGTGCGCGCGCGGCCGTCGGCCAGCGTCACGATGGCGTTGAGTTTCGGGTTGACGCGCGCGATGGTTTCGAGATGCGCGTCAAGCACTTCGACCGGGCTGACGGCCTTGCTGGATATTAGCGACGCGAGTTCGCACGCGGTCTTGCGCGAGAGATTTTCGGGCATGTCGTTCTCCTCGTTCGTCATTGCGAGGAGCACTTGCGACGAAGCAATCCAGCCTTCGCTTGCGGCCTCTGGATTGCTTCGCTGCGCTCGCAATGACGGAGTTGCGTATGAATTTATTTCCCGGCCCAGTGCACGAAGCGGCGCTCGATGCTGAGAAACAGCAGGTTGAGGCCGTAACCCAGCGCGCCGGCGGCGAAGATCGCGGCATACATGTCCGGCATTTCGAACATCTGCTGCGCCTCGAACACCCGCTGGCCGAGGCCGTCCACCGAGCCGATGAACATCTCGGCGACCACGACGATCACCAGCGCCAGCGAGACGCCGTTGCGCAGGCCCACAAAAGTCGCCGGCATCGATTCCAGCAGCATCACATCCCACAGCACACGGACGCGCGACGCACCCATCACCTTGGCCGCGAGAATCCGAGTCTTGCGCGCATTCATCACGCCATAAGCGACGTTGAACAGGATGACGAGCGCGGCGCCGAACGCCGCCACGGAAATCTTGGTGCGGTCGCCGACACCGAACAGCACAAGAAACAGCGGAAACATCGCGGACGCCGGCGTCGAGCGGAAGAAGTCGATCAGGAATTCCACCGAGCGATACAGCTTTTCCGAAGAGCCGAGCAGAATGCCGAGCGGAATCGCGATGACGGCGGCGATGATGGTGGAATAGATCGTGCGTTCCACCGTCTTGAGGAAGTCGATGCCGAGCTTGCCGTGGAACATGCCAGCCCACATCGCCTTGAAGGTGGCGATCGGCGACGGCAGCAGCACGGGATCGACGATCCGCATCCAGACCGTGAACGACCACACCGCCAGCAGCACGATGACGCCGACGAAGGGCAGAAGAACTTCGAGACGCTTCCAGTTCATGGCATCACCCCTTGCGCACTTCGCGCTGGAAAATCTCCAGGCAATGCGCCTTGGTGCTGATGAAATCAGACTCGGTCATGGTCCTGTCGGTGCGCGGTCGCGGCGCGTCGTAATGCACGAATTCGACGGCGCGCGCCGGATGCCGCGACAGCAGCAGGATGCGGTCGGACAGGTACACCGCCTCCTCGAGATCGTGAGAGACCAGCACCGTGGTGGTGTGGGTCTCGACGAAGACGCGCTGCAGCTGTTCGCGCATGAACAAGGTCATCTCGTAATCGAGCGCCGAGAACGGTTCATCGAGAAACAGGATTTCCGGGTCCACCACCAGCGCGCGCATGATCGACACCAGCTGCTGCTGGCCGCCGGACATCTGGTAGGGATACAGCTTCAGATCAATCTTGACGTTGAGATTGGCGACGATCTTCTCGACGCGGACGACGCGATCCTTCTTCGGCACACCCATCACCTTGAGAGGATAGGCGATGTTGTCGAAGGCGCTCAGCCAGGGAAACACGGCTTCGCGGTAGTTCTGGAACACGTAGCCGAACTTGATCTTGTTGAGCGGCTGGCCGTCGAACAGGATCTCGCCCGCATCCATCGGAAACAGCCCGGCGATCATGTTGATCAGCGTGCTCTTGCCGCAGCCGTTCGGCCCAAATACCGACATCAGTTTGCCGCGCGGAATGTCGAAGTCGAAATTGTCGTAGATGGTGGCGTCGGAAAACCGCTTGCTCAGGCCACGAATGGTGACATGCGGCGCGGTCCGCGTTGCCGCGGCCCGCGCCTTCTCCGACAGTTCGATCTTGGCAGCAGGCTGTGCCGTCACGAGAACCTCAATACTTGTAGATGTATTTGGTGACGTCGAGCTTTTCCGGAACCACGCCGATCGAGGTGCCGAAGTCAGACAGCTTCTGCAGGTCGCCGATCTGCTTCGGCGTCATGTCCTTGGTCATGGTGTAGCCGAGCATCGACACCATATCGACCACGTTGTCGGGCGTGAACGTGTTCTTGGCGAGATACTTGCGGGCATCATCGGGATTCTTGTTGATGTAGTCGAGCGCCTTGGACCAGGCCATCGCGAAGCGTTTTGCGACTTCCGGGCGCTTCTGGATGAAGTCGCTGGTGATGGCGCAGCCCGCCGCATAGGCGTCGGCCTTCTCGTCACCGAGAATGTATTTCGAGATCACGCCGGCCTCGAGCGTTCGCGCCACGCCGGCCTTGATCATCATCGAGGCGTTGGGTTCCAGCGTGTAGCCACCGTCGAAGGTACCGGCGGTCATGGCGTTGACGTGCTGGCTCATGTCGAGCTGGTCGATGGTATATTCGCCATCCTTGACGCCGTTCTTGGCCAGAATGCCCTTGGCGGTGTTGAGGTTGGCTGGGCCCGGCGCCGACATCAGCTTCATCCCCTTCAGATCGGAGATCTTGTCGGCCTTGACGCCGGTGCGGACGACGAATTGCTCCATCTTCCAGACCGGGGTCTGGCTGTTGAGCGCGATGTACATCGCCACGCCCGGCTTCTTGATGTTGGCGTTGAGGCCTTCGAGCGTGACGAGGACCGCGGAGACCTCGATCTGGCCGGTGATCATCGCCGCGACATTGGCCGGGCCGCCCATCAGCTTGGTCATTTCCGGCTCGATGTTCTGCTCCTTGAAGAAGCCCTTCTCCACCGCCACGAAATACGGCAGCGACGAGCTCAGCGGAAACACACCGACCGCGACCTTGTCCTGGGCCGACGCCCGGTCGGTGGTGAAACCGGCCAGAGCCAGCACCGCCACCATGGCGAACATCATCCGATTCAGCGATTTCATGCGTCGTGCTCCTGTTATCCTCATGGCGAGGCCCCTCGCGACAAAATTCCACTCGCCGGATCGCGGCGATTGCCCAATTTCAGAGCAAGACTCGTGCCGGTTTATTCGCCGACATCGACGATGGCGATCACCGGGCCGCCGCCATGCGGGCCCTGATGCATGGCGTCCACCGAGACGAATACCGCGGGATCGCCGATCGCCAGCGCCGCGATGCTGCCCACCGCCGCCTTGGAGTGGCGGTGGTGATGGACGTCGGAATCGTCGAGCATGATCTGGCGGCGGCCGCGCAGCTGGCCGGTGCGGTCGGCCTCGCATTTCATGAAGCAATTGACGACGCGGCCCTTGAGGTCTTCCGAGCGCGGCCGCTCCGGCAGCTCGATTCCGGCGTCGCGGATCGAATCGTAGATGCCGTCGATGTCGAGAGCGTCCTTCATCACCGAATGGCCGATCCGATAGCGTCCGCCGGCGCCGGCCTTGTTGCCGAGCAGCACGATCTGCGCCTGCGTCAATTCGACGCCCGACGAGCACGACGCGACCGCCGAATAGAGATCGAGGTCTTTGCAGATCTGTTCGGCGCGGGGCATCGGCACTTCGCCAAGCGCGACCGCGATGCCGAGCGCGGTGGTGCCGTTGGAGACGCCCATGGAATCATGGACCTCGCAAGCCAGCGTCTGGCCGCGGGATTCCGCGTCGCGGGTGGAGTCGATGGTCAGCAGCGGCGTCTTGGTCTGGACGTAGTGCACATCCCGGGGATCGGTAATCCCCGCATCCTTCATCGCCGCCTTGACGGCGTCGGCGACCTTCTGGACCATGGCGAGACGGCCGATATCCTCCGGCAGCAATTCGGCTGACAACGCGGTACCGATCACCAAACGCGATTTGTCGGCGGGGCCGATCTTGGCGTTGCGCGCGAAGATGGTGGCGTGTGGTGTGATGACGCCGTCGCAGCCGCCGGACCACACCATCGGCACGTCGTGGATCTCATCCTCGGAGCGCGTGCCGTGCTTCTTCAGCACGCGGCGATAGGCCTGGTCGGCGAGAATGCGGGTGAAATCGTTGACGCCGCCATTGCCTTCGGTCTTGCCGATCACGCCGATCACTTCATCCGCGCCGAATTGGCCCGACGTGATCAGCGCCTCGAGGCCGCTGGCATCCTGAACGGTCTTCAGCTCGACCTTCGCCACTTCAATCGCCATTCTCTCAAACTCCTGAAACGTAAGATTTCTGTATCAACGGCAGCGGCGCCGGAATGCGCTGGCCTGCTTTTGGAAGTGCTTCCCGATAGCCGGGACGATCCTTGATGCGTGCGATCCAGTTCTGAACCGCCGGCTTGTTCGACCACATCCCGGCAAAGTTCAGTTCCTCGAGCCTGTCGACAAATGGCGCAATCGAAATATCCGCAAGCGAAAATGCATCGCCGCCAAACCATCGCGATTGTTGAAGGCGCGCTTCCATTTTGTCCAGCGCCTTGACCATGACCACCCGCGCTGCCTCGACCTCGGCAAAATCCGGCGCGAGGCTACGCGACGCATCGCGCAGCCGCGCGGCCTTCTCAGCCGTCGGCGCAAACGCGATCCGCTCCTCGATCAATGCCGCCGGCATCTCCGCGAACGCCTTGCGCAGCATGAGCTGATAGGTCGGTCCCTTGACGGCCGGATGCAAAACCTCTTCTTCGAACCTGACCCAGAGCCGCATCTGCGCCCGCTCGAACGGATCGGCCGGCGAAAGTCGTGGCCCGTCGAAACATTCGTCGATGTACTCATTGATGACCGACGACTCAACGATGATGCGACCATCGTGCAGCACCGTCGGAACCACCCCTTTCGGATTCAGCGCCAGATAGTCCGGCATGAGCTGTTCCATCCGCTGCAGGTCGATGTGACGGCCCACCCATGGCACGCCCTTCTCGGCCAGACAGAATCGCACCTTGATGCAACAAAACGCGTCCCAATCGTGGTAGAGTTCAAACATCGCGATCCTAGGGTGTGGCTCGCATCCGCGGCAAGTGCTCGCCGCGCAGCATCTTTTCATAGCCCTCGCCGCGGTCAATCATCGGCAGGTTGCCCGAACGCGACTTTGCCAGATCGGCGCGCCGCGCCGACGTCGCGGCCTCGTCGATGGCAGGCTCATCCGCCGAACTGCCGGCGGTAAAAACGACGCCGTAGTCGGACGCGGCAGCCGCCAATGATACCCGGCCTTCGATCACGTCGCGCAATACCAGCGGCAGTTCGCGCGTCAGCGGATCGCCCCAGCCGCCGCCACCGGTGGTGACCACGCGCACCACCTGCCCCTTCAGCACCTGCTCGCCATCGACGAGGCCGCCAAGATCGCGCGCCTCGCCTTCGGCATCGACGGTGACGCAGAACGGCTCACCGGCCTTGCCGCCATTCAACCCGTAGCAGCCGAGCCGCACGCGATCGGCGGTGACGATGGTGCGGCAATCCACCAGCGCGCGGTAATGTTTCTCATAGCCCTGCCCCGCCGCGGCGCAGACCGGCGCCGCCGGAGTCGGTGCTCAAAGCCAGCTTCTCCACCAGCAGCGGAAACCGCGTCTCGGTGAATTCCGCCGGCTGGTTGCGCGAATCCGGCACGATGTGGATGGCGTCATTGCCGTCGGCGTAATAGCGCCCGCCGGAACCGCCGCCGAGCACTTCGCGCGACAGAAACGATTTGCCCTCCGCGTCCTTGCCGAAGAAGCCGGTGTAACGGATGGTTTCCTGATCCGCCGGCATCCGGCCGTCCACTGCCTGCGCGACGACGCCGGCTAAGAGGCCGAGGCAGCGCAGCAGCACGAAGGAGCGCGCATTGGTCGCCGCCGGCCATTCCGGCGTGATCAGCGTGCCCTTCGGCGGGAAGATGATCTCGAACACATCGCAGACGCCTTCATTGACGTGGATTTCCGCGGCGCGTTCCGGCGTATCGGCGAGGTTGCGCAGGATCGGCGCGATCCATTTGATCAGGAACGCGCCGTCGGCATAATCCGCCGGCCAGTTGATCGGCCCGGTGGATTGCGGATCGGTACCGTTGAAGTCGAGCGTGATCTTGCCGCCCTTCTTCGTCATCTTGATCGCGATCTTGTGCAGCTTGGGATCAGTGATGCCGTCGTGCTCGACGTAGTCCTCCCAGGCATATTCGCCGTCGGCGATCTTGCTCAGGAGTTCGTGGCGGTAGATGTCGCGGCACTTCTCAAGGATAGCCTGGAAGCAGGCCTCGACCTGGTCCTTCCCGAAACGTTCGAACAGCCCGGCCATTCGCCGCGCGCCCATCAGGCAGGCCTGCACCTCGCTGTCCAGATCGGCGGACAGCATCTCCGGCACCCGGGTGTTGCGCCGGACGATGGTGAACACCGCCTCGTTGCGCACGCCTTCGCTGTAGATTTTTACGGGCGGAATCGCGATGCCTTCCTCGAACACCGTCGCCGCCGTGCCCGGCATTGAGCCCGGCACCCTTCCGCCGACATCGTCGTGATGGCCGAAGGCCTGGATGTAGGCGACCACAACGCCGTCATGAAACACCGGCACCGTGCTGCATAAGTCGGGCAGATGGCCGATCGAGCCTTCGGTGAGATAAGTGTCGTTCATCAGGAACACGTCGCCAGGCTTCATGGTCTCCGGCGGAAAGTCGCGCACCACGCCGTTGGGCATCGCCGAATAGGAACGCCCCGTCAGCTTGCGGCAGTAACAATCGAACAGGCCGACGCGAAAATCATGTGCTTCGCGGATCATCGGCGAGCGCGCGGTGCGCTCGATGGCGTATTCGATTTCCGCCTCGATGGAATTCAGCGTGCCTTCGACGATCTGCAGCACGATGGGATCGACGGTCGTGGCTTCGCGCAAGGGCGCGGTCGGCCAGGGATGGGTCTTGTGCATGTTCATCACACCACCTCCTTCGCCGACACGGGGCGAATAACCAGAATGCCGTGCGGATCGACCTCGACGCTCTGCTTCGGGAACACCACCGTGGTGGAGCCGAATTCCTCGACAATGGCCGGGCCCAGCACGCGCCCGCCGGGCGGCAACGAGGCACGGTCATAGACCGGCGTGTCCTGAAACACGGTGCCGAAATACACGCTGCGGTGGGCGATCGCCGCCGGGTTGCCGGCGCGCGGTGCCAGTTTCGGCATCTGCGGCCGCTCGATCAGGCCGAAGCCGGAGACACAGAGATTGACCAGTTCGATCTTCTGCTGGCCGGCATAGTCATAGCCGAAGGTCTTGCGATGCGCGGCGTTGAACGCGCCGATCAGCCCCGCGAGGAACGAGGCATCGACCGCGCCCGACGGCGCAGTGATACGTACTTCCATCGACTGACCGGCGTAGCGAACATCGGCCTCGCGCACCAGACGGATCCGCGACGCCTCGATGCCATCGCGCATCAGCGTCGCCGTCGCCTCGCGCTCCAGCGTCGCATAACGCGTCGCGATATCGGCGAGATCGATGGCGTCCTCATGCATCACCTTGGTGACGATGTGATCGGTGCGCCAGTCCACCGCCAGCAGGCCGAATGCCGAGAGATTGCCGGGGTTCGGCGGCACGATGCAGGCCTTCATGTTCAGCAAGTCCATCACCGCCGCGGACTGCGCGGGGCCGGCGCCGCCGAACGACAGCAGAGCGAATGTGCGGGGATCGATGCCGCGCTGGATCGTCATCTGCCGGATTGCATTGGCCTGGCTCCAGTTGGCAATCTCGATGATGCCGGAGGCCAGTTGTTCGACGCTCATATTGCCCGGCAAACGCTCAGCGAGCGCCGCGATACCCGCGCGGGCGCGTTCGACATTGAGCGCGATGCCGCCGCCGATCAGCGACGGCGGGATCCGCCCGAGCACCAGATTGGCGTCGGTAATGGTCGGCTCCTGGCCGCCCTTCGGGTAGCACATCGGTCCAGGCTCGGCGCCAGCGCTGCGCGGCCCGACTTTCAAATGACCTTCGCGGCTGATCCAGGCGATCGAACCGCCGCCGGTGCCGATGGTCTCGATGTCAATCATGGGAATGCGAACCGGGAACGGTCCGACCGAACCACCATTGGTGACCTGCGGCTTACCGCCTTCGATCAGGCACAGATCGGTGGAAGTGCCGCCGGCATCCAGCGTCACCAGATCGGGAAAGCCCGCAATTTCCGCAATCACCGCGCTGCCGAGCGCACCCGCTGCCGGGCCGGACAACGCCGTGGTGATCGGCTTCTTCACCACCTGATCGGCGCTGGCGACACCGCCGCTGGATTGCATCACCAGGAACGGCTTGTCCTGTAGCCCGGCGCCGAGTTCTTCGTGCACGCGCTTGAGATAGCGTTCCATATGCGGCTTGACGAAAGCATCGACCAAAGTGGTCACCGTGCGCTCATATTCGCGATATTCCGGCAGCACTTC
Source organism: Nitrobacteraceae bacterium AZCC 2146 (assembly GCA_036924855.1). NCBI lineage: Bacteria > Pseudomonadati > Pseudomonadota > Alphaproteobacteria > Hyphomicrobiales > Nitrobacteraceae > Nitrobacteraceae bacterium AZCC 2146. The sequence goes on from JBAGRP010000001.1 coordinate 2,379,875, forward strand.
GCAGGACAGCGACAGCGTCGCCTCCGGATATTCCTCGGTAACGATGGCCGCGGCGCGGCGCTCATGGGCGTCGTTGGCGTAGGAATGCAAAAGGCAGATGCCGATGGCGCGAATACCCTTGCCGCGGAAAAAGCGCGCCGCCGCGCGCACCGTGTCCTCGTCGAGCGGACGCAACTCGCCGCCGCGAAAATCCAGCCGGCCGGTGACCTCGCGGACGAATTGCAGCGGCACGATACGGTCGGGCTTCACCCAGAAGTAGGAATTGCCGTAGCCTTCCGGCACCGACTGCCGCGCGATCTCCAGAATGTGCCGGAAGCCGGCATTGACGATCAACCCGAGCGAATTGATCTCGCCCTGCAGCAGCGCATTAGTTGCGACGGTCGTGCCATGCGCGAGACCGACCACATCGTCGCTCCCGGCGTCGTGAGCGGCAAGAATTTCGTTGACGCCGCGCAACAGCGCGATGCCGGGATTGGCCGGCGTGCTCGCGACTTTCGTCACCTTGGTGGCGCCGGAGATCGTGTCCACCGAGACGATGTCGGTAAAAGTACCGCCGGTATCGATGCCGATGCGAAAGCGGGGAGAAGCCTGGGACATGCGCGCGCCATTCGGTGGTGAAGCTGCAGCAGCATGGGTCGGCGAAGGCCGCTAAGTCAAAAACCGATTATCGATGCGGGTATCGGAAAATCAGATGACCCGAAATTTGAGCTCGTCATTCCGAGGCGCAAGCAGCGCCAGCTGCGAGCGAGCCCGGAATCCATAACCACCACCGGGCGTATGGATTCCGGGCCCACGTCAAGAGGCGTGTCCCGGAATGACGAATTTGAAGTCATTCAGAGCCGCGGAAACATCACCCCTTCAGCATATCCCGCAGCTTCAGCAGCGCCGCTTCCTTGCGCCGGGACATCGGCTGCCTCCGCCGGAACAGGCTGAAGGCGACGTTGCGCGCCGGCGCGATGGCCATCGCCTTCAGGAAGCCGAGCGCCACCTCGTTCGCGGCGCAGGCGCGCGGCACGATGGCGATGCCGCCGCCGGACTGCACGATCATCTTGATGGTCTCGATATTATCCACCACCGCCAGCACGTTGGGACGGATGCCCAGATCGGTGAACAGCGACAGCACCACCTGGCCGTAGCCGACGGTGAGTTCGCTCATGATGAAAGGCTCGGCAAGCAACCGCCCGATATCCACCGGCTGCTTGCTGCGCGCCAGTGCGTGTTTCGGCGGAATGATCAGCGCCATCTCGGCATCGATCAACCGGTCGAACACCAGCCCGGCCGGCAGTCGCTCCGGGTCGGATTCGATGGCGAGGCCGGCGTCGATCCGCTCCTCGTGCAATTCGGTGAAGATGTTGCGCGTCGGCGCCGTCAGAATCTCCAGCCGCACGCCGGGCAGATTGTTCCTGAGATCGTCGAACAGCCGCGGAATGAAGATCTGCGCCATGCCCGAACCCATGGCGATGGTCAGCGTATCCGACAACGCGCCGCGCAGCCGCCGCGCAGTGTCGGTGAGGCTGAGCAGATCGCCCATCACCCGCTCGGATTCATAGAGAAAGGTGCGGCCGCGATCGGTGGATTCGATGCCGCGCGAGGTCCGCGTGAACAGTTCGAAGCCGATTTCCTCCTCGAGCAGTTTGACCTGCTCGCTGACCGCGGATTGCGAAATATTCAGCCGCTTCGCCGCCTTGGTGAAGCTGCGTTCCTTCGACACCGAAAGCGCGTAACGCAATTGCCGGAAATCCAAATGAACATTCCTTGATGGACAGCCCACTTGTAGCCCGGATAGAGCACAGCGCAATCCGGGATTCGCGCCACGCCCCTCTCCTCCGTCATTCCGGGACGCGCCGTGGTCGGCGATAGTCGACCAAGGCGCGGGCCCGGAATCCAACGGTCAGACTCTATCGCTCGTCGCTCATTGGCGACTGGAACGTCCGCGGGTTTTCCTGCGAGCGCTTACGAGCCATCGCCAGCGCTTCGGCGAAATCGGCGGCATCGAACCACGGCTCGGCGCGCATCGGCGCGTCGAGATCGTCATCCCAGATCCGCGCCGCCGCCACGTCGAAGCGCATCTCGTGCTTGTCGCTGACCGACTGAATTCCATAGCCGGTGACGGCCCATTGCTTGCCAAGCCAGTAGATATCCCGATGCAGCACCGCTTACACCCATCCTCGTCTTGAATTCGCAGAGACAGAAAGAACCCCCGCCCGATGGGTGCGAGGTTCTCCTGAATCGGCAAATCGAATCAAAATTCTAGCAGACGCCGGCCGGCGCTGGCGGCATCGCGTCCGAATCAGATGCGGCCATTCTGGTCTGACGGCTGCTGCTGTTGGTACGGGCGCTGCGCCCGTTCGGCATCCGCCTTGTTTGCCTCGTGGCGTCCGATCACGCAACCCGCGATGACGCCGACCTTGCCATGCCCGGCATAGTGCCCGGCGATGCCGCCGATGATCGCGCCCTTGATGCAGCCCTTGGCTTCAGCCGCGGCCGACGAAAGCAGCAGACCGGCAACCGCAGTGCACAGCACAAGATTTTTCATGGCGACCTCCCCCGATGTTTGCGGCCTGATAATTCGCAGGTTGGATAAAGGTTCCGGCAATTGGCTGCCGACAGGCACAGCCCGGCTGCATCTGAGACCAGGCCGCTAACGCCGGACCGCGATTCGTGCCATACAGGGCGCCCGTTCGCGCCGATGGATGGTCGAGTTCACATGCCCGCACCCAAGCCGCCTGCCTTCGAGACCTTGAGCCTGCATGCCGGACAACATCCGGATTCCCTCACCGGCGCACGCGCCGTGCCGATCTATCAAACCACGTCCTATGTGTTTCAGGATTCCGATCACGCCGCCGCTTTGTTCAATCTTGAACGCGCCGGCCACATCTATACCCGCATCTCCAATCCAACGACCGCCGTGCTCGAGGAGCGCCTTGCGGCGCTGGAAGGCGGCGTCGGCGCGATCTGCACCGCCAGCGGCATGGCGGCGCTGCATCTCGCCATCGCAACACTGCTCGGCGCCGGCGATCACATCGTCGCTTCCTCCTCGCTCTATGGCGGCACCATCAATCTGCTGGCGCATACGCTGCCGCGCTTCGGCATCACCACCAGCTTTGTGAAGCCGCGCGACCTCGGCGCCTTCCGCGCCGCGATCCAGCCGAACACGCGCCTCGTGATCGGCGAGACCATCGGCAATCCCGGCTTGGAAGTCCTGGACATCCCCGAAGTCGCCGCCATCGCGCATGATGCGAAGATCCCGCTGCTGATCGACAACACCTTTGCCACGCCGTATCTCAGCCGGCCGATCGAGTTCGGCGCCGACATCGTGATGAATTCCGCCACCAAATGGATCGGCGGCCACGGCATCGCGATCGGCGGCGTCATCGTCGATGGCGGCCACTTCGACTGGCATGCGTCCAAAAAATTTCCGGTACTCACCGAACCCTATGCCGGCTATCACGGCATCGTCTTCGACGAGCAGTTCGGCCCCACGGCCTTCATCATGCGCGCCCGCACCGAAGGCCTGCGCGATTTCGGCGCCTGTCTCTCGCCGACCAATGCGTTCCAGTTGCTGCAGGGCGTCGAGACCCTGGGCATCCGGATGGAGCGTCATGTCGCCAACACCCATGCGGTGCTGGCGTTTCTCACAGCGAACAAGGCGGTCGACTGGGTGCTGCATCCCTCGCTGGAAAATCATCCCGACTATGACCTCGCCAAACGGCTGCTGCCGCGCGGCGCCGGCTCGATCATCTCGTTCGGCATCAAGGGCGGCCGCGCCGCCGGGCGGAAATTCATCGAGTCACTGCGGCTGATCAGCCATCTCGCCAACGTCGGCGACGCGAAGACGCTTGTCATTCATCCCGCCAGCACCACGCATCAGCAGATGGATGCCGAACAGTTGAAAGCAGCCGGCATCGGCGAAGAGCTGATCCGGCTGTCGATCGGCATCGAGGCGTCGCAGGATATCATCGATGATCTCGGCCAGGCGTTTCGCCTCTCGCAGAAGGTTTGAGCGATGCAGATCACAGTCAATGGCATCGAGACCTTCGTCGCTACCGGCGGCCGCGCCTTCAATCCGGCATTGCCAGTCGTCGTGATGATCCACGGCGCCGGCTTCGATCATTCGACCTGGGCGCTGCACAGCCGCTGGTTCGCGCATCATGGCTATGCCGTGCTGGCGCCGGATCTGCCGGGCCATGGCCGCTCGTCAGGCGCCCCACTGACAACGATCGCCGATCTCGCCGACTGGACCGCGGCGCTGATCGATGCCGCCGGCGCGACAAGTGCGCGACTTATCGGCCATTCGATGGGCTCGCTGATCGCGCTGGAAACCGCGGCGCGGCATCCGGCCAAGATCACGCGGCTCGATCTGATGGGTACCGCGGCGACGATGACGGTCGGCCCGGACCTGCTGAAGGACGCCGAGGCCAATGCGCATAGCGCGATCGACATGGTGTCGATCTGGGGCCTCGGCTTTCAGGCCGAACTCGGCGGCAGCCTCGCGCCCGGCCTGTGGATGCATGGCGGCGCGCAGCGTGTGCTCGAAACCACAAAGCCCGGCGTGCTATTCACCGATCTCGCCGCCTGCAACGCCTATCAGAATGCGCTCGCCGCCGCCGCGCAGATGGCGATTCCGGTCACGCTCATTCTCGGCGAACGCGACATGATGACTCCCGCGAAGGCCGGCAAGGCGCTGGCCTCGGCGTTACCAAATGCCCGCACGGTGATTCTGCCCGGCGCCGGCCACATGATGATGGTGGAACGCCCCGACGACGTCCTCGCCGCCTTGCAGGGCGAGTAATGCGTCGATGCCAGTTGCGTGACGCCGCGCACTGTGCTTCCTGTCTATCGTCATCGGTGCCTCCGCGAGGAGGTGAAACGGGAATGCGGTGCGGGGATTACTCCCCAATGCCGCGGCTGCCCCCGCAACTGTAAGCGGCCATTTTCGGTCCATTAAGCCACTGAACCTGCACGCAGGTTCGGGAAGGCGGACCGGGAGAAGACCGCGAGCCAGGAGACCGGCCAGTGACTCATTTCAACTCGTTCGACGGTGGGTCGACGGAAGGGGTCCTATGGCTATCCGGAATCTTGCTGCCGGTACGGCAGCCGTGTTTGCTTTCTCCTGCTACAATGGCGCCGCGCGCGCCCAGTCCAGTCCCGAAAAACTGCCAGACCTCGTGGTCACGGCCGACCGAACCTCCGAGCCGATCAGCAAGTCCGGCAGCGCCATCAGCGTTGTCAGCGCCGAGACGATTGCAACCAGCAATCCCGGCTCGCTGGTCGATGCGCTGCGCACCGTCCCCGGCCTCGACATTACCGAAACCGGCGGCCCCGGCTCGACCACCAATATCCGTTTGCGCGGCGGCAACACCGGCCAGACGCTGGTGATGATCGACGGCATCCGCATCAACGATCCCACCGCCGCGAGCGGCGACTACGATTTCGCGATGTTCGCGCCGTCGGCGATCGAACGCATCGAAGTGCTGAAGGGGCCGCAAAGCGCGCTCTACGGTTCCGATGCGATGACTGGCGTCGTCAACATCATTACCACGAAGGGCAGCGGCCCGGCGCAGTTCAACGTGCGCACCGAGGGCGGCAGCTACGGAACCGCCTCGACCAGCGGCTCGCTGACCGGTTCGACGGGCCCATGGTCCTACGCCTTCACCGGCAGCGGCCAGCACAGCAACGGTTTTTCGCGCTTCGGCTACCGCATTCCGGCGCTCGAAGCCAAGTTTCCAAATCTTGAACGCGACGGCTTTGATCGCGTCGGTGGCTCAGCGCGGATAGGCTACGACGCAGGTGAAGGCGTGAAGCTGGAATCCGGCATCCTGTCGTCATTCACACGATCCGCTTACGACAACGCTGTGTATAGCGCGACCTCAACCAAGCCGCAGTTCCCCGACACACCCAATACGGCCACGCGTCAGCTTGACCAGGTGTGGGGGAAGGCCACGTTCGATAGCTTGAACGGCGTGCTGACCCATGAAGTCAGCGTCTTCGACACCCACATCGAACGCACCTTCAATGAAACGACCTACACGACCAATACGCTACCAGCGAATACGAAGGTCGTCGCGTCGAGCTACATCGGCAACAGTATCGGCGCGGAATACCAGGGCACGCTCAAGCTGGGACCAGCGGGATTGCTGGTTTATGGCACCAAGACCCAGCACGAGACGGCAGATATTTCGCAGACCAATCTCCTACCGTTGCCTGGTCCGGCGACGCCACAACTCAACAAATCGCAGGAAACCAACGCCCTGTTCGCACTCTGGCAACTTCCGATCGGTGAACGGCTGAGCGTCACCGTTGGCGGCCGCATCGATGACGTCGTGGATGTGGCCCGGTTCGAGACATGGCGCACGACCGCCGCCTACAATATCGCTGAAACCGGGACCAAGTTGCACGCCAGCGCCGGAACCGGCGCAAAGGCTCCGACGCTTTTTCAGCTCTACTCGCCAGTTAACGGCAATCCCGCGCTCACTCCCGAGGAAAGCTTCGGCTACGACGCCGGCATCGACCAGTCGTTCTTCAATGGCCGGGCCGTGCTGTCGATCACCGCATTTGAAAACAAGTTCAGCAATCTCATCAACTTCACCACCGACAGTGCCCATCCGCTCGGGTACTACGTCAACGTCGCGCGCGCCGAGACCAGTGGTTTGGAAGTCGGGTCGACCATCGATATCCTGCCCGGACTGCTGAAATTCAACGCAGCTTACACCTATCTCCACGCCATCGATCTTTCGAACGGCGCCATCCTCGCGCGGCGGCCGAAAAACCTGGCCCGCTTTGCGCTGACAATTACGCCTACCGACAAATGGCTGATCGAACCGCGGGTCACGACCGTGTCGAAACGCTTCAGCAGCGCCAACCAGATCGGCCAGGTCGATGCCTATACCCGCGTCGACCTCTATACCGAGTACAAGATCGCCCCCAACTGGAAGGTGTTTGCCCGCGGCGAGAACATCCTGAACGAACATTATCAGGAGGTTCTCAATTTCGGCACCACGGGTCCTGCCGCTTACGCAGGATTCAACGCCACATGGTGATATCAGCTCCATCAGCACGGCGTCCGGTGATCGCGACCACCATCGCGCTCGCCGTGCTGGTGGCGCTGCTGGCGCTGGGCTCGCTCGGCACTGGCCCTGTCAAGCTGTCGCCGGTCACCGTTCTTGACGCGCTGTTCGGCGGCGGCAGCGACGTGCAGCAGACCATCGTGCGCGAAATCCGTCTGCCGCGCGCGATCCTCGGCCTCGCGATCGGCGCCATTCTGGGACTGTCCGGCGCGGCGCTGCAGGGCCTGCTACGCAATCCCCTCGCCTCGCCGTCGCTGTTCGGCGCGCCGCAATCCGCGGCGTTCGGCGCGGTGCTGATCATCGCGCTCGGCTGGGCCGACGTCCGTTCATGGGCGCTGCCGGTCGCCGGCATCACCATGGCATTCACCTCGGTATTCGTGCTGCTGAGCATTGCCGGACGCAGCGCCGGGCTGCTGCTGCTGATCCTTGCCGGGCTTGCGATCTCCAGCCTTGCGGGGGCCGCGACCTCCCTGGTGATGAACCTGTCGGCCAATCCATTCGCCGCCCTCGAAATCGCGTTCTGGCTGCTGGGATCGCTGGAGGACCGCAGTTTTCGCCATGTCACGCTGGCGCTGCCGTTCATCACCGCCGGCGCGATATTGCTGATGAGTCAGCGCAGCGCCTTCCGCGCGCTGAGCCTCGGCGAGGAGACCGCACAGAGCCTCGGCGTCGATGTCAGCCGATTGAGATTGCTGGTGATTATCGGCGTCGCGCTTGGCGTCGGCGGCGCCGTCGCCGTCACCGGCACCATCGGTTTCATCGGTCTCGTTGCGCCGCATCTGATGCGGCCGTTGATCGGTCATGATCCCACGCGTCTATTGGTGCCAAGCGCACTGACCGGCTCCGCACTGCTGCTTGCCGCTGACATCGCGGTGCGTATCATTCCGTCGACCACCGACATCAAGGTCGGCGTGCTGACCTCGATCATCGGCGTGCCGTTCTTCCTCTATCTGATCGTGCGCGAACGCCGCGCACTGGGAGGAGGCATTGCATGAGCGATCAGGCGCTACTTACCGCGAACCATCTCGACGTAACGCTGTCCGGCCGTGCCGTACTGCAGGACGTATCGCTTTCACTTCAACGCCGGCATCTGGTCGCGCTGGTCGGGCCGAACGGCGCCGGCAAGACCACGCTGTTGCGCGCGCTGGCGGGATTGCAGCCATCGAGCGGCGCGGTCCATGTGGGTGGCGAGGTGCTGTCATCCCTGTCGCTGCGCGAACGCGCCAAACGGTTCGGCTATCTGCCGCAAGGCCACGTCGTGCACTGGCCGCTCGATGTGAAGGATGTCGTCGCGCTCGGCCGTTATCCGCATGGCGGCACCGACCCGGGACGGCTTTCGCCGGCAGACGAAGCCGCGGTGCTGCGCGCGATGCAGGCCACTGACGTGATGCCGTTCGCGGCGCGCCGCGTCACTGAACTGTCCGGCGGCGAACGCAGCCGCGTGGCGCTGGCGCGCGTGCTGGCGGTGGAAGCGCCGATCGTGCTGGCTGACGAGCCGACCGCCTCGCTCGATCCGCGCCACCAGATCGACGTGATGAAGAAGCTGCGCGATGTCGCCGACAGCGGCGTGCTGGTGATCGTGGTGACCCATGATCTTGGTCTCGCCGCCCGCTTCGCCGATACCGTGCTGGTGATGTCGGAGGGCCGCCTCGTCGCGCATGGCTCGCCAGCCGACGCATTGTCGAACCAGATCATGGCAGACGTGTTCCGGATATCAGCCTATCGCGCCGACTATCAAAGCGAGACCGTGATCCTGCCTTGGGCGGGGATTTGATCGATGTCCGGGTCATTAGCCCAGCGTCAGCGCGGCAGCCAATCGATCCAGCGCGGCCTCGTCCGGCGGCAGGCCGAAACGCAGAAGATCGTCGGCGAAATCGAAGCTGCGGCACCAGATATGCTTTCGCGCCAGAACGGCGTGCAGCTTCAATGCATCGCAATGGCGCGCCAGCCTGAACAGGGACGTGCCGCCGCCAATCTCAAAACCGGTTTCTATCAGGACATTGTCGAGCCTGTTCGCCTGCTGTATCAGCGCATCGCGTGCGCGGTCCGCCCAGGCCTGATCGCGCAGCGCCGCGGCGCCAATGTGAAGCGCGGGGCCGGAGCAAGCCCATGGACCGAGCGCGGTTGCGACGCGCTGCGCGATATCCGGTGCTCCAATCGCGAAACCGAGCCGCAATCCGGCAAGGCCATAGAATTTGCCGAACGAGCGCAGGATGACGACGGGCAGGTCCTCGCACAACGCAACGGCGCTGATCGCCGGATCGAGATCGGCAAAGGCCTCGTCGATCACAAGCCAGCCGCCGCGATGTTGCAGCGTCGCCGCGATATCAGCGAGCGTGGCGTGGTCGGCGATGCGGCCATCGGGGTTGTTGGGGTTGACGATCACGGCATGAACGGCGAGTTCGGGCAATTCGCTGAGATCCGTGATCGTGATAACGTCGTGGCCGGCATTGCGCCAGGCCGGCGCGTGTTCGTTATAGGTCGGGCCGACGATGGCAACAGGTCCGGGCGAAGCAAGATGGGGCAGCCACTGGATCAGCGTCTGTGTGCCGGCAGCGGCGACGATGTCGGTGCGATCCGGCACACGATAGGCGCTTCGCGCAGCGGCGAGCAGCGCTGCTTCGTCCGCGCGCACCGGCAGTCGCTGCCAGACAAGGTCGGGCAATTCAGCAGAAATCGGCCACGGCCACGGATTAATCCCGGTCGAGAGGTCAAGCCACGCCTCCGGCGCGCCGCCGTAACGCGTCATTGCTTCGGTGAGATCGCCGCCATGCTTCATGTCAGCTTCATGCCATCATCCGCGTCAAAGCGCGAGGGGGTGCGGCGCCTGTTGGCAGCGCTGGCGATGACGCTCGGCATCGGAACGGCCAATGCAGGGTACGCCGCCGAGCCACCGCGCATCGCCTCGATCAACCTGTGCACCGATCAATTGCTGATGACGCTGGCCGATCCCGCGCAGATTCTGGGCCTCAGCCCCTATGCCCGCGATGCCACCCGCTCTTGGGATGCCGCAAAGGCCGCGCAATTTCCGCTGCTGTCTGGCGAGGCCGAGGATGTGCTGGTGCTGCAGCCGGACATCGTCGTATCCGGCCGCTACACCAAGCGCGCGACGCGCGAATTGCTCAAGGACAAAGGGCTGCGCGTTGCCGAGTTCGACGTGCCGCGTTCGATGGAGGATGTCAAAAAACAGATTCGGCGAATGGGCGATCTGGTGCAGCATCCCGATCGCGCCGAAGCGGAAGTCGTGCGGCTGGAAGCGGCCATTGCCCGCACACGGGAAGTCGCCGCGCGAAAACGCTATCGCGTGCTGGCATTGTCGCGGCGTGGCTGGGTTTCGGGCAGCGACAGCCTCACCGGCGCATTGCTGGCGACTGTCGGACTTGACAGTGCCGCGCGTGATCTCGGCCTCAAGCTCGGTGGCTACGCATCGCTGGAAGCCATCGTCAGCCTGAAGCCTGATTTCCTGCTGCTCTCCGAAGGCAGCAATTTTGCCGAGGACGAAGGCCGCGCCTTTCTGCTGCATCCAGCGTTGCAGCGCTTCTATCCCGCATCGAAACGCCTCGTGATTCCGGAAAAGCTGATCAATTGCGGCGGGCCGATGCTGTCGGAAGCGCTGGACAGGCTGGCCTCGGAACTCGAGCGTGTGGAGCGCTGAGGTGCAGATAGCCGACGACATGATGTTAGTTGTCGTCGCGGCGATTGTTTTCGATGCGGTGATCGGCGATCCCGATTTTATCTGGCGGCGCGTGCCGCATCCGGTGGTGTGGATCGGCAATGCTATCGGATTCCTGGAGCGGACGCTCAATCGCACGGACTGGTCGCCCCAACAGCGGAAAATCGCTGGGGTTGGCACCGTGATTTTACTAGTTGCCGGCGCCGTAATCATTGGCTTATTGCTTGAGAAAATCTTGCGGCAAAGCTGGTCCGGAATTGCGGCAGAGGGCCTCCTGGCTTCCGCGCTGCTCGCGCAGCGCAGCCTGTACCAGCACGTCGCCCGTGTCCGCGTCGCCTTCGCCGAGGGCGGCCTTGTTGCCGCGCGGAAGGCTGTGGCGATGATCGTCGGGCGCGATCCGGAGCAACTCGATGAAGCAGCTGTGTCGCGCGCGGCGATCGAATCGACAGCCGAGAATTTTTCCGACGGCATCGTCGCGCCCATCTTCTGGCTGGCGCTGCTCGGCCTGCCCGGCCTGATCGCCTACAAGGCCATCAACACCGCCGATTCGATGATCGGACATCGCTCTCAGCGCTATGAATCCTTCGGCTGGGCGGCGGCGCGGCTCGACGATCTCGTCAATCTCATTCCGGCGCGAATATCCGGCCTGCTGATCGCGCTCGTCGCGCCGATCGTCCATGGATCGATGGCGACGTCATTCAACGTCATGCTGCGCGATGCGCCAAAGCATCGCTCGCCGAACGCCGGTTGGCCGGAAAGCGCCATGGCCGGCGCCCTGGGCATCGCGCTGGCCGGGCCGCGGCGCTATGCCGAAGGCGAAGTGAACGATCCCTTCCTCAACGCCGACGCGCGCAAGGACGCGACGCCGAACGATATCGGCCACGCGCTCGATCTGTTCGTGGCGGCCTGTCTGCTGCAGGCGGCGGTCTATGCCGCGCTGGCGCTGGTGCTCTGACGGCTGCGGGCGATTTTGAGGATCTGCTCGATATCGAGGTTTTTCTCGAAATGATCGGCCAGCGCGTCGAGCGCGGATTCGATCCGCGCCTCATAGGCCAGCGTTGACCCGATGCCGAGATAAGCGAGCCAGGCCTTGCGAAAGGCGTCGCCGGTGAACAGCCCATGCACATAGGTGCCCTGCACGCGGCCATCGGGCGACGCTGCGCCATCGGCACGGCCGCCGATCATCAACAACGGCCTGATGCAGTCGGCGCCTTCGCTGCGGCCGAGATGGATCTCATAGCCCTCGATCGCCGCGCCCGTGGCGCAATGCGTGCCTGTGATCAGCGTGGTGGATTTATCCGGACTCATGACGGTGGCGATATCGAGCAGGCCGAGGCCATCGACCGTCCCCGCTGACCCATCAACGCCATCGGGATCGGTGATGGTGTTGCCGAGCATCTGATAGCCGCCACACAAGCCCAGCACATGGCCACCGCGTCGGACATGGGCCTTGATGTCGATGTCCCAGCCCTGCGCACGCAGATAAGCGAGGTCGCCGATGGTGGATTTGCTGCCAGGCAGAATGACCACGTCGGCATTGCCCGGGATCGGTTCACCCGGCCGCACGAACACCAGCTTCACGCCGGGCTCCATGCCAAGCGGATCGAAGTCGTCGAAATTGGCGATGCGTGCCAACACGGGCACGGCGATGATGCGCGTCGCGGATGATGCGTGGATACGATCGAGACCAACGGCATCTTCCGCCGGCAGCCAGGCCGCCAGCGGCAGCCATGGCACCACGCCGAGCGACGGCCAGCCAGTGAGACGCGTGATCGCCGTCAGGCCCTGGTCGAACAGACTGGGATCGCCGCGAAACTTGTTGATGATGAAGCCATGGATCCGCGCGCGCTCGTCCGGCTCCAGCACGAGATGGGTGCCGGCGAGGCTGGCGATGACGCCGCCGCGATCGATGTCACCGGCGAGCACGACAGGCACATTGGCAGCGGCAGCGAAGCCCATATTGGCGATGTCGCCAGCGCGCAGATTGATCTCCGCCGGGCTGCCGGCGCCTTCGACGAGGACAATGTCGGCATCGCGGGCGAGATGCGCAAAGCTCTCCAGCACGGCGGGCAGCAGCGCCGCCTTCTTCTCCAGATAATTTTTCGCTCGCAGCGTGCCCCAGCGTTGGCCTTGCACGATGATCTGCGCGCCGGTGTCGGTCTCCGGCTTCAACAGCACCGGGTTCATGTGCACGCTGGGCGCCATCCTTGCCGCACGCGCTTGCACCGCCTGGGCGCGGCCGATCTCGCCGCCGTCGACCGCGACGGCGGCATTGTTCGACATGTTCTGCGGCTTGAACGGCGCCACCTTCAACCCGCGCCGCACCAGCGCCCGCGCGAGTCCGGCCACCAAGGTCGACTTGCCGGCATTGGAGCCGGTGGCCTGGATCATCAGTGCGGGGGTGGGTGTGATCATGAGAATATCATGTCCGGCAGAATCAGATTGTCATTCCGGGATGCGCCTTGGTCGGCGCAGCCGACGAAGGTGCAGACCCGCAATCCAGAGATGGATGAACATCTCGGGATTCCGGGTTCGCGTGCAGCTGGCGCTGCGCGCGCCCCGGAATGACAGCGAAATATTTCATATCCTAGAACTCGATGCCCTTCTGGCCCTTCACGCCGGCGCGGAACGGATGCTTGATCAGCGTCATCTCGGTGACCAGGTCGGCCATCTCGATCAACTCCGGCTTGGCATTGCGGCCGGTGATGACGACATGCTTGTCGGCCGGCTTCTCGTCGCGCAGGAATTTCAGCACATCCTCCAGCGGCAGATAGTCGTAGCGCAGCACGATATTGAGCTCGTCGAGCAGCACCATGCGGTGACGATCATCGCGGATCATCTCCTTGGCGCGTTCCCAGCCGGCGGTGGCCGCGGCGATGTCGCGTTCGCGATCCTGGGTAAGCCATGTAAAACCCTCGCCCATGATGTGCAGTGTCACCAGATCGGGAAATGTCTTCAGGAGGCGCGCTTCGCCGGTGTCCCATTCGGGCGACTTGGTGAACTGCACGATGCCGACCGGGTAGCCATGGCCGATGTGGCGAAACACCATGCCGAGCGCCGCCGACGTCTTGCCCTTGCCAGTGCCCGTGTTGACGATCAGCAGACCTTTCTCGCCAGTCTTGGTCGCCATGATCTTGTCGCGCGCCGCCTTATGCTTCTGCGCCTTGGCCTTGTGGCGGGCGTTCTCGGCCTCTTCGTCGTGTGAGATTCCGGTCATGCGATTTCCCTGTGTGCAGTCGGCAAAAGTTCGGCGATCAGATCAGCAGCGCGATTCGAGCGTGGCGTCCACAAGCCCCTGCGGATCGCTTCGGCAAAGCGCGCGGCGGTCTCGCGCAGCGCGGCCGGATTGGCGGTTTGCATGAAATCACGTACGTGCTCGTCCTCCAGATAGGAAGCGAACAATTGATCGAAATGGTGATTGGACACCGCGTCGGTCGAGGCAGCAAAGCCGAACAGGTAATCCACAGTGGCGGCGATCTCGAACGCGCCCTTGTAGCCATGGCGCATCACGCCGGCGATCCATTTCGGATTGGCGGCGCGGCCGCGCACTACCCGGGAGATTTCATGGCTCAGCGGCCGCGACAGCGGCGCTTCCGGCCGTGAGGTGTCGATATGCGCGATGCGGGGCGCGGAGCCGCGCAGGGTCTGCACCGTCGCGGCGAGGCCGCCGATGAATTGATAGTAGTCGTCGGAATCCAGAATGTCGTGTTCGCGGTTGTCTTGCGTCTGCGCCACAAGATCAATGCCTGCAAGCCGCTCGGCGAAATCGCTGCGCGCGTCCTCGCCATCGACGCCGCTACCATACGCATAACCGCCCCAGTCGAGATAGACGTCGGCGATATCCGCGCGCTTGTCCCAGCCGCCCTCGTCCATCAACGCCTGCAGCCCCGCGCCATAGGCGCCGGGTTTTGAGCCGAACACGCGGCGCGCCGCCTGCCGCCGCGCGATCTCGCAGTTCATGCCGCCGGCTTCCAGCACCAGCGCCTTGGCGCGGACATTGGCGGCAATCGGATTGGCTTCATCGGACTCATCCAGCAGAGCGATGGCGCCGACGGCTGAGCCGATGATGTCCATCTGGGTGGGGAACGCATCGCGAAACAGGCCGGAGACGCGAAACGTCACATCGACGCGCGGACGCTTTAGTTCGGACAGCGGCGTGATGGCAAAGCCGGTGACGCGACCGGAGGTTTCTTCCCACAGCGGACGGGCGCCGATCAGCGCCAGTGCCTGCGCGACATCGTCGCCGCCGGTGCGCATGTTCGAGGTGCCCCAGGCCGATAGCGCGATGGCGCGCGGCCATTCGCCGGCCTCCTGCCAGTAGCCTTCGACAAGGCGCTCAGCGGCAAGTTGCCCGATCCGCCACGCCGACGGCGTCGGCACCGCGCGGACATCCACGGCGAAGAAATTGCGCCCGGTCGGCAGCACGTCCGGTCGGCCGCGCGTCGGCGCACCGGACGGTCCGGGCCGGATGAAATGGCCGTCGAGACCGCGCAGGAACGCAGCCATTTCGGCATCGCCGCAAGCGTCGATGGCGGGGCGGAGTTTTGCATCGATCCAACCGAGCACCTCGGTCGTGCGCGTCCATGCGGGGTTGCAAGACCGCTCGCCGGAGACGAGCTGAAGCGCCAGCATCTCGATGCGTTCGACCGTATCGCCGGTCGTACGCCACGCGTCCGCGCTGATCTCCGCAAGAATCGCCGGGCGAGACCCCAGAAATTCATCGGCGAGATCACGGGTCAGCGGATCGAACGCACCGAGGCCGAGATCGGCTGCCAGTGCGCGATGTAGCGAAGCATCCTGCGGCTTCGTCTCCGAGCGTGGCAACCGCGCGATCGAGACCAGCAGGTCGTTGCGCTGGGCGTCTGCCGGTATGCGGCCGAACACATGCAGGCCGTCACGGATCTGCATTTCCTTGAGATCGCAGAGATGCGCATCGAGCGCGCGCAGCGCCTCGTTGGTCGGCGTGTCCCTGTTGACGTTAACGTCGGCATCGAGCTGCTGCGCCCGCGCCATCGACAGAATGTCTTCGGCAATCAGTGCGGCGCGTTTCGGGTCGAGATCGGTGGCGAGAGCGTATTCGTCCACCAGGTTTTCCAGCCGGGCCAGATCGTCATGCAGTTCGGCGCGGGTCATCGGTGGCGTCAGGTGATCGATGATCACGGCTGACGCGCGGCGCTTGGCCTGGATGCCCTCGCCGGGGTCATTGACGATGAAGGGATAGAGATGCGGCAGCGGCCCCAGCACCGCATCGGGCAGACAGTCCGCGGACAGGCCTGCGCTTTTGCCCGGCAGCCATTCGAGATTGCCGTGCTTGCCGAGATGGACGATGGCGTGGGTATCGAAGGTGCGCCTGATCCAGAGATAGAACGCGAGGTAATGATGCGGCGGCACCAGATCGGGATCGTGATAGGTGCTCTTTGGATCGATGTTGTAGCCTCGCGCCGGCTGCACGCCGACCACGATGTTGCCGAAGCGATGCAGGCCAAGGCGAAACGCGCCATCGGCGACATGCGGATCCTGCTCCGGCTGGCCCCAGCGATTCTCGATCGCGCGCTGCACATTGACCGGTAGCGTCGCGAAAGCAGCGCGATAGTCGGTGAGCGGCCACGACGCGCCGCCGCTGCGATCGGTGCGTCCAGCCAGCGCGTTGGTTGGGCCGTCCTGCAGCAGTTGCATCATGATGGCGGCATCATCGGGCGCATTGTCGGTGGCGTAGCCGGCGCTGCGCATCGCGCCAAGCACATCGATCAGGCTTTGCGGCGTATCCAAGCCGACGCCATTGGCGAGGCGGCCATCGCGATTCGGATAGTTAGCGAGGATCAGCGCGACGCGGCGGTTCGGGATTTGCGTTCGGCGCAAGCGCACCCAGGCGCGCGCCAGATCGGCGGTGGCATCGATGCGATCTGCTACCGGCCGCAACGTGGTCGGCGCAAAACCGGTGTCGCTGTCGTCGCGCTCCTTGAAGGCGATGGCGTTGGCGAAGATTCGGCCATCGACCTCCGGCAACACCACATGCATCGCGAGATCACGCGGCGTCAGGCCGCGGGTCGAGGACTCCCAGTTGGCCCGCGAAATGCCGGCCTGTGCCACCTGCAGGATCGGACATCCCGACGCCGCCAGCACGCCGGCATCGTCATGGGCGGTGGCTGTCGCAAAAGCGGTGGCGTTGATGATGATATCGGGCGGATGCGCCGCTAGTGCCGCGCGCAGAAATGCAGCAGAACGTTCGTCCTTCAAACTGGTCACATAGAGGCAGACTGCGTTGAGGCCGCGCGCTCCCAGCGCCACGCGCAGCGCCTCGATCGCCGCTGTATCGCCGCCGGCAACCAGCGCGCGGTAGAAAATCACGATGGCATTTGGGCGATCGTCACTCGCGGGTTCGCTCGGCCAGAACCCGGCCGACGGCATCGGCCGAGCCGCAGGCGGCATGTCGCCGTGGCCGATCAGATGCGCGGCGAAGCGAAGCGCCAGTTGCGCGTTATCGACGCCGCCCTCGGTGCAGTAGCACCACAATGAGTGAGTATCCTCGCTATTCAATGTACCGCGCTTGGCGAGACCGAGGTCCCAGTGCAACTCGCCGGGAATACAGGCGAACAGCGTGCCGCGGCGCAGCGCATCGCTGCGCAGGCTCTCGACGCCATGCGGCCAGTAGCTCTCGCCGCCGAGCATGCGCAGCACGACGATCTTGGCGTCACGCAGCGTGCGCTCGACATAGAGATCCACCGAGGCGGGATGGCCGAGCGCCAGCAGGTTGGTCAGCCGCACGCTCGGGAAATCGTTCGGCAGCATCGCATGCGCTGCGTTGAACGCAGAGAGATCGCTGTCTGCCGCCGACAGCACGACGATATCGGCGGTGTCCTGCCCGAGATCGCGGGCGACGTCGCCGTCGTCAATATTGCCGGTGGGATCGAGCTTCAGGTGCATGCGTCCCTACCCCGCCAACGCCCTTCGCACCGCGTCGCCGTCAAATCCCTTCAAGCCGATCACCACCAGATGCTCGGCCTGCTTCACGTCCGGACGCGCAAAGGCCAGCTCGACACGGCCGCCGACGGCCTGCACCACGATCGGCGCGGGTTTGTCGGTGATGCGGGCGTGGCCCTTGACGCGCAGCACGCCGTCGAGGCCCAACGCGTCGCTGACCCTGGCACGCATCGCATCGACGCTGATCGCGGCGGACGGCGTCACCACGATGCTGTCGAAATCATCATGGTCGTGCTCTTCCTCCTCGCCGTGGTGGCCGGCGCGCGCGGCCATGTCATCCTCGGCGGCAGAATTGAGACCGATCAACACTGCGGGCGTCAGTTCGCCCTTCGAGCGCACGATGTTGACGCCGGGACGCAGCACAGCCTTCAGCTTCGCCTCGATCTCGGCGAGCTTCTCCGGCGACACCAGATCGCTTTTCGACAGTACCACGAGATCGGCGCAGGCCAGCTGATCCTCGAACACTTCCTCAATCGGATCGTCATGATCAAGTGCATCATCCGCGGCGCGTTGGGCGGCGACGGCGTCCTCGTCCAGCGTGACCCGGCCTTCCGACAGCGCCAGCGCATCGACCACGGTGACGACGCCATCGACGGTGGCACGCGTCTTCACTGCGGGCCAGGCGAAGGCCTTCAGCAACGGCTGCGGCAACGCCAATCCCGACGTTTCAATCACGATGGCGTCGAGCGGGTATTCGCGCGACAACAGCTTGTCCATGGTCGGGATGAAATCATCGGCGACTGTGCAGCAGATGCAGCCATTGGTGAGTTCGATGATATCGCCGGGCGCGCAGGCCTTGGCCGCGCATTCTTCGACCAGACCGCCGTCGAAGCCGGCATCGCCGAATTCATTGACGATGACGGCGATGCGGCGGCCATCGGCCTGGGTCAGTAGCGAGCGCAGCAGCGTGGTCTTGCCGGCGCCGAGAAAGCCGGTGAGCACGGTGACGGGGACACGAGACATTTTTTACGACTCCTGAGAATGGCGTTTCAGCCAGAGCGGAAGCCCGGCTGCAATGAACACGACTTGCGGCACGGCGGCCGCGACGATCTGGTTGAGGCGGCCCTGCGCATCGCGGAATGCGCGGCCGAGCGGCGTCTCCGGCACCAGGCCGAGGCCGATCTCGTTGGAAACGAAAACGATCGGATATTTCGCAACGCCGAGGAATCGCACCAGGCGGCGCGCTTCGATCTCGGGGTCGCGTTCGGCGAACATCAGGTTCGACAGCCACAGCGTCAGGCAATCCACCAGCACGGCACGGCCGTGGGTCGCCTCGCGCGTCAGCGCATCGACCAGCGCCAGCGGCTCCTCGATGGTGATCCAACCGTCATCGCGCTGTTTGCGATGCTGCGCGATGCGGGTTGTCATCTCGTCATCGCCGGCGGTCGCGGTGGCGAGATAGACGCGCGTCAACCCGCTGTCGTGGATCAGACGTTCGGCGAAGGCAGACTTGCCGGAGCGCGCGCCGCCGAGCACCAGTGTGGTGGCACGCGACGTCATTTCGGCGCGCGCCCGTCGTCCGGCGACCAGCGCATCGGCGGGACCCGCGCCACCATGCCCTTACGCAACACCTCGGCGCGCTCGCGCCACGGCACCAGCCCGTAATCGGACTTCTGATAGGATTGAACGAACGACACCAAGGCGGCGGTGCCGCTCTCGGTCTGCAGATCGCCGAACAGGAAGGTGTAGCCGTCGGGGCTGGTCACCGCGACCGTCGCAGGCCGCTTGCAGACGCTGAGGCATTGCACCGGACGAACAATAATGGCCGCATCGGCACTGCCAAGCGCGGCCTGCACGGCGGCAAACATTTCGGGGCCCACCACTGCGCCGCTGCCGTCGGCGGCCTTGCAGGTGGTGCAGACGCTGACGACGACGGGACCCACCGGCGCGGGGCGCGGCGGTTCAGCCAAAATCTGTTCACCAAAAAAATCGGCGCTGTCGCGATCCATCACATGCTCACATCAGTGCCCTCATTAAGAGGGCCGCGAGCTTTGTTGGGTCGCGCTGACGGCCCACGCCGTCAACTCGCTCCCGCCCGGTGCACCCCGCCCGACGACGCCTCCAAAGCACAGTTCGTGATGGCAGGTCTCCTGGCTCGCGGGTCGTTGCCCTCGGCCGCCTTCCCAGGGATTCCCAGTGGCACCGGCGAGGGCTCGTCGCTTACAGTTGCGGGGGCAGCGCCGGCATTGAGGATTCTCGCACCGGCTTCCCTTTTCACCTTCCACGCGGAAGGACCATCGGGCGCGACGCTACCGGGCGGGGTCCCCGCGGTCAACCGCTCCGGCGACAGCCGCTCCGGCGAGTGCCGGTGTTGACCTGATCCCGCCGGATGCGTCAGTTAGGTCTCCGCGAAAAGGAACAAAATGTCCGCAAATTCCCAGCCTCTGTGGCAGCCGCCCGCCATTACGCCGCTCGATCCAGCGATCGAGGCGGTTGCGCGCGCGCGAATCGACGGCAAGGCCAAGCCGCCGGGCTCGCTGGGCCGGATCGAGGACCTCGCCGTGCAGCTCGGCATGATCCGGCATCCCGGGGAGCCGCGCGGCGACAATGCCGTGCTGCTGGTGTTCGCCGCCGACCATGGCCTGGTCGCCGAAGGCGTGTCGCAATATCCATCCGCAGTGACG
Organism: Nitrobacteraceae bacterium AZCC 2146; assembly: GCA_036924855.1. Lineage (NCBI taxonomy): Bacteria > Pseudomonadati > Pseudomonadota > Alphaproteobacteria > Hyphomicrobiales > Nitrobacteraceae > Nitrobacteraceae bacterium AZCC 2146. The sequence continues at coordinate 2,400,220 of JBAGRP010000001.1, forward strand.
GTGGCGATGGTGATGACCTATCTGGCCGGCCGCGCCAGTGCCAATGCCTTTGCCGCCGCCAGCAACGTCGAAATCCGCGTCATCGATGCCGGCGTTGCTGCCGAATTGCCGGGGCATCCGCGCCTGATCGATGCGAAGATCCGCATGAGCACCGCGAATGCGGCCCGCGGGCCGGCGATGACACCGCAAGAGGCGGCCGAAGCGCTGGATCACGGCTGCAAGTTGGCGATCCGCGAGATCAGGAACGGCGCCGACATTCTCGCGCTCGGCGAGATGGGAATCGGCAACACCGCCTCCTCCGCACTGCTGGTGCATCGCCTCGCGCCGGCGCCGCTCAATGACTGCATCGGCGTCGGTGCCGGGCAGGACGACAGCGGTATGGCGCGCAAGCGTGCCGCGATCGAGATGGCGGCCACGCGCAGCAATGCATCGGCGCCATTAGACGTGCTCAGCGAATTCGGCGGGCTGGAAATCGCCATGATGGCGGGTGCGGTGCTGGGCACGGCGTCGCAACGGCGACCGGTGATCATCGACGGGTTTATTTCCAGCGCCGCAGCGCTGCTGGCGATCCGGCTCTGCCCGGAAGCGCGCGGCTATTGCGTGTTCGCGCATCGCTCCGCCGAGCGCGGCCACGACATCGTGCTCGCCGCACTCGACGCCACACCGCTGCTCGACCTCGGGCTGCGGCTCGGCGAAGGCACCGGCGCCCTGCTCGCGGTCCCCCTCGTGCGCGCGGCGGCGCGGCTGCTGACCGATGTCGCGGATCTCAGCGACGTGCTGACGGGAAACATCTGAATGCGCTTCGACGCCCATCTGCTCAACGCGATCAGATTCCTCACCATCGCGCGGGTGCCGGATGCCCATGAGGCGATGGCACCCGACTGGCTCGCGCGGGCGATGAAATATTTTCCGCTGGTGGGCGCGGGCGTCGGACTTGCTTCGGCAATTGTCCTGCTGATCGCCAGCAGTTTCGGGGGGCCGACGGTCGCCGCCTTGCTCGCGGTAGCAACGAGCATCATCATGACTAGCGCATTGCACGAAGATGGCCTTGCCGACACCGCCGACGGTTTTGGCGGCGGCCGGAGCGTCGAGAAGCGCCTCGCGATCATGAAGGACAGCCGCATCGGCACCTATGGCGCGCTGGCGCTTGGGCTCGGCGTGGCGCTGCGCGTCGCAGCACTCGCTGAATTGCCGTTGTGGGCCGCCGCCGCGGCCCTGATCGCAGCCCATGCGGCGGCGCGCGCGGCGCCAGCCTTCGTGATGAATCATCTGAGCTATGCCGGCGACACCGCGACGATGAAAGTGAGCTATGCAGAAGCGCCGGTCCGGTCCGAAGAATTGTGGTTCGCGCTGATCGTCGTGACGCTGGCGGCGCTGCCGTTGGCGTTTGTTTCCATCGCGACGGTTGTCACCGGCCTGCTCTGCGGCGCGGTCCTTGCCGCCGCGCTCGCGCGATGGTCGCGCCGCCTGCTCAGCGGTTACACCGGCGACGTGCTCGGCGCGATCGAGCAAGTGTTCGAGATCGGGTTTCTGCTCGGCGCCGCGGCGATGCTCAGATAGGCCATACTACGGGCAATTGATACGGCGCGCCTTCGAATGCTTCGGCGCCGCGGCCGATGCGAGTGATGGCATCTACCATCGCACCGCCGCGGCTCAGTAAGTCATCCGCGAGCTGCACCATCAGCCTGTTCGGCGTCACATAAGGCGAACGCCGGCGCAGCTCATCAGCAATTTCTCGCTCAAAGCCGGGGTTGCGGTCGCAAGCGATCGCGTAGACCGCGGCGCTGGAGCGGCTGATGCCAGCCCAGCAGTGAATCAGCATCGGCCGTTCCGCCGTGCCGCCGCGGCCAAAATCGAGGATCTCCCGCAGGGTATTCACATCGGGCGCGATCAGGCCCGGCGTCGGCACCACGATGTCGTGAAACGCCAATTGCAGATGTCGCTCACGCGCGAGCCCGCTCCAGTCGTGCGCGGCGGCGCTCGGCGACAGCAGCGTCAGCAGATCGAAGGAACCTAACGTGACGGCGACATCGGCGAGGCCGCTGAGAGAGCTGACGTGGATCATGCGGCCTGCCATGGGGTAGCGATACCTATCATTGATGGCATGATGGGCATCACCGATGCAACGCGCGTGGCGTCATGCCAGCTCCACCTATAATCATCAAAAACGTTGCATCGCCTTGACCGGGCATCGCGGCCAGTCGATTTTGCCGGTGGCCCGCCGGTGTGGGGTCCCGTACAAGGCAATCAGATTCCCCTGGGGCATGCAGACGTCCGCCATGGCTTCATCCAATCCCTATCTTGAGGCGCCGCGCTGGCTGCGCACTTTCGTGCGCGCACGAGAGACCAGCCTCGTCGCGGTCGCGGCCCTGATCGGCGGCATCGCCGGACTGCTGGTGGCGGCGATGAGCGCCGTGGTGAACCTGCTGCACGTGGTGCTGTTCAACCTGCCGCTCGGCGAGCGATTGTCGAGCCAGACCGCGATCGATCCGGTCCGCGCGATCCTGGTACCGACGCTTGGCGGTCTCGTTCTCGGGGTGGCCCTGCTGGTGCTGCTGCGCTGGCGGCCGAAGCGCGAGATCGATCCGATCGAGGCCAATGCGCTGCATGGCGGCATGATGTCGTTCCGCGGCAGCGTCATCGTTGCGTTGCAAACAGTGTGGTCGAGCGGTGTCGGTGGCTCGGTCGGGCTGGAAGCCGGCTACACCCAGATCGCCAGCGGCGTCGCGGCGTCGATCGGCCGCGCGCTGCATCTGCGGCGAAGCGACCAACGCATCATGGTCGGCTGCGGCGCCGCGGCGGCCATCGCCGGCGCGTTCGGCGCACCGCTGGCGGGTGCGTTTTACGCCTTCGAACTGATCATCGGCGGCTATACGCCGGCAAGCCTGACGCCGATCGGCGTCGCTGCGGTGGCGGGCTATGCCGCGACACGGGCGTTTTCGCCGCTGTCGCTCGGCATCTCCGTCAACCAGATTGGCGAGGTCGCCAGCCAGGATCTCGCGGTCGCCGCCCTGCTCGGTCTGATCGCTGCGCTGGTCGGCATCGGCATCATGCGCGGCGTCGCGCTATGCGACAGTGTGCTGGCAAAAATCCGGCTGTGGCCGCCGCTGCGGCCCGCACTCGGCGGCCTGGTCGTCGGACTGCTGGCGCTGATCACGCCGGAGGTGCTGTCGTCGGGTCATGGCGCCCTACAGGTCAGCGGCGGGTTCACCATGCCGATCGCCGTCATCGCCTCGGTGTTCGCACTGAAGGCCATCGCCTCCGTGATCTCGCTGGGGTCGGGCTTCCGCGGCGGCCTGTTCTTTGCCTCGTTGCTGCTCGGTGCGCTCGGCGGCCACCTGTTTGCAGCGGGCCTCTCCGCGCTCTTGCCCGCCCACAATCTCGACACCAGCGTCTATGCGGTGATCGGCATGAGCGCGCTGTCAGCCTCGATCATCGGCGGGCCGCTAACCATGATCTTCATCGCGCTGGAGGCCACCGGCAATCTCTGGCTCACCACCGCAGTGCTGATCGCGGTGATCGTCTCCACACAAACCACGCGCGAACTGTTCGGCTATTCCTTCGCGACATGGCGCCTGCACCTGCGCGGCGAGACCATTCGCAGCGCCGCCGATGTCGGCTGGATTCGCGACCTCACCGTTCGCAGCATGATGCGCGCGGACATGGTGACAGTGAACGCCGATCTCAGCATCGCGCAATTTCGCGAGACATTTCCCCTCGGCTCCAAGACCCAGGTGATCGCGATCGACAGCGACGAACGCTATGCCGGCATCGTGCTGGTCGCGGAAGCGCATGCGCCGGAACTGAAAGCCGCCGGCGGCATCCGCGAGATTTTGCGCAGCCGCGGCTTTACTTTGCTCCCTACCTGGAATGTGCGGGAGGCCGTTGCCGCATTCGATCGCGCCGAGGCGGAATCGCTCGCAGTGCTCGATACGCTGGATCGCGCCCGGGTCATCGGCGTGCTTACCGAGGCCCATGTGCTGCGGCGTTACGCGGAAGAGTCGGAAAAACGTCGGCGCGATGTGCTCGGCGAAGTTTGAATTTCGCGCGTTGCCGGCGGGAGCTACTTCCTGACCTTGCTGGCGTCCATCTTGATCGCGGGATCGAGCAGCCTGGTGGTGAAGGCGGTTTCCACCGCGAACGGCTTTTCCATGCCGAGATAGGTCTGCACCAGTTCGTAATCTTTCTGCATCCGGGCGGCGTCGATCCAGCCCAGCGCCTTGGTGGTGGTGAATTCATCGGTCATCAGGAACTTGATGCGCTCCCACTGCTTCTGCTGGTTATCCTTGTCGAGGCCGGAGGCCTGATCGAGCAACGCCTTCAGACAGGGATCGACATCGGCGACGCAGGCGGCAAAGGCCTTCTGGGTGATGCGGACGAAATCCTCGGACAGTTTTGGGTTCTTGGCCAGGAACGCGCCATTGACGATCAGCGAATTGCCGTAGGGATTGAGGCCAATGTCCTTCCAGTTGATGTAGCCGAGATCGTCGCCGAACTCCTTCACCTTCAGGTCGTGCTCATTGTAGAAATCGCTGATGATATCGACGGTGTGGCTCTTCAGCGCCGCGATTTTTGCCGTCGGCCCTATATTCACAAAACTCACCGAGTCCGGCGCGATGCCCGCCGCCTTGGCAAAGGCCGGCCACATCACCCGCGAGGCATCGCCGGGCGGATTGCCGATCTTGTGGCCGGCGAATCCCTTGGCACCATCGACGCCGTAGCTCTTCAGCCAGTAGAAAGTCTGGCCGGTGTTGGCATAGACGCTCATCAGCGCGACCACATCGGCGCCCTTGCTCTTCGCTACCAGCGTGGTGGCGAGATCGGCGACGCCGAAGGCCGAGCCGCCGGAGCCAACCTTCAGCGACGAGACGCCGGACCCCTTGCCGACCTCGATATTGAGATCGATGCCGGCCTTCTCGTACCAGCCCTGCGCCTTGGCATAGTAATAAGGCGAGTGATCCGCGGTCGGCGTCCAGTTCAGGATCAGATTGACGGACTCCGCGGCGCCGGCGGGAATGGCTGGCGTGAGCAATGCGAGCGCCAGCCCTGCAATCCCAAAACCCTTCATGGCAGCTCTCCCGTGTGAGACCGGCTGACCGGCCGAAGCGATGACGCTTGTGGTCGCGCGTCCGTCTGGCTACCAATGCAACAAGGGACCACACGAATTGTCAACTGTCTGGTTGGAAATGCCGCAACAACGATCAACTGCCGCCGAACCACGCAGGCGCGATCCGGCCGCGACACAGAAGAAGCTGCTAGTGGCGGCGCGGCGCGAATTCGCGCAGAGCGGCCTCGCCGGCGCCCGGGTCGATGAAATCGCCGCGCGGGCCGGCGTCAACAAGCAGCTGGTCTATCACTATTTCGGCGACAAGGACGCGCTGTACCTGGCGGTACTCGAATGGGTCTATGAGGAGATCCGCGCGAAGGAGCGCGAACTCAATCTGGCAGGCCTGCCGCCGGACAAGGCGATCAGGAAGCTGATCGAGGCCTCGTTCGATCACCTCGCTGCGCACCCGGATTTCATTGTCCTGCTCAACGACGAAAACCGCAGCGGCGCCAGACACGTGCGCGGCTCGCGCAAGCTCGCGGCAATGCATTCGCCGCTGGTCGACATGGTCTCAAAGATCCTCGCCGAAGGCATCAAGGCCGGCACCTTCCGCAAGGGCATCAATCCGGTGCATCTGTACATTTCGATTGCAGGGCTGAGCTACTTCTTCTTTTCGAATACGCCGACGCTGTCGGCGATCTTCGGCAAGGACCTGTCGAGCGCTGGCGCCAAGCGCGCGCGCCGCAGGCATGTCGTCGATCTGGTGATGCAGGCGCTACGGCCGTGATCTAATCAACCATATGGTTGATTAACGCATGCGATCGCGCTAGGCTGACAAGTGCCCGCGGCAGCTTGGCGCTGGCGGGACGGCGGAAGGAGCACGCGGTGTCCAGCGACGGAATGCGATCGGCCCGGTCGTTTGCGATCATCATGATCGTGCATCTCGCCGTGATCGTGCTGTGGCAAATTCTGGTCGATGCCTTTCATGTCCCGAAGTTCATTCTGCCCTCGCCGCTGGCGACCCTGAAGACGCTGGCCGCGCCGAATTACGCGTGGCTGTCCAATCTTGCCGTCACGGCTATTGAAATCCTCGGCGACTTTGCACTCGGCGCTGTCGTGGGCGTGGCGCTCGCCGTAATGTTCTGCTGGTCGCCGCTGATCAGCCTGGCGCTGCTGCCGCTGTTCGTGACGCTGAACATGATTCCGAAAGTGGCGCTCGGCCCGCTGTTCATCGTCTGGTTCAGCTACGGCATCTTTCCCAACATCCTGATCGCCTTCAGCATCTGCTTCTTCCCGATCCTGCTGACGACGGCGCGCGGCCTCAGCGAGGTCGAACCCGACCTGCTCGATCTGGTGAAATCGCTGCGCGGCTCGCGCTGGACGCTGTTCCGCAAGATCCAGCTGCCGGGCGCGCTGCCTTATGTATTTTCCGGCATGAAAGTCGGCGCCATCCTGGCCGTAGCCGGTGCCATTGTCGGCGAGTTCATCGCCTCCGAACGCGGGCTCGGCTACCTGATGATCCAGGTGCAGTCGTCGCTCGATACGCCCGCCATGGTGATGGCGGTGGTGCTGCTGACCCTGCTTGGGGTCGCGCTTTACGGCCTGGTGCTTGGCCTCGAACGAATGTTCGTGGTCCGGGATGTCCGGCTGCAACAATAACAATCAGGGACGAAACATGCTGCTGACGCGTGACAATCTGCCGGACACCATTCCCGATATCGAAGCCCTCGACGACTTGCTGTGCCGGCCGAGCCAGGCGCTGATCGACGAACTCGCCGATCTCGAAGGCGACATCATGATCCTCGGCGTCGCCGGCAAGATGGGCCCGACGCTGGCCGGCCTCGCCAAGGCTGCCCAACCTGATCGCCGCGTCATCGGCGTCGCACGTTTCAGCGACCCCGAAGCCAAAGCGTGGCTGGAGATCCGCGGCATCGAGACCATCAGTTGCGACCTGCTCGACGAGGCCGCGATCCAAACGCTGCCGAAATCGCCGAACATTATCTTTATGGCCGGCCGAAAATTCGGCGCCGAGGGCGACCTGTCGCTGACCTGGGCGATGAATGCCCACGTGCCGGCGCTGATCGCACAGGCATTTCCGGACAGCCGGATCGTCGCCTTCTCGACCGGCTGCGTCTATCCCTTCGTGCCGGTGACCGGCAAAGGCGCCGATGAAAGCCTGCAGCCCGATCCGCCCGGCGAATACGCGCAATCCTGCGTCGGCCGCGAGCGCATGTTCGAATATTTTTCGCGCAAGTTTTCGACGCCGGGCCGGCTGTTCCGGCTGAACTACGCGATCGACATGCGCTACGGCGTGCTGCACGACATCGCCAGCAAAATCTTGCAGGGCAAGCCGATCGACGTCAGCCTCGGCCATGTCAATTTCATCTGGCAGGGCGATGCCGCGTCGCAAGCGCTGCGCTGCCTCGCGCATTGCGACACGCCGACCTCCGCTATCAACGTCAGCGGCCACGAGATCCTCGCGGTGCGCGATCTCGCGGCGAAGCTTGGCACCCGCCTCGGCCGTACGCCTGTCATCACCGGCATCGAGCAGCCGACAGCGTGGCTGACCGACACATCGCTGGCAACAAAGCTGTTCGGGCTGCCGATCGTCGATACCGACCAATTGATCGCCTGGACCGCGGACTGGGTGGCACGTTCGATGCCGAGCTTCGGCAAGCCGACAAAATACGAGGTCCGCGATGGGCGGTACTGACCACAGCGCCATCCGCGAACTGCATATCGACGATACGCTTGCGTGCCTCGCACTGTCCGAGGAAGCGCGCTGGAATCAGACCGAGGCCGACTGGCGCTTTTTTCTGATCGAGGGCACCGTGTTCGGTATCTGCGACAGCGAGGGCCAGCTGATCGCTACCGCGGCGCTGCTGCCTTACGGCGGCGGCAACGCCTGGATCAGCATGGTGCTGGTCACGGCGGATTGGCAGCGGCGCGGCATCGCCACCAAGCTGCTCGATGCCTGCCTCGATACAGCCGCCAGATTAAAACTCACGACCTGGCTCGATGCCACGTCGGCCGGCGCCGCAGTCTATGGCCCGCTTGGATTTACGCCGTCGGGAGAGTCGCAGCGGCTGCGTTTCGAAGGTACGATGGCGCCGACATCTGCACCGCAGCTGTTGTCGGTCGGGAATATTGCAGACCTGATCGCGCGCGACCGCCGCGCCATGGGCTTCGACCGTAGTGCCCTGCTACACGAACTCGCCGGACGTCCAGGCTCGCGCATCGTGGCGCGCGACGGCGCGATGGCACTGATCCGCGACGGCCGACAGGCACGCCACATCGGCCCGCTGTTTGCGGACCACACCGCCTCGGCGGCAACACTGCTCCAGGCGATCGTTCAATCCGAAACCGGACCATTCCTGCTCGATGTGGTCGGCGACCAGCGCAGGCTGCTCGACAGCCTCACGCCATCCGGATGGACCGTCGAGCGGCCATTCCGGCGCATGCGCTTCGGCCGGATCAGAACGACGGGCACCGAGCCGCCATTCGCCGGCGCCGGTCCTGAATACGGATAGGGAAGTCATGCACCATAGCGAGATGAATCCGAGTGTGCGCCGCCTGATTGCCGAGGGCACGGTGATCCCCGCGCATCCGCTAGCGTTGGACTCCGGCCGCAAACTCAACACCGCGCATCAGCGCGCGCTGACACGCTATTACATCGATGCCGGCGCCGGCGGGCTTGCCGTCGGCGTCCACACCACGCAATTCGCGATCCGCGATGTCGGGTTGTACCGGCCGGTGCTTGAACTGGCCGCCGAGACCGCGGCGGCCTGGACAACGCGACCGCTTGCATTGGTGGCCGGCCTCGCCGGACCGACAGCGCAGGCTGTGGCGGAAGCGCAGACCGCGCGAGCGATCGGCTATCACGCCGGTCTCCTCAGCCTGGCCGCGATGAAGGCTGCGTCCGAGGACGACATCATCGCACACTGCAAGGCGGTGGCCCGCGAAATTCCGCTGGTCGGCTTCTATCTGCAGCCCGCGGTCGGCGGCGTGATCCTGAGCACGGATTTCTGGCGGCGCTTCGCCGCGATCGACAACGTCATCGCCATCAAGATGGCGCCGTTCAACCGCTATCGCACCCTCGATGTATTGCGCGGCGTCTGCACCGCCGGTGCACTGGATCGCGTTACGCTTTATACCGGCAATGACGACCACATCCTGCTTGACCTCACATTGCCGTTCGATCTACGCGACCAGGGCGTCACCACCCGCGTGCATATTCGCGGCGGCCTGCTCGGCCACTGGTCGGTGTGGACGGCGAGCGCGGTGAAGCAGTTTGAAAGGTGTTGCGAAGCGCGCGGCCAGGACAGCCTGCCCGCCGATCTCCTTGCGCTCGATGCCCGTGTCACCGACTGCAACAGCGCGTTCTTCGACGTCGCCAACAATTTCCACGGCTGCATTGCCGGCTGCCACGAAATCCTGCGGCGGCAAGGATTGCTCGACGGCATCTGGTGCCTCGATCCCGCCGAGGGCCTCAGTCCCGGCCAGATGCAGGAGATCGACCGGGTCTGCCGCGAACATGCCGATCTCAGCGACGACGCTTTCGTCGCCGCAAATTTGCAGAAATGGCTGGCATGACCGACGAGCCCTTCATTCGCCTGCGCAACGTGCGAAAAGTCTATCGTTCGCAAGGCACGGAATTTTTGGCGGTCTCCGACGTCACCATGGACGTGCAGGAGGGTGAATTGGTGTCGCTGGTCGGCCCCTCCGGCTGCGGCAAGACCACGGTGCTGAAAATTCTCGCCGGGCTGCACGAGGCTGACGGCGGCAGCATCCAGATCGGCAACGCCCGCACGCCGTTCAATCCCGAGCGTGACATCGGCATGGTGTTCCAGCAGGCGCTGCTGCTGAAATGGCGCACCATTCTGGACAACGTGCTGCTGCCTGCGGAAATCGTCGGCCTGCCGATCAAGGCGGCGCGGTCCCGTGCGCGCGATCTGCTGCAGCTCGTCGGCCTCGCCGGCCATGAAGACAAGTATCCGCAGCAACTCTCCGGTGGCATGCAGCAGCGCACCGCCATCGCACGCGCCTTCATCCACGATCCCAAACTGATCCTGATGGACGAACCGTTCGGCGCGCTGGATGCGCTGACGCGAGAACAGATGAACCTGGAAATGCTACGGATCTGGCGCGAGAGCGGCAAGACGATCCTGTTCGTTACCCACAGCATCCAGGAAGCGGTGTTCCTCGCTTCGCATTGCGCCGTGCTCACCGCGGGCCCGGCGCGGATGGCGGAATATTTCCCGATCGACCTGCCGTTTCCGCGCACGCTTGATATCAAGACGACGGATGCGTTCGGGGTCTATGCGCGAAGGATTTATGCGAGCCTGGGATTGGCGCCGGGGAGGTGAAGCGGTGTCATTGCGAGGAGCGCATGCGACGAAGCAACCCAGCTCTTGCTATTGCGCACTGGATTGCTTCGCTTCGCTCGCAATGACGATGAATCATCTCCGAACGCGTTAGTAATTTGCCAGCTCTTTCCGCACCCGATCGAGAATCTCCTTCGGCGCCAGCACCAGTTCCGACCGCGTCAACGGCTCACCGTCGCCTGGGCGGGTGGTGGCGATCATGCCGATCTTGGTCACGGTCAGCTCGTCATGGACGGGATCGCAGCGGTCGGCTTTGACGCCCTCGATGACCATGAGATCCTCGTCACCGCGGAAACGCGCGGCGAGCGCCCATTCGACTTCGCGGGGATTTTCGATGTCGATGTCGTCATCGACTACGGTGACGAGCTTGACCAGATTGACCTGCCCCATCGCCAGCAACACCGCGCGCTTGCCTTCGCCGAGCTTTGGCTTGTGCATCGAGATGACCGCATGCAGCCGGCCCATACCACCTTCGGTGATCAGCACACGCTTCACCGCCGGGATCATCCGCTGCAGCGCCTGGCATAACGTCGCACCGATGGCGACGCCGCCGAGCAGGCAATGCTCGCTGGCATAGCCCGGCAGGATCGCCTGGTAGATCGCATCCCTGCGATGGGTGACGCAGCGAATGCTGCCGCCGATGCCGGCGCCGTAATTGACGTAAAAACCGTGGAATTCGGAGACAGGCCCCTCCTCGATCAGATCGGCGGGATCGAGTTCGCCTTCGAGCACAATCTCGGCCTGAGCGGGCACTTCGAGATCGACGGTCCTGCATTTGACCAGTTGCAGTGGTTCGTCCAGCAAACCGCCAATATTGTCGTATTCGTCATCGCCGAGGCCGAGATAGAGTTGCGAGCCCAGCAGCACCGCGGTGTGGTTACCGATCGCCACCGCGATCTCCAGCTTATGGCCCCGTGCCCTGGCCTTTTCGGCGAGGATGTAGAGATGATGATTCTTGGCGATGCCGGCCATGATCCTGGCTCCGCCTTCCAGTCGCAGCCGCGCGATCGAGACATTGCGGCGGCCGGTCTCCGGATCCTTGGCGATGATCACGCCGGCGGTGATGTAAGGCCCGGTCTCGCGCTCAAACCAGGTCGGGACCGGCAGCAGTCTTGCGAGATCCACGTTGTCGGTGTGAACGACGTCCTGTGCCGGGCCGCTCGCGACCACCACCGGCTTGATAGGATCCGTCAGCGCTTGCAGACATCGCGTATCCAGTTGATCCCCAGCGATGCCGAGCCCCTCCGCAAAGCGTTTTCGCGACGCCAGCAGATTGCCGATCACCGGCAGCGTGCCGGTGTTTTCGAACAGCACCGCGGGCCCGCGGTCGCGCAACGCCAGTACCGCGCCGAGTTCGAATTTCGGATCGACCTTTCGCGTCACGCGATGCAGTTCGCCGGTCGCGCCCAGCGTAGCAATCAGGCCGCGCATGCTCTGGTCGGTCATGGAAACATCATTTCCTGCGCGCATCGGTCAGCGCGATCGGTCAAATATTCTGACCATCGAGCAGCCGGATCGCCTCGTATAGCGTGGCCGCGCCGACCGCTAGTTGTTCGGGTTCGGACCATTCTTCCGGCGTGTGGCTCTTGCCGGCGCGGCAGGGAATGAACAGCATCGCGCTCGGTCCGATATGCGAGATGAAGGCGGCGTCGTGGCCGGCACCGGAGGCCAGCGTCGTGGTGGAGTAGCCAAGCTTTTCGGCGCTGCGGCCGAGCAAATCGCGCAGATGCGCATCGCACGGCGCCGGGGGATTTTGCGACAGAATGGCAAAGCGCTCGCGATCGACTTTGGCGCGTTCCGCAATCGCCGCGCTCTCGCGGTCGAACAGCGCCACGAACTCATCGACCAGTGCCGGCTTCTCGGCCCGGATGTCCAGAATCATCCGCGCTCCGCCGGGCACGACGTTGGCGGCATTCGGACTGATCTCCAGCACGCCGGTGGTGGCAACGAAATGGCCTTCCTTGCGCGCGGCGAAGGCGTGCGCCTGCTGCGCCACCAGCAGCACCAGTTCGGCGGCGGCGAGGCTGGCGTCGCGGCGATATTGCATCAGCGTGCTGCCGGCGTGATCGGCGGCGCCCTTCAACACAATCTCAACGCGGGTAATACCGGCGATCCCGGTCACCAGGCCAAGGTCGAGCTTGTTGCTTTCCAGCACGACGCCCTGCTCGATGTGCAGTTCCAGATAACCGGCGATGACCGGCCGCGGCATGCTGGCGATAGCCGCGGGATCGCCGCCGACGCGAACGATAGCGTCAGACAGCGTCTCCCCCTGCGCGTTGGTGTAGGTCAGCATCTTGGCATCCAATTCACCGACCATGGCGCGGCTGCCGACGCAGGACAGGCCGTATTCGCTCGGTTCTTCGGCCAGGAAGTCGACGATCTCGATCGGATGCCGGAATTGATAGCCGGAGGCCTGCAGCGCACGCACCGCTTCCAGCGCGGTCAAAATTCCGGCGGTGCCATCGAAGCGACCGCCGGACGGCACGGTGTCGGAATGCGAGCCCAGCATGATCGGCGGTGCGCCGGCGACGCTGCCTTCAAGCCGTGCGATCAGGTTGGCGCCAGCGTCGAGCCGCACGCTCATGCCGGCGCCGAGAAACTGCTGGCGCAGCCAGGCGCGGCCTTCGAGAAAGCGCGGCGAGAAAGAGCGTCGCGTCCACGGCTTGCCGGGATCGGTGATGACGGCGAGCGCCATCAGGTCATCCCACAGGCGCTGCTGGTCGATGGGCGGTTTTGCGGTGTCTGTCGGCATGGTCAAAGTTTGAAACTCGCTCGGTTCAATAGCCAATAGCTCTTGCCTAACCGGGGCATCAGAACTGCCAATATCTCGATCTCCGAGATCGGCATCCCTGATATCCGCGGGGACTGGCGCTTGTGTCGTAATTGTTGAACACTTTGCACGCAATGAATCAAGAAACGAACGGGAGAATGGAATGACTGGCAAGAGCAAAAAAATCGCATGGGTGACCGGCGGCGGCACCGGCATCGGCAAGGCCGGCGCAGAAGCGCTGCTGGCGGACGGCTGGACGGTGATCCTCTCCGGACGCCGCGCCGAGGTGCTGAAGGGCGTCGCCGACGAACTCGGCTCCAGGGGTCAGCCGGTCGAGGCGATGGCGCTCGATGTCAGCAATGCCGATGATGTCGGCAAGGTCGCCAACGCGATTTTGGCCAAACATGGTCGCATTGATCTCCTCGTCAACAGCGCCGGCGTCAACGTGCCGAAGCGCAACTGGGAAGACGTTACCCAGCAAGGCTGGGACCAGATCGTGGATATCAATCTCAACGGCGTGATGTATTGCATGCGCGCGGTGCTGCCAGCGATGCGCGCTCAAAAGGACGGCTGCATCATCAATGTCGCCTCCTGGGCGGGCCGCATCGTCTCAAAGATGACCGGGCCGGCCTATACCGCGACCAAGCACGCGGTGCTGGCGCTGACGCACTCCTTCAACATGGACGAATGCGTCAACGGCCTGCGCGCGTGCTGCCTGTCGCCGGGCGAGGTCGCGACGCCGATCATGAAGAACCGGCCAGTGCCGCCGAGCGAGGAAGTGATGGCGCGGATGCTGCAGCCGGACGATCTCGGCCGCACCATCGCCTTCATCGCCAGCATGCCGCCGCATGTCTGCGTCAACGAGGTGTTGATCAGCCCGACGTGGAATCGCTCGTTTATGGCAATGTGAGGGAGTTACTTCCCGCGCGGTTTCGGTGTGAACGGTCCCTGCGGCGCATTGCCGATCAGCGATACACAGGCCAGTGCCGCGATGGCTAACCATACCGTCAGCCAGAACCCATCGATATAGGCCAGCGTGTTGGCCTCGCGTTGCACCAGGCTGGCCAGCGTGCCGACGCCGCGCGCTTGGGCCAGGCCGGTGCCATGACTGGCGAAACGGCCGCTCAGTTGCGCGAGAATGCCGGTGACATCGGCATCGCCACTGGCGACGTGCTGGCCGAGCAGATTGGAATGGATCTGCTCGCGAATTCGCAGCCAGGTGCCCATCAGCGCGATGCCGATCTCGGCGCCGCCGAGCCGCATCACCTGGATATAGGCGGCGAAGGCGGTAGCGCGGGTCGGATCGGAATTCGACAGCGCGATGATCACGATCGGCAGCAACGTGAAGGACTGCCCGAGCGACTGCAGCAGCACCATCGGGATGAAATCGCAGAGCGACCAGTCGTGTGTCAGTTGCGTGCCGAGCAGGGCAGCGGCGGCAAAAGCCGACAGACCAATGATCAGCGTCAGTTTCACGTCGTAATGGCGGACCAGGTAGATCGACAGCGGCACCAGCACGAGCATCGGCAAGATGGCGTAAGTGAGAAACAGCGAACCGGATTGCTCCGGGCGCAATTGTGCGATGGCGATGAGAAAATTCGGCGCCAGCGACGAATTCGACAGGCCGGTCAGCGTGTACAAAAGGATCACCACCAGCGCGAGACCGATATTGCGCGACAGCAGCACCTCGGCATGCGCCCATGGCCGCTGCACGAGAGACTCATTGATGAAGAAGCCGACCACTAGCAGCGCGCCGCCCGACAGCAGCGCGACCACGGTGCCGGAGCCCAGCCAGTCGAGCCGGTTGCCCTGGTCCAGCCCGGCATAGACCATCGCCATCCCCGTCCCGAGCAGCAGCATGCCGCCCCAGTCGGCCTTTTCGACCAAGTCCTTGTTCACCGGCTCATGTGGCGTACCGAGATAGACGAACAGCGCCAGCAACGGCGCAATGATCACATCCTGCCAGAACAGCCATTGCCAGCCGATGTGGTCCACATAGAAACCAACCAGCGAGATGCCGGAATTCAGCGTGAAGCCGACGCGGATCGAATAGATCGCGATCGCCGGCAGCCACCATTTCATCGGCAGATTGCGAAAGATGATCAGCAGCGTCGCCGGAACGAAGGTGCCCAGGAACAACCCATGGAGGATGTTGAGCACCATCAGGAGATTGTAGTCGCGAACCAAGGGGATGATCAGCGAGATCACCGCGTAAACGAGGGCCGGAATGCCGAGCACCCGGCGTAGCCCGAACGCCGTCGCCATCCAGGCCACCGCCGGTGCGATGAAGATTTGCGATGCGGTCGCGGCAGTGCTGAGCCAGGCGCCCTCGTCAAAGCTCAGCGACATCGCGCCACGAATATCGGGCAGGCCGATCGAGAACAGCCGCGTGTCGAAATTGGCGAGGAACGCCCCGAGCAAAACCGCGCCGACCGCGAAGATCGGCCGGTGCGAGATTCCGCCGGTCGAGACCGGGCCGCTTTCGATGACCTTATTTTCCGCCATTGCCGCCGGCCGCCGGCTCGTCGGTATTGATGCTTGCGGTCACCGACATGCCCGGCAACAGGCGCTCGAGCAATGGCTGGCCCTTGTCGAGTACGATCCGCACTGGCACGCGCTGCACCACCTTGGTGAAATTGCCGGTGGCGTTGTCCGGCGGCAGCAGCGCGAATTGCGATCCGCTGGCCGGCGAGATGCGCTCGACACGGCCTCGCAGCGTCTCGTTGGAAAACGTATCGACGACGATCTCGACTGGCTGGCCGGGTTTTACCCGCGTCAGCTGGGTTTCCTTGTAGTTGGCGATCACATAGACGTTCGGCAGCGGCACCACGCTGATCAGACTGCTGCCAACGTTGACATAATCGCCGGGCTGCACCTGCCGTTCGCTGACCACGCCATCGAACGGCGCGATGATTCTGGTGTAACCGAGCCGCAGTTTCGCGGCATCGAGCGCAGCCTTGGCGCCAAGCAAATCCGCGGCGCGCTGTTTTCGCGTTCCGGCCAGCACTTCCAGCTGGTGACGCTGCGCGGCGATGATGGCGCCGCTGGCTTTCACATCGGCCTGCGCCTTGGCATAGGCGGCGATGGCCTGTTCGAATTTCTGCCGCGTCCCGGCTTCGGTTTTGGTCAGCGATTGCTGGCGCTCCTGCTCCTGCTGCGCCTCGACTTCCAGCGCCTGCGCAGACACCCGCTGCGCCTCCGCCTGCGCGATAGTGGCGTATTGCAGCTCGACCTGATTGGCGAGGTTGTCGAGCGCGGCCTGCGCGCCGGCAACGCCGGCTTCCGCCTGTGCGACCTGTGCCTCGTAATCCGCGGGATCGATCTGGATCAGGAGATCGCCCGCCTTGACGTGCTGGAAATCATTGACGGCGACGGCCTTCACGGCGCCGGCGACCCGGCTGCTCAGCCGGGTCGTCTGCGCGCGGATATAGGCGTCATTGGTGGTCTGCACCGCGCGGTTGCCGACCCAGACATCCCAGCGCATGGTGGCCAGGATGATGAAAACCGCCACGGCGAACACGGCAAGCAGCGGGATTGCGAGGCGGCGCCATGCCTGTTGCGCTGGCGTCAGCGCGGGCGCCTGGGTCGGATCAACCTGAGACATCGCTCTCGTTCCCCAAATCGATGGAAGCGGACTGCCTCTTTCCCACGCCATCCCTGGAGATTCAACACCTCGCGTTTCATCGGCCGGTGATTTTCGCGGCGCTTCGCGAAATACACCGGCCTCGTGCCAATCCTCCCCGACTACGAAGCGGACTTCAACTGCGACGTATCGATCGGCAACTTGCGCAGGCGCTTGCCGGTCAGGTTGAAGATCGCATTAACCACGGCCGGCGCGATCGTCGCGGTGCCAGGCTCGCCGATGCCACCAGGTTCTTCGTGGCTGTCGATCAGGTGAACCTCAATGGTCGGCACCTCGTTGATGCGCATCGCCTGATAACTATCGAAGTTGCCCTGCTCGACGCGGCCATCCTTCAGCGTGATCTCGCCATAGAGCGCGGCGGTCAGTCCGAACAGGATGCCGCCTTCCATCTGCGCCTTGATCGTGTCGGGGTTGATCATCTGGCCGCAATCGACGGCGCAGACCACGCGCTCGACCTTGACCTGGCCATCCTTGCCCACAGAAACTTCGGCGACCTGCGCAATATAGCTGCCGAAACCGAACACCACCGAAACGCCGCGGCCTTTGCCCGCTGGTAACGGCCTGAACCAATTGGCCTTGTCGGCGACGAGATCGAGCACCGCTTTGGCCCGCGGGGATTTATCCAGGAGCGCACGGCGATAGGCGACCGGATCCTGCTTCGCCGTGGCCGCCAGTTCATCGATAAAACCTTCGACCATGAAAGCATTATGCGTGGTGCCGACGCCGCGCCACCAGCCGGTGGTCAAGCCCGCCGGCGGCTCATGACGGACGTAGTCGACAAGCAGGTTGTCGAAATTGTAGGGACCGGAACCGGCTTCAACGGCATCTGAATCGAGGCCGTCCTTGAAAAACGGCGGTGCCCAGCGTGCGAGGATCGAAGAGCCGACGACGCGGTGGCCGAATGCGACGGGCTTACCCTTATCATCGAGACCAGCGCTCAGCGTGTCGTAATAATAAGGACGGTAAATGTCATGCTGGATGTCTTCCTCGCGGGTCCAGATCACCTTGACAGGAAAATCAACCTGTTTGGCGATCTGCACGGCCTGGGTGACACCATCGACGTCAAGCCGACGGCCGAAGCCGCCACCGAGCAAATGGTTGTGCACCTTGACCTTGTCGAGCGGCAGGCCGGTGACCGCCGCCGCTGTGGCTTGCGCGCGCGACACCACCTGCGTGCCGACCCAGACCTCGCAGCCATCCTTGCTGACATGCACGGTGCAATTCATCGGCTCCATCGTCGCATGGGCCAGGAACGGCATCTGATAGACTACGTCCAGTTTCGTTGTCGCAGCCGCGATTGCCTTTGCGGTATCGCCCTGCTTGACGGCAACGACGCCATCCCTGGTCGAGGCATCCTTCATCTGCTGCACCATGTCGGCGCTGGAGAATTTGGCGTTGGCCCCCTCATCCCATGTGACGACCAGCGCTTCGAGGCCCTTCTTCGCCGCGCCCATGTGGTCGGCGATCACGGCGACGGCGTTGTCGAGTTTGACGATTTTGATCACGCCCTTGACCGCCTTGGCCTTGCTGTCATCGACGCTGCCGAGCTTGCCGCCGATCACCGGACATGCCGCAACCGTTGCGATCTTCATGCCCGGCACCTTGGTGTCGATCCCATATTCGGCCGATCCGTTGACCTTGCCGGGGCTGTCAGTGCGCTTCGCCGAAGTGCCGATCAGGGTGAAATCCTTGCGGTCCTTGAGCGCGACATTGGCGGGGACAGCGAGCTTCGCGGCCTGATCGACCAGTTTGCCATAGGCCAGCTTGCGGCCGGAGGCGGCGTGAATCACCTCGCCCTTAGCGGCATGACATGATGCGGCATCGACCTTCCAGGTCGCCGCCGCTGCTGCAATCAGCATGGTCCTTGCCGTGGCGCCCGCGACTCGCAGCGGCTTCCAGAAGCCGCGCACCGAGGTGGAGCCACCGGTGACCTGAAAGCCGATCAGCGGATTGCCGTAGAGCTTGTCATCCGGCGGCGCGTGTTCGAGCTTCACCTTCGACAACTCGACTTCGAGCTCCTCCGCGATCAACATCGGCATCGAGGTGTAGGTGCCCTGCCCCATCTCAACCTGATTCATGACCAGGGTGACCTGGCCGTCGCGGCCGATGCGGACGAAGGCGTTCGGTGCAAAGCTCACCGCGTCGGCAGCTTCGGCACCGGCGATCCAGCTGGGCATGCTGATGCTCAGCAACAACCCGCCGCCTGCGGCAGCGCCGGCGGTGAGCAGGGTCCGACGCGACAGACGCACCGCCAATGCATCGGTGATAGTTTCGCGATCAATCAATTTATCGAACATGATGTCAGCCCTTCTGTCCGTTGGTCGCAGGCGTGGCGGCGGCGTGCTTGATGGCTTCGCGAATCCGGACATAGGTGCCGCAGCGGCAGATGTTGCCCGACATGGCCTCGTCGATGTCGCTGTCCTTGGGGCTCGGATTGCTGGCCAGCAGCGCCGTCGCCGACATGATCTGGCCGGACTGGCAATAACCGCATTGCACGACTTCGAGATCGAGCCAGGCCTTCTGGATCTTGGCGCCGGCCGGCGTCTTGCCGATCGCCTCGATGGTGGTGATTTTGGTGTCGCCGACGCTGTCGATCGGGGTGATGCAGGAGCGGATCGCGCTGCCATCCTGATGCACCGTGCAGGCGCCGCACAGTGCCGCGCCGCAGCCAAATTTGGTACCTGTCATGCCGAGCACGTCGCGCAGCACCCAGAGCAAGGGCGTGTCGCTGTCGACATCGACGGTGCGGCTGACGCCGTTGACGTTGATCTTGTAGGGCATGGAAATCTCCGAAGATGCTCGATGCTTTGCGCGGCTGCAAAGATCATCTGCAACTCGCCGGCAAGTCAGATGCCGAAGGTGCAGGGTTGAATGGTATGATGGTTAGAATTCTTCTTGGCGGAACATAGCGCGCAAAATTGAATCTTGGAAAGCGCCAAGGGCGAAGCCGGCGCCATTCTGCTGTCACGAAATTGCGACCAACACGATTTGGTGATCGCCTTGAAATCGATCCGGCGAGATCCTCACGCGCGACGACCGCCGTCAGGACCCATAGCGCGCCAGCACCGGCCAGGTCTCGACGCCATTGTTGTGACCAACGACATGAAAGTCCGCGTGCAGGTTCACGGTCGGATCGCAATGCGTGGTCAGCACCAGCACGCGGCTGCCTAGTTTTGGCGCGACGCTACCCGGCAGCATCGTGATCATGCCGTGCTCGTCGCCGCCGAAACGATAGGTCGAGCCATCGGGCGCGCCGATGATGAGATCCGGCACGGGCCCGTTGAAAGCCATCGCCTTGACGCCGGCGTCGATGGTGAACTCGCCGGCGCGGTTGACGGAGGTGACCGTGGCGAGGATGAACAGGCTGGGTTCATAGGGCAAGGCGCCGCCGCCTTCGTGTTGCAGCCGGCTGTAATCGGCATCCATGAACACATAGGAGCCGACCTGCAATTCGGTATAGGGGTCGGACGCATCGAAGCTGGAGGCGCCGGTGCCGCTGCCGGTGACGATGGCGGCATCGATTTTTGCATCAGCCAGCATACACAGATGATCATCTAAAATGCCGCGGACCACGCCCGCGGCAGCCTTGCGCTCATCGGCATCGATGAGATGCTGGACATGACCGGCAAAGCCCTGAATGCCGCCGAAACGCATGCCCGGCGTGGTCCCGATCAATTGCGCCAGCGCCAATGTCGAAGCGACATCGCAGACGCCGGTGCGGCGCTGACCAACATCGATATCAACCAACACCTGCAACCGACGACTGTCCTCGCCGATCAATTGGCGCAGCAACTCGATCTGGTCGGCATGATCGACCACAATGCTGATGTCGGCGTCGCGTGCGACTTTGGCGAGACGCTCCAGCTTGGGACGATCCGCCACCGGAGAGGTCAGCAGCAAGCCGGAAATGCCGGCCTGCGCAAAGGCCTCGATCTCAGCGACAGTGGCGCAGGAGATGCCGAGAGCGCCGGCATCGAGCTGTAATTGCGCGATGCGTGGCGATTTGTGGGTCTTGGCATGCGGCCGCAGGCCAATGCCATGGGCTTTGGCGAATGCCGCCATGCCGGAAATATTGCGCGCCAGCGCTCCGGAATCCAGCACCAGTGCGGGTGTCTGGATGTCCTGGAATGCTGGAAGGTCGGGATCGAGCACGCAAGTTCTCCGCGAAGAAAGTGGACGCCTGGACCGCGTGTCTACCGCAGATGTCGCAGCGACGCATCCCTTCTCTGCAGTTGTTTTCGCAACGGCGTGTCTGTAATCGAAGCATGATCGGAATGGCCGGCGGACAAGAGAGACGATGATGGATTTCGCGAGTGACAATGCCGCCGGCGCCAGCCCGCGGGTGCTTGATGCCCTCATTGCCGCAAACCATGGCGCCGTACCGGCTTACGGCAGCGATCCCTACAGCGCCCGCGCGAAACAGATGCTGAACGACGTGTTTGAGTGCGAGGTCACCTGCTTCTTCGTGACCACGGGCACCGCGGCCAATGCGTTAGCGCTCAGCGCGCTGTGCCCGCCCTGGGGCGCGATCTTTTGCCATCATCACGCGCACATCGCCAATGACGAATGCGGCGCGCCGGAGATGTTTACGGCCGGTGCCAAGGTGGTTGGCGTTGACGGAGCGACGGCAAAAATTTGCCCGGATGCGTTCCGTAGGGTCCTGAAGGATTTTCCGACAGGGATCGTTCGCCAGGTTCAACCTGGCGCGTTGTCGTTCTCGCAAGCTACGGAATGCGGAACGCTTTACGCCTGCGACGAAATCGCGACCCTGGCCGATGTCGCCCATGCTGGCGACATCGGCGTTCACATGGACGGTGCGCGATTCGCCAATGCTCTTGTCGCGTTGGGATGCACGCCCGCAGAAATGAGCTGGAAGGCCGGCGTCGATGTCCTCTCCTTTGGCGCGACGAAGAATGGCACGTTCGCCTGCGAAGCAGTGATCTTCTTCAATCCCGAGAAAGCCAAAACCTTCGCCTATCAGTGCAAGCGCGGCGGCCACACGTTGTCAAAAGGCCGCCTGCTCGGTGCGCAGATGGTGGCCTACCTCGAAAACGACCACTGGCTCGATCTCGCACGAACCGCGAATGCGCATGCGTTCAATCTCGCCCAGGGATTGAAGGACATTCCGGGGGTTCGGCTGGCCTGGGACGCGCCGGCCAATCAGGTCTTTGCAATTATACCGCGCGCTGCCGACGAAGCGTTGAAGCGCGCCGGCGCGCGCTACTACGATTGGGGCTCGCGCGGGCTCGCCACATCGCAACGGCTCGCGCCGGACGAGGTCTTCATCCGTCTGGTGACGTCCTTTGCCACCGAGCCCGAGGCGGTTCGATCTTTCGTCAGGACGGCGCGCGAGGCCGTGACCTGACCTCATCGATCCGCAACGGAACAGCTGTTACAATAATTTCGCGCCGAAGTTCCGCGCCGGGTCCATCTCAGCCACAAGCTGTCCGCTCGGCTTAGCCGCCTTGCCGCCTTCGCGCAGCATCAGGCGGCCCTCGCCCGCATGGCCGTGAAATGCATTGCCCTCGACCAGCACGCGGCCACGCAGCAGCACCGTTTCCGGCCAGCCCGTCACTTCGCGCCCGGCAAAGGGCGTGAAGCCGGCGAGATCATGCATCATGGCGTCGGTCAGCGTGACCTTGCGCTTGGGATCCCAGACCGCGATATCGGCATCATTGCCGATCGCGATCGAACCCTTCTTCGGCAAATTGTAGATCTGCGCCGGCGCCGTCGACGTCAGTTCAACGAATTTGGACAGACCGAGCCGCCCCTTCGACACCATGGCATCGAACAACAGCGGCAGCCGCACTTCCAGGCCTGGCAAGCCATTGGCGATCTGCTTGAAATTCGGCTTCGGCCCGGCACGCAGCTTGCCGGTGTCGTCGAAGCGATAGGGCGCGTGATCGGACGAGATCAGCTGCAGGTCGCCGAGTTCAAGCGCGCGCCACAACGCCTCCTGATCGTCCTGAGTGCGTGCCGGCGGGCTGCACATCCACTTCGCTCCTTCGACGCCGGGCTTGTCGAGATCGTCGGCGGTAAGAAACAGGTATTGCGGGCACGTCTCCGCGAACACTTTCACGCCACGGCCGCGCGCCTCGCGGATGACAGCCGCGCCCTCGCGGGTCGAGACGTGGAAGATCATCACCGGCTGGTCCAGCAATTCGCTGAACGCAATTAGCCGCGTAAACGCTTCGGATTCCGACAGCCGCGCATGACTGACCGGATGATATTTGGGCGCGGTGTAGCCCTTGTCGAGCAGGCGCTTCACCATCCACGAGATCACGCCGTGGTTTTCAGCGTGCACGCAGACCAGTGCCTTGGCCGCACGGGCCGCAGCGAGAATATCCAGCAGCTTCTCGTCCTCGACCCGCAGCCGGTCATAGGTCATGAAAATCTTGATCGAGGAAAAGCCCTCCGCGACCAGCGCGGGAATATCCTCGGCGATCACCTTGTCGGTGACGTCCGCGACGATAATATGGAAGGCGTAATCGATCATGGCGCCGCGTTTCGCCAATGCCGTGTAGTCCGTCACGACCTCGCGCACATCCATCCCGACATGCTGGGCGGCGAAGGAGATCACGCTGGTGGTGCCGCCGAACGCCGCCGACCTTGTCGCGCTCTCGAACGTATCGGCGTTCATGATCCCGGCGGCAGACAACTGTTCGATATGGGCATGCGCATCGACCCCGCCGGGCAGCACAAATTTGCCGCGCGCGTCGATCTCCGCCTTGCCGGCAGCCAGACTGCTGCCGAGCGCGACGATGGTTTCGCCTGTTATGCCGACATCGGCAGCAAACACATCGCTCGACGTGGCAACGGTGCCACCGCGGATGACGAGATCGTAAACAGGGTCGGACAAGGGCTGCTCCAGGGATTGAAGAAAGATTGAGAATGCATTGAACGCTTTGATGCGCCGCACTTTCCGGTAATACTGCGGCCGTGACAAGGAGCCGAACATGCAACGCCGCAAGAAGATTTTAGTGGTCAACCCGAATTCGAATCCGCAGGTGACGCGCAACCTCGCGGAGGCGCTGCAGCCAATCTATTTCGACGGCGGGCCCGAAATCGAATGCGTGACGCTGGCCGAAGGGCCCATGGGCGTCGAGACGCAGGCCGATCTGGAAAGTGTCACGATGCCATTGCGCCGCCTGGTGGCCGCGGACAATTCGGCCGACGCCTTCGTCATCGCCTGTTATTCCGATCCCGGGCTGCATGTCTGCCGCGAGGCGACGCAGCGCCCGGTATTCGGCATCGCCGAAGCCGGCGTGCTGTCGGCGCTGGCGCGTGGCGATCGCTTCGGCGTCATCGCGGTGGCGCAACGCTCGATCGGCCGGCACGTGCGCTATCTGCGCCAGATGAGCCTGATGGACCGATTCGCCGGCGAGCGTCCGCTGGACATGAGCGTCGCCGAAGCCGCCGCCGGCGAAAGCACATTGGCCCGGATGATCGCGGTCGGCCACGAATTGAAGGACCAGGACGGCGCCAACGCCATCGTGATGGGCTGCGCAGGCATGTCGCGCCATCGTGCCGCCCTCGAGGACGCGCTCGGCGTCCCCGTGATCGACCCGACCCAGGCGGCTGTCACCATGGCGCTCGGCGCCGTGATGTTCCAATAAGCTAGCACGTCACTCCGGCGGCAGGATTACGCCGGTCTGCGAGGTAATGCGGCCGTAGTGCTCGATACGGCGATGGCGCTCGAAATCGAAAATGGTCTTTTTGCCAAAGATCGTGTCGTCGAGATCGCAGGCGTGGACCAACAGTTCGTCACCTTCGGTCTTTGCCTCGGCCACAATCACGCCGTCGGGATCGACGATCAGGCTGCCGCCGATCAGGGGATACCCGTCCTCGTCGCCGCCCTTGGCAACCGCGACCACGAAGGTCGAGTTCTGGTAGGCGCCGGCCTGCACTGACAACCGGTTGTGGAACAGCCGCTGCTCCGGACCTTCCGCCGAGCGCTGCGAATTCACCGCCGGAGTATTGTAGCCAAGCACGACCATTTCGACGCCCTGCAGGCCCATGACGCGATAGGCCTCGGGCCAGCGCCGGTCATTGCACACCAGCATGCCAAAAATACCGCCGAGCGCGCGAAACACCGGGAAACCGAGATCGCCGGGCTCGAAATAGCGCTTTTCGAGATGCTGGAATGCGCGCTCCGTATCAAACTCGACATGTCCGGGCAGATGGATCTTGCGATATTTGCCGACGATCTTGCCGGTGCGATCGGTGAGTATCTGGGTGTTGAAGTGATGGCCGTCCGGCGTCAGTTCGGCGTATCCGATCGACAGCGCGATATTGGCAGCGGCGGCGGCTTCGAACAGCGGCCTGGTCGCAGGGCCCGGCATCTCGGTCTCGAACCAGGTGTCGACCTCTTTTTGATCCGTCATGTAATAGCGCGGGAAGAAGGTGGTCAGCGCCAGTTCGGGGTAGACCACCAGATCGGCGCCCTTCGCCTTGGCTTCCGCAAGCAGCGCCATCATGCGTTTCACCACGGATTCGCGGCTCTCGGCTTTCTGAATCGGGCCCAATTGGGCGGCGGCGACGGTCAGGATACGCATTGGATTGTCCAGGTTTCGAGTTTCGTATTTGTCAGGTACCGACGCGATGTTCGAGTCGGCTGGCAAGACGCACCGCTGGCCACAGCAGCACGAGATAGATCAGTCCGGCAAGCACCACCGGCGAAGCGTTGAAGGTGATCGAGCGTGCCATGTCAGCGGAATAAAGCAATTCCGTCATCGACACCACGCTGGCGATCGAGGTCAGCTTCACGACTTCGATGGTGTTCGACACCAGATCCGGCAGCACGTTGCGCACCGCCTGCGGCAGCACCACAAACAGGAACGTATCCCGCCCGCTCAGGCCCGTCGAACGCGCGGCTTCCCATTGCCCGGAGCCGATGCTTTCGATGCCGGCGCGCAGCACTTCGCCGTAATAGGCCGAGCTGTTGAGAAAAAACGCGATGCACACCGCGGTGAACGGGCTGAGGCGGATCCCGGTGAACGGCAGGCCCGAATAGACCAGAATCAGCAGCACCAGTGGCGGCAAAGCCCGGAACAGATCGGTGAGAATGCGGACGGAGATCCGCAGCATGGCCGAGCGTGACAACCGCGCCAGCGCGACCAGCAATCCGCCAACGAAACCGAGCGGGATTACCGCCAGGCAGATCAGCAATGTCATGCCGAGCCCGCGCATCAGCAGCGGGAACGCCTTGGCCATGACGCCGAGATTGAAGAATTGTTCGATAAAGGCGTTCATCAGGCCTTCCGGAACGCAAAGCGCTGTTCGAGCCAGCTGCCGAACAGCACCACCGGCACGAAGATGATGAGATAGCCGATCGCCGCGAGCGCCAGCGGCGTCGCATTGCTGAGAAACGACACCGCCGTCGTCGCCTGGTTGAGCAATTCGGGCACGCCGATCACCGTGCCCAGCGCGGTGTTCTTGGTGATGGCAATGGTGCGGTTGACCAGCGGCGGCAGCACCATGCGGATGGTCTGCGGCAGCACCACGAAGGCCAGTGTGTCCGTAAATGTCAGCCCGGTGGAGCGGGCCGCATCCCACTGCCCGCGCCGTACCGACAAAATGCCGGCCCAGAAGATTTCCTCGGCGAACGCCGCGAGCACTGCGGCCAGCACCAGCCAGAGCACCGCAAAGCTCGGCAGCATCAGGCCGACATTGGGTAGCCCGAAATAGATGATGAGCACCATGACCAGCGGCGGCAACGCCCGCAGCACATCGACGAAAACGATAATCGCCGCATTCAACAGCCTGATCTGCGCGGTCCGGATCAGCGCCAGGAACAGCCCGAAGGCGAGCCCGGTGATGACGACGGCAAGCGCGAGTTCGACGGTAATCAGCATACCCGAGAGAATCTTCGGCCAGGTCGAGGCGATCACCGAGGCATTGAAAAACGTATCGACGAAACGCTCCATGGCGCCTCATCGCTCCAGTTGCGAGACGAAGGCGCGCGTGCGGGCGTGTTGCGACTGCCCGAAGATTTCGCCGGGCGCGCCCTGTTCGACGATGACGCCGTGATCCATGAACACGACGCGGTCGGCGGCTTCGCGGGCAAAACGCATCTCGTGGCTGACCACCACCATGGTCATACCGGCGCGAGCCATGTCGCCCATCACAGCCAGCACCGAACCGACCAGTTCCGGATCAAGTGCCGAGGTCGGCTCATCGAACAGCATCACCTTGGGCTCAAGCGCCAGCGCGCGCGCAATGGCGATGCGCTGCTGCTGACCGCCGGACAGTTCGGCGGGATAAGAATTGCGTTTCTCGGCAAGACCGACGCGCTCGAGTGCTGCTAGCGCAAGACCTTCAGCATCGGTGCGGGATTTCTTCGATACCCGGCGCAACGCCAGCGTGATGTTGTCGATCGCCTTCATGTGCGGGTAGAGGTTAAACGACTGGAACACCATGCCGATGCGGCGTCGCATGGCGTTGATGTCGGTCCGGGGATCGCCGAGATCGACACCGTCCACGGTCACCGTGCCGGAATCCGGCGTTTCCAGCCGGTTACAGCAGCGCAGCAGCGTGCTCTTGCCGGAGCCCGACGGCCCGATGATGAAGACGGTTTCCTGTGCATGAATGGCAAGGTCGATCCCTTTCAGGATCTCGTTCGCCCCATAACTCTTGCGCAGGTTCTGGATGTCGAGGATCGGCGACGCAGCAGTCATTGTGCGTGCGTCAGCTGCACTTTGCTTCGTGCGTGGCCGCGTCGTAGCCGGCGAAGCCGGGAACGCCATGGCCCGGAGTCGGCGTCAGCGCCACCGCATCCGCGGCCGGTGCGGTGCCGAACCACTTCTGGTGCAGCCTAGCGATGGAGCCGTCGGACTTCAGGCATTCCAGCGTCTCATCGAGCGTGTCACGCAGCGCCACGGAATCCTTGCGCAACGAGATCGCCCAGACCAGGCCGGTCTTGTGCAGATAGCCCAGCTTCAGCTGCGGATTGTTCTTCACTGCCCACGCGATCACGGTATTCCCTGCGACATTGGCATAAGCGCGTCCGGCCATCACCGCCTGCACGGCGTCGGTCTGGGTGCCGAAGGATTCCACCGTCCAGCCCATCTTCGGCGCGAGGTCGCGCGCCCATTGATCATAGGCCGAACCCTTGTTGACCGTGATGACCTTGCCCTTCAGATCCTCGAGCGTGGCAAAATCCGGCGAATCCTTCTTCAGCAGGAACTGGAAGTCGGTGTTGAGATAGCCTTCGGTGAACAACAGGTTCTCGGCCCGTTCCTTGGTCACCGTCACAGGCGCGATGAGAAAATCATAGGTGCCCGCCTGCAGCGCCGGCACCAGGCCGGAAAACTGGGCGGCGTCGATGGTGATCTTCTTCTTCAGCCGCTTGCCGATCGCCTCGGAGAGATCGATGTTGAAGCCTTCCATACCGCCCGACATGGTCGGCATCGCATGCGGCGCGAAAGTGCCATCGATGGCGGTTTTCAGCGTCTCCTGGGCCTGCAGCGGCGACGCAATGGCCGCCACGGTCAACATCAACAACGCCGAACGATAGAAAGACTTCATTGCAAGCTCCTGTGCGATGCGGAGAATGTCGCCAAATTAGGCAACCTCCGCAAGATCGAAGTATGTGCCTATTTTGATGAAGCTTGCTCGTTTTGGCGTCAGCAGCACGGACAGCGAGCGGACTGATGTTGTTTTGAGGAATGGCCTGGTTGCGCTGATACAATCCCGCGACATCGGCGGCTAGCGATGAGCGGCGCAACTCCGCCCCTAACTTCTGCCGTTAAGCCTTCAGCCATTGCTCCGGCAGCGACAATAAATCTCCGAAATTAAATTTTACCGCCCCCCGGATCATTCGCCAATACATTTAATTAGAACATCAAATAAATAAGACAAAAATCATTGAAGACGAAGAGATCCGGATGCGAATACGGCCAACATAAAATGAAATTCTTCATAAGTTATAGCTATATAGAGCCACGACACAACGGTCAACTCTATGAATCCAGGCCTAGAAAGCCCCACCCTTAGATTTAATTTTAGCTGCGCCACTGAAAATTAAATAGTTGCAAAACATTTAAAATTGGCATAATTTGGCACTTAAATTAAAATATCCGCTTGTTTATTTTGCATGAGGACACCATGCTTGGTAAAGCTCTGCATTCGATTCAACCTTCGGATCTGGCGCGCCGTCATTTCCTGGCGATCTTCGCCGCGGGCGCGGGACGGCTAACGACACTCGCGATTTCTTCCACTTTGCTCGCCAACTGCAACGTGGATAACCTCTCTCACCAATCCACGAATGAGCATGATCAGAACAACGCAAACCCGCAGCATCATTGTTTCGCTCGGGGATCACAGATTCTCACGGTCGATGGGGATGTGCCTGTTGAAAGCCTGACGGTCGGCGATTGGGTTGTGACAAGCAGCGCGGCTGTGCAGGTCAAATGGATTGGACGACAGGTCCTGACGAAGGCCCGCTCAGCATCCTGGGGCCGGAATGTAACACCGATCCGTGTCTCGCGCTTTGCCATTGATGACCAAACTCCGCAGCGTGATTTGTATCTCTCCCCCGAGCACTCACTCCTGATCGACGGGGCCCTCATTCCGGTCAAATATCTTGTCAACGGTCATTCGATAGTCTTCGACGACGATGCGGGGAAATCGGACACGATCGAGTATTTTTCTGTCGAACTCGACACCCACGAAGTGATCTATGCCGAAGGCACTCCCGCCGAGACTTTTCTGTACACGGGAGGCCAGATCGCCTGGGATAATTTCGGCGAATACGAAGAGCTCTACGGGACCGGGCATACCCTTATGACAGCGTTTGCACCTATTCACCGCTACAACGGGGGCCGCGCAGAGGTGCGTGGATTGCTCCGTTTCACCGCGTCTCGTTTCGTAGATGTGCGTGATCCCATTCAGATTGCCCATAACCGGATCGCGGCACGCGCAATGTCCATGGCAGCTGAACGCCAGCATCCAGCTTTATGGACTCCTTTGGATGAGACTTCGGTAAGCGGTAAACCTAGTCAATTAGGTAAAAGACGGGCAATGTTTGCCGCGCGAGCGCACGACGCTTGAGCTATCTGTTACGTCAGCCACGCCCCCCAACGCGACGACAACACATCCCCCGCGTCTTGAAAAATGGGCTGCGCGCCACGGCGGCACTTGGATATCGCTCAGTTTCGATATAAATTTGTGAATGTTTCGGCATTGAAGAGAATTTAATCTAATAATCATGAAGTAGCCCGCGAGGCGATTGAGCGGAGCGAGTTATTATTGGGGGGACGGATTGGTCGAACCTCGGATTTTTGTACTTGAGATCGACGGAAAGCCTACACTCGCGTTTGAGGCCAAAAGCCTCCGCGAAGCGCGCGAACTCTGCCACGAGGAATGGCTGCGAACCGATCTCGGCTCGCTTAGCTCTAATGGCGCCCCATTGTGCTGCGGCAGTGCGGAACTCGAGGCACGCCTAGCTCAGCCAGCAGAGATTGCCGCTTTCAACCATGCAATGCAGGGCGCAGAGTCATCGGATGAGCTGACTTTGGCTTTTCTGGTCGAGTTAGATGGCACCCTGGTTGAAGTCGTGGTCGATCCTGGGAGATTTACGTCACAGGGCTAATTTGCCTCGCTCAATCTTCAATCCTAAAGACCGTGGGGGATGGAACTGAAACACGCGCCTCGTTCCCAAAGGATCTGCTCCTTTGTGTCCCCTGCTTAAAGCACTTACTCTTTCGTTGCCTCTCCGCGCATCCGTACAGCGGTTTCACTCTGAATCATTTGAGCGGTAATCCAATCACATAAGCTCGGCGACGCAGATCTCCAACGCTCGGTCTCAGCCTGGCCGCTCTTAAGACCGGGAAGCATCTGTTCAACCAACTTTCCGAAGGCGTTGATCCTCCGCAGGCGTCTAATGGAAACCGATGCTTTTTGCCACAGTCGCCGCTGCTCGCTTCTTCACCTAATCCCGCCTCAACGCGCTGCAGGTCATCAGATTTTCAATCCCGCTGGCGACCCCGGTCAAATTGGCTGGATCGACATTTGCTTGGCTGGCTTGGGCTGACCCGTCTCGGATTTCAGGCAAGTCTCATTGCACCTCACCCCAGCCAGATGCACCGCTGACCAACCGGTCTCTACAAACCGTTTGGCCGCGCCGCCCCGAAAAGGGCGCGTGCCATCAGAACAATTTATCGAGTAATCGTTCGAGCCAATCCCAAGGATCTTTGTCCCGATCCCCGTGTCCGGAGCCAGGATCACTGCGTCCACTGGAATGTGCAATCGCGGTTGAATTGAGCGATGTTGAAAGGAGGACGGTCAGCGCTGGAGGTGTCACGACCGCGAACTTGCCGCAAGCAGCGAGGAATTTACGACGGTCCTCATCAAGTGGCGTATCACCGTCAACGATTGGTCCGTTTTCCCGAGGTATCATTCCGACCTCCAGCGAATAATTAACATAATATTTAATTTCGGACTTCCCATTTAATTATTAATCAGCCAAACTGTCAAGGGTTTGCAGGGTGCGATCCCCCGACACTGAGAAGAATAATTGGCAACCACGGGAGCTTGTCAGCCACCTCGACAGGCGAAGCATCCGGGCTCGGAAAACATGGATTCAAGAAGCCCTCGCGCGCATCCAGGTGAAGGGGATCTGCACCTTTCGCGCATTCTGCATCCGGTCGCCGATGCGGCATTCTCTTTGCTCGACGACCGACCTGTCCTTTTCTGCGAGTCCACTCAGAAACTTTATGAACTCAACCAGTTGGGGGCGTACATCTGGTGCTGCTTGTTGGACAAGAAACCAGTGGAGGCGATTTGCGAAGATCTGACCACATCTGGTTTGCATCAACTCGAGGCAAGTAAATATGTCCGCCAAGCACTGCTAAACTGGTTCGAGCTCGGGCTACTTAAGGCCGATTGGAAAATCTGCAAGGAGCACTCTTTCGTCGCCAGCCTTGGAAAGTTCGCGGTGAATATCCAGACATCGGGCGAACAACTTACGCAGCTGTTGCTTCCCCTGTTCAGCCAAATAAGCGCGACCGAAAGCGCTGACGATATTTTCGAGGTTATTGAAGTCGATCAGCTGATCCACGTCTTCCACAACAAGACTTGCGCCTTTCGATGCGGAAGCAACCAGCTGGCTCCGACGATGAAGGCCTATATCACAGAACAAATCGTCCAGAGGAGTTCACCAGATGTGGTGTTCCATGCAGCCTGTCTCCTGTTCGAGGGCAAGAGCCTGCTCGTGAGCGGGCGCCCCGGCGCGGGAAAGACAACGCTTGCATTACATTTAATGGAGGCCGGATTTGACTATGGAGCCGACGATATTGTCTTCATCGCACCGGATGGCAGCGCGATGGGGGTCCCGTTCGCACCGGCACTCAAACCAGGTTCTTGGGCGATGGTAAAAAGATTTCGACCCGACCTTGGTGAAGCTGTCGTCCACTGCAGACCGGATGGCAAGCGCGTGCGATATCTGAAAACTCCCCGCACCGCCCCCAAAGGCACCTCTCCAGTCGCCTGGATCGTATTCATTAAAAGAGCGCCGAATGGTCCTGCAAAGCTGACCCCGATCGGACAGTTGGAAACGATGAGCAGGTTAATAGATGGCTCGTTCTCTCCAGTCGGAAAACTTACCTATCAAGGGTTCAATGCCCTCAAGCGGACCTTGACCAACGCCAATTCATTCGAGCTACAGTATTCCGACGTGGCTCAGGCGAGGGATACAATTGTAGCTCTTTGCAATGGCAAACTATAGCAGCTCCCTAATCCATTTGTGCGAATGCTTTCGGGGCTCTGTCCCGAAGAATGTCGACTGGATGTCCTTGCTTGGTTTGGCCAACCAAACACTCACGACCCCTGCATTGATGGATTTCACAATACGCTTTGGGGAACATATTCCCGAAGATGTCTGCCTCTACGTTCGGGAAATATTCAAACGCAATCTTGTTCGCAACGACCGGCTTGCGGCGCAATTGACCGAGGCCGTCGTGGCAATGAACGACCGAGGGGTGACGCCCATA
Source organism: Nitrobacteraceae bacterium AZCC 2146 (assembly GCA_036924855.1). Classification (NCBI taxonomy): domain Bacteria; kingdom Pseudomonadati; phylum Pseudomonadota; class Alphaproteobacteria; order Hyphomicrobiales; family Nitrobacteraceae; species Nitrobacteraceae bacterium AZCC 2146. The sequence goes on from JBAGRP010000001.1 coordinate 2,433,053, forward strand.
CTGCTGAAAAGTACCGCGATCCTGATGACAGAACCGAGCCATCAGAGGGGCACGAAAATCATGTCCGATCTGGATATCATGGTGGCTCCCGACGAAGTCGATTCGGTCCTGGATGGCTTATTTGCCTTGGGTTACAGCGTTCACTTCCAAGCTCAACCCGGTACCGAAAAAAGATACGCGGACCTAAAACGGCCAAGCGATGTTGGCATGATCGATCTGCACGAAAAGCCACCCGGCCCCGCCTACTTCTACCGTGCATCCGGCGACCTAAAGCAGCACTGTCAATTGATACCCGTCGCGCGTGGATCCGCTTACGTTCCGTCTCCCACCTATCAAGCGCTGATATTGACAATTCACGATCAATTTCAGGATTCTGATTATTGGATCGGCAACATCGACGTTCGCCATCTGCTTGCCTTGCGGGACCTAGTCAATTCGCCTGAAGGCATTGATTGGGACAAGCTTAGTTGTCTCATGCCAAGCAGGCTTGCAAGAAACGCCCTCGAAACTCAACTTATAACTTTGTCGTCATTGCTCGGCGTGGATGTGCCTGCCCACCTGCGCAAACGATTCGTGCCTAGATTGCAATACAGGCGGCGCTTAGCCCAAGCGCATTTTCCGGCACTACGACAGGCGTTTTTGATCGTGGCATTGCTGGACTATCGGAACTATCGATCCGGGGTCGGGGCGTTGAGAGAAAATGAAGTCGAGCGCCGCCGATGGAAGCTACCGAAACCGGGTACATTGCGTTTTCTACTACGTTTGTCGCGAGAACACCGTGTTGGGAAGGTCTAATCCGCTTGCGTACCGCCCTTCCATGACGAACAGGATTCCGAAGTCGTCCGGTCGCCCCTGAGACAGGTCCGTATCCGCAGCCGGCTGCAATTCCAATCGGCTAAGTACAACAGGCATAACTGTACAGAGGTAAGGGATTGCCCGGGCCCGGAAATGAATCCTTTGGTTTGATCTGATTTTGATTTACCGCCACATTAATTAGGATTATTATTTGCATTTACATTCGAGAATCTGACCTAGGGCGACTGTTCTCCGAGAGACAGTCGAGCTCCCGCCGAAGGCGATAGGAGACCCGATGAAACAAGCACGACCGACAACCTATTTAACAGCCGACGAACTAGACAGATTGCGGAGACTAAAATCCAAAGAGACCGAGGCATCACCATCCGAATTGGACAGGCAGGAAATCCAGCAGGAGAAGACGGGTCTTCAAACACTCGCCGGGACCTGCCCGAGGTAAGCATAGCAATCCCTGGTGGCGGGCATTGGCTGCTCGGCTTTGACGGTCGTAGCTGGTCTTAATGCACGGCGGCTCGAGCTTACATTTATAGTGCGGCGGATCGATATAGCGATTGCTGTTCTTCTCTCGGGCGACCTGGATATTGGCTTGTGGCTCCCCGAGCGGCGTCAGCAGGCGGTTAAAGGCATTCCGGAGAAGTCCAACCTCTCCGAACGCCATGTCTGCCCGGATCGTTGACCAGCAACGCGGAACGCAGCGATACACCACCATCATCGCCCGAACTGATAAGGATGCGCTGGCAAGAGCGGCTATCCCTCTCGCATCCCAATACAGACGGTACCATTATCGTCGAATCCCGTCGCTGCTTGCCGACGGTAGCTGCCGGGTCAGCTGAGGTCGCATCCAGCGCGATCTGGCGCGATGACTATGACTAAGACGATGCTTAGACTGCTGCGGTGGATGGTAAAGCAGGTAAGTCCACGCCAAACCGATGATTAGCCCTCCCTGCCCGATGCAGGAGGGCTTTTCTGGACGTATGAGCCGCCCGCAGCAACAGCGATCGGCGCAGATTGGCACCCGTTCTTAATTGGCCGGCTCTTTTTTCCGCAATCATTTTGGCCTCGCCGGCCGGGAAATTCTCTGCCAGCCGCTGAAAATCGTCGGCCAATCGGAGCCAACGCTCCGCGATACTTTCATCAAATCTCTCGCACATTCTTGTACTCCAACACCCGACATTGGAACGCTTATAAATTGCCACAAAATTCACTCACCGTCACCGCAATTAATTAATAATTGATCGATTTTATGAATTTATTTATAATATTAACCAAAATTAAATGACCAAAAGATCAATCATAGGCGCGATTTGCTCGCAGGGCGATTTCACATGGAATATGGAGCCTGAACCGGCGCTCCCGAACAATGGAACGGCCAGTCGACGCGGCCTTCGAAGCGCCGTCACCGTCATCGGAGACGTCACGAGGCGCGGTATTTATGTGGACCAGCTAGAGCTGACATCGCCCCTCCGCTAAGGCCTCATTGACGTAGTACAGTACGGACTGCATCACGGCGGCGATTAAGCCGCTCGGCTTCCTCCACAAGAGGCCTGAGGAGCTGGCTGCGCCGATTTAGCAACAACGGCGGCTGATCCAGAGGGCTGACACTCAAAATCGGCTTCTGTCGGCCGGATCTAAAGCCTGAGCGATCTGGTCAAGAATTTCGGAATCCGAAGCATCGCCAGGTCGAAGTGGCCGCGTCGCTCTATCAACAACGGAATCGATCTCCGCATTCGGTTCTCTGTCGGAACCAACGGGTGGACCAGTCCGGCGAAGTTGCCTCACGGTATTGATTGCCTGCACCATCTGTTCTTGCGGATGGGTACCTGCGGCCAGCAAGCCTTTGAAATAGATGAGCCATAAGTGCTCTTGTTCGGCATGTTGCAGCATCGGGAAGCGGGCTGCAATCGCGGCGAATGCGGTAGAGCTAAAATTCATGATCTGCTGATCGAGTAATTCGCTCCGCGCTCCATCCGGGAGCGCCCACTGATGAAGCATCCACATCAACGCAACCTCCGACGCGCCAACTTCGATCGACCGTGCCAATTGCTCCTCTGAACTTCCCGACGCCGATTTTGAGCTCCGGTGCCCACCAAATGGGCCACGGGGGTCGCGGCCCATTTTCGATTGGTCTCGATACGGACCAGATCGACCGTCTGGATCCTGAGGGCGCTTGGGCTCGCTGCTCATCGCCGTTACTCCACACAACGAGATAAATATAATGCAAATTTTCCGATTTAAGAAGAGAATGAGAGACAATTTATCGGTATTGAGCTCCGTCGAAGAGAGCGAATAAAATTCGGCTTCGACGGTACTATTGAATTAGTAGTCGGCAATTTTGAACCGGAAGCCTTGGAGACGACCATGAACGTCAGCGATACCAAACCGACGCGCGATCCAAATGCTGATAGCGAGGATCTATTCGCGCAACTCAAGGCGCTGGTTACATCGCTGCAAGGCAAGAAGAGGGCTGAATTCGGCCGCCATGTCTCACTCGGCGACCTTTTCACCGAACGCGACGGCAACGCCGCGGCATACGGATTTGGTGAAGGAACGACGATGTATGACAACGTCCTCGTCCTGGGCAATGTGAAGGTCGGCCGCAAAACGTGGATCGGTCCGAATGTTATTCTTGATGGGTCAGGTGGACTCGAGATCGGAGACTTCTGCGACATTTCCGCCGGCGTCCAAATATACTCTCATCACACCGTTAGACGAACGATCTCGATGGGGGTCGACCCCATCGACTATTGCCAAACCAAAATCGGAAGTGGCGTTTACATCGGTCCAAATTCAATCATTCAAATGGGCGTCACCATAGGTGACCGTGTCATCATCGGTGCGGGCTCGTTCGTAAACACCGATCTTCCGTCTGGCGTGAAGGCTTATGGAATCCCGGCGCGGCCAGGGAATACGACAGACGATCAAGACAAACGATGACGGTATTTCGCTCTATGTAAGTCCGAGCCCACTTCTGCGGAACGCACGATTCTGCAACCTATTGAGTTCAGAACCTCGTTCAACCGAACTGAAGCAATCGCTCGGAAGCCATCGCCATACACTTGATGACAATATTTTGCCCGCCGCAGACATCTCAGGCAGCCATCGCAGCCATCCGAGGGCCATCTGCCGTCTAACGATCCCGGCGCAAGATGTAATGCCCGGTCAATACATCATTCCGCCATTCATAGACACGGATTGCCATGATTGACAAAATGAGTAGCACCAGCACGCCTAGTATGGCAAATAACTCAATCATAATATTTAATATTATCTAATTCTTAGAATTTGGCAATCCGTCTTCCGCAAAATTAACCGAGACGGCCGAACCGCTTCCTTAGTGACCCCTTGATAGCTAAGCGCCGGCATAACGTCGCGGCTTTGAACCTTGGCTCGTCCCTCCTCCATCAGGTAACGGGTTCCGCTCGTTCTTTAGAGGAAGTTCAGGGGCTCAGGTTCCGGTACGTGTTCAAACGCCCGTAGCGGAAACCGGCTGCTTTGAAATCAAGTCCTCAGAGCTTCGGCAATGTCAGCCAGCACACTCTCGTCGGTCTGCATTCCGGTTTGCTTGTTTGGCTTTTCCAAATGGCGCACACTGCCATCGGAATTGCGCGGGTTTACAGAAGTTGACGCCTCAGGTGGCCTCGCGCAAGTTTCACGTTCTACCGCCGACTGTTCCCTTATTTCAGTTCGATGCAACACTAGGCTCGCAATTTTCCGGTCAAACACGCGAAGCGCAGTTACAATTTCGTCGGTCCATTCCTCGTTTTCGCTGGAAATCTGGCTTGTCGTACTTCCCGCTAAATGCCGTTCATGACCGCTGTATCGCCCCTGAAATGTGCCCGCCAGTGCGTGTTTTTCGGCCAGAATCAGTGACTCCATTTCTCGAATGGCACGGGCAACACACTCGCCATACTGCGCAAGCGCGGAACCGCGATCTACCTTGATCGAACGCACACGTGAGTCAAACTCACTACCGCCAGTGCGCTCGAGAAGCGCCATCTGGTTCTCACACACTCTTTCGAGCCGCGCGAGCGAAGCGAGCATAGTCACAATGTCGGATTGCCGGACACGCCGGGCATATTCGATCAGGAAGGCGCGTCCACGCGCTGTTTCGCTGACCGCCGCTTCTATGGCACCGTAATCGTCGTCAAGCTGGGAGGAGTTTGACATCAGAACAGATTGCCAGATTAGAAAAATGGAATGTTCTACTCATGCAAAAAGTCTTGGGCTCGACACTGAGCTTCAATAGTTAAATGACATCTAACAGAATTTTCCGTTTTCCTCGCACTTGCTGACTGGTATTAGGAGCCAGACTGCAGAGCGGCCCGGACGCCAAACTCATCTCGGGAACCAGGTAAACCTTCCGATAAATGCCAGCCGGAACAACGCCTAGTTTTCCAAGTCACATTATCCTTATAAATCAATATCTTAACAAATTTTGAGGCATTTAAAAAGCCCTGCAATCCGGTGAAGCATCCTGTCTCGACGACGGAAGGCTTCGGCACACGGGTTGCGACGACAGCGCCCGAGGTTTGTCTTTGAATATTGTGTATGGTGATACTAGCCGTTCTTTTCTCATTAAGGACCTGGAGTTCGTCAAGTGTGGAACGCGCTTTCACGACGCGCTAACCAAGTACCTCCGAGACTGCCGAAGGGGGTACGCATTTACGCGGTAGGTGACCTTCACGGCCGTGCCGACCTCCTGGAGCCGCTACTCCTGCAGATCGACGTGGACTCTGTCCTCTATCCTGCATCTCGAACCATTGTGACCTTCCTCGGTGATTATATCGATCGCGGCCCGGCTTCGAGAGGAGTACTCGAGCTTCTGGCGGGCCCTCAAAGGCATGAGACCGTCTTCCTTAAAGGGAACCACGATGTGTACGTGGAGAAGTTCCTAAATGACCCGACCGTTCTAGAGGAGTGGCGGCAGATTGGCGGCCTTGAAACCCTCGCTTCTTATGGACTCAGGCCAAAAACAAATCCCGACAAGGCGGAGCAAATACGACTGGCCGATGAATTTGCCAACGTCCTTCCAGAAAGCCACCGGAAGTTCTTCCATAAACTCGAGCTATTGTTCAGTTGCGAGGATTTCTTGTTTGTCCATGCGGGTATTCGACCCCGCATTCCCATACGACGCCAGAAGGAAGAGGATCTCCTTTGGATACGAGATGATTTTCTTCTCTGCGAAGAGGGATTCGAAAAATTCGTGGTGCACGGGCATACACCAGTTCGCGAGCCGGACTTCCGATCGAACCGCATCAATATAGATACCGGCGCCTTCGCCACCGGACGATTAACCTGCCTGATGATCGATGGTACCGATGCGGTGCCCCTCGTCGACGTACGTGACTGGATAGGTAATATATCTAACAGCGATGTTGGCCAGGATGCCGATTTTCACATGCAAGCCAGATCCATCCATGGCGTCGCATACGATTCGCGATACATGGGGCAAACCGCATTCAAGAAAAAGGACGGCTCGGCGGGCTTTGCAGCGCGCAATCCGGATACCGTGACCCTTGAAACAATTAGAAAGGCCTTGGCAAGGCGTGACGAGCGCTGCATTGGCAATCTAGATCCGCGCCCCGGGAATTTATGATCCCCGCCAAGCTCAGACGGCTCTCTTTTTAAGAACCGCCTGCGAGCCTTTCGCGAAAGCAGACGGCCTCACTGAGAACCGTCTACTTCTCCTTGAACGCTCTATCCACTTGATCGCGCAACGGCTTCACCAAATATGAGAGCGTCGTTCGGCCTCCGGTTTGAATAAATGCATCCACAGGCATTCCCGGCACGAGCTTTGCTCCCCCAAGCTTGCCAAGTTCCTCAGGGCTCAACAGAAGACGAACAGTATAATAGCTGTTGCCTGTGCGCTGATCCAATGTGATGTCAGCAGAGACCAAACTTACCTCTCCTCGGATCTCCGGCGTCGTTCGCTGGTTGAATGCAGAGAATCGCAGTACCGCCGATTGCCCCAGGTAAAGCTGATCGATATCGCGCGGCGTAATTTTAACCTCAACGGCGAGGGCGTCAGAGTCGGGTACGATCATCATGATCGGCTCGCCCGGCGATACGACACCGCCGACGGTATGTACTGCAAGCTGGTGCACCCGACCGCTCTGCGGCGCGCGGATGTCAATTCGGTTGAGTTGATCGACGGCAGCTGCTTTGCGTTCTGTTAGTTCTGAAATTTTTGACCTTGCCTCGATCAAATCCTTGCCGACCTCGCTGCGAAGATCCTGATCGACCTGGATGATCTGAAGTTCAATTTCCGCAATCTTTCCTTTGGCCTGCGCAATCATGCCGTCCAACTGACTGCGTTCGCCATCAATACGCGCGGTGTCGCGTTCCAACGCAGTCAACCGACTGATGGGTACGAGGTTTTTCTGCCAAAGCGTTCTCACGCCTTCGAGTTCCTGATGAATGAAGTCGACTTCTTTCTTCTTGGCTTCGACCTGTCCGGTATATCCCTTGATCTCCTCCTGAAGCTGGACGCCGCGCTCCTTCAGTTGGGCTTTTTGGCCCCCCCGAGCGTCTCTACGCATACCAAGAAGACTGCGTTCGGCCATAATGGCGCGGGCAGCATCGGAATTGGTGTCGCGGGCACGCTCCAATAGGGCGTTCGGGAATGTGACTTGAGCTGCATTATCCCGTTCGGCCTCAAGGCGCGCCTGACGGGCCAGAAGTTCGTCCACGCTCGTCGCTATAATTGTAGCCGTTGCACGCGTTTGGGTTTCATCAAGCCGCAGTAGTATGTCGCCAGCTTTGACACGATCGCCGTCGCGGACACGCAATTCCCCGACGATGCCGCCAGTCGAATGCTGCACCTTCTTGATACTAGAATCGACAATGACAACCCCCTGCCCGATCACCGCGCCGGATAGCTCGGTAGTTGCGGCCCAACCGCCTATGCCGACTGTCACAAACACCACGATAGCCATGCCAGCAGTCATATATCGCTGGATGGAATGCTGCGCCGACGATACAATTTTGGTCATCGCATACCGCCATGAGCATCCGCGACAACCTTCAGCGGCACTGGGTTACGCAGTACCTTCTTAAATACGTCGTCTTTCGGCCCAAACGATTGGACCTTTCCTTCAGCAATGACAAGGACGTGATCGACACCGTCGAGCGCTTTTGGTCGATGAGCAATGACCACAGCAATTCCACCGCGACTGCGTACGTTCAATATCGCCTTTGTCAGTGCATCTTCACCTTCCGAATCCAGGTTCGAACTCGGCTCATCAAGCACCAGGAGGAATGGATTTCCGTAAAACGCGCGCGCCAACCCAATCCGTTGACGTTGCCCAGCTGACAAGGTCATCCCCCCCTCGCCGATACGGGTGCTATAACCATCGGGAAAGGAGAGAATGAGATCATGCACCCCGGCGGCCCGGGCTGCGTCCAAGACCGACGCCGGCGTCGCAAGGGGATCGAAGCGCGCAATGTTGATCGCAATGCTACCGTCGAACAGCTGGATGTCCTGCGGAAGATATCCAATGTGCCGGCCGAGCGCTTCCGAAGACCATTGGTCAAGCGATGCATTGTCGATCCTGACTTTCCCCATAAGATTGGGCCAGACCCCCACGAGCGCCCGCGCGAGCGACGACTTTCCCGAGCCGCTTGGTCCAATGATCCCAAGACCCTGGCCACCCTTAAGCTTGAACGAGACATCGTTGATGATGAGCTTCTCCGACCCCGGTGCCCCAACATAAATTCGATCGACAACCACCGATTCGGCGGGTGCCGGGAGCGCTAGCGGCGCCTCTTGCTCTGGCAGGAGTGTCAATAGCTGGTCGAGCCGCCGCCCAGACTCCCGCGCGGCAACAAATCCCTTCCAGTTTGCGATCGCCAACTCAACAGGAGCAAGCGCACGTGCGGTGAGGATCGAACTCGCAATAATGATACCTCCGGTCGACTCTTGCTGGATCACGAGATATGCGCCCACGGCAAGAACGGCCGACTGCAGGATCGTGCGGAAGACCTTTGACATTGCGCCTAGGCCGCTCGCAACGTCGCTGGCCGCCTCATGCGCGGCCAGGTATTTCTCGTTAACCTCACGCCAGCGGCCCGCGGCCTGGCGACGCATTCCCATGGCCTGCAGGACCTCGGAATTCCGGCGTCCCTCTGAGGCCAGCGAATTGCGTGACATCGCAAAACTTGCGAACGCTCTGGTTGGCGCCTTGGTTCGAATTTCAGTCAAAATCGTGAGCGCAATTAGCACCAATGCGCCGACCAACGCAGTCACGCCGATCCAAAAGTGAAATATGAAGCAAATGAAGAGGTATAGCGGCATCCATGGCAGGTCGAAGAGCGCTGCCGGGCCTCCACTCGATAGAAAACTGCGAACTTGATCAAGATCGCGCAATGGCTGCAAACCATCTCCATCACCGCGCGTCTTCAGCGGAAGGCGCGCGACAGCGTCAAAGACCCTGAGAGACAAAGTCTCGTCGAGATAACGGCCGGTGCGAACGCTTATGCGGCTCCGAATGAGATCCAGTGCTCCTTGAAAGACGTATAGAGTCGCAGCCAACAACATCAACGCGACAAGCGTGGGCACGCTCCGGCTGGGCAGGACGCGATCATAGACCTGCAACATGAAAAACGAGCCGGTGAGCATCAAGATGTTGCTCAAGCCGCTGAAAGCAGCCATGCCCCAAAAAGTTTGACGGCAACTGGCAAGGAAGCTGGCAACCTCGGACCTCTCTACCGCGTAAATTGCAGCGGGGGCCCGCTTTTCTGAAAACAGCCGTTCTCTCGCCGCGTCCAGAACCTGCCGCCCCCGATCGGCGGGCCGGGCACGTTCAAGAAGAGAGTGAATAGCGGCCGTAAACGCGGCCAGGCGCTGTGCTTTTCTATCCTGCGGCGGGAGCGTTCTCCCCCGCCGTCCGAATTCTATCATGGCATTGTTCCCTGCGGCCATGTCCGACTTCAGACATGGCCGCTCTACGATGCTACGTGTGAATGACACGCAATTTCTTACAGTTTGGCGTCAACGCTATGCGAAGTGGAAGTCACGCTGATCAAGCGCAGCGAGTTTCACGTTCTTTAACGTCAGCGTATCGCTTTGGTGATCTGCGATGACAACGTCCTGCCCAACCTGTGACGCGTGAGACAGCACGTCGGCAAAGTTGTCGAAAACGCTCTTGCTGAACTGCACAACATCATGACCACGCCAGCTTGCCTGGAAGTCGTTGATGACGTCCTTTCCGAAGTTGGGCGCAAACACGAAGGTGTCAGTGCCTCCATGCCCGCTGAGCAGGTCATTCCCGGAACTGCTATTCAGCGTGTCGTTGCCGGTCGTGCCAAAGACAGCAGAGCTGGAGGTTGTAACGCTACCGTCTGTGACCTTAGCCGTGAAGTTATGCACCGTATCCGAAACAGCAGACGCGGTTTTGAAGGTCCACGTACCATCGGCAGCTGCCGTGGCTGTCCCCAACGCCCCCGAGTTGGTGCCGTCGTAGATCTTGACCTGGCTGTAAGCGTCCGCGGTACCCTTGAAGGTCACCGTATCGTTCCAGCTCTGATAGAGGCTGGTGAACGTGACCGCGGAGGTACCCGCGTGCGAGCTGACCGTCTCGGTCAGCGACGCAGACGCTGCGCTCGTGTTGCCGGCGACATCGACAGCTTTGGACATAAAGCTATGGGCGCCGTCCGTCAGGGTGCCAGTGTCGTATTTCCAGACCCCGCTGCCATCCGTTGTAGCGGACCCGATCTGTTTGCCACCATCGAAAATATTGATGGAGCTGTTCGCTTCGGCGGTGCCTGACAAGGTCAAGTGGTCCGAACCGGTAACGGCGCCGATGGGGTTGCTGGTGTTCGGCGAGAAGGCCCCGATCGTCGGCGCGTTCGGCGCATGAGTGTCGATCGTGACCCCAAGGGCCGCGGAAGCCGCACTGGTATGACCGGCAGAATCCGCAGTCTTTGCTGTCAGACTGTGATCGCCATCCGCCAGGGTGGCAGTGGTGTAGTTCCACGCCCCACTGCTGTTCGCCGTCGCGGTACCGACCTGCTTGGCACCATCGAAGACCTCCACGATGCTGTTGGCCGTCGCGGTACCGGTGACAGTCAAGGTGCTGTCATTGGTAATATGATCGCCAACCTTGCCGCTATCGTTGGAGAACGAAACGATCTTCGGCGCAGACAACGAACTCGGCGCGGTCGGGGTGGTGGGCGAAGTTGGGGTGGTCGGTGCGCCGATGACCGGATCAAGAGGCGCCGAAACCGCGCTGACATTACCGGCAGCATCTGTTGCCGTTGCCGTCAAGGCGTGAGCTCCGGTCGCCAGCGCCGCCGTAGTTACCGTCCAGGCACCGCTGCTGTTGGTCGTTGCAGTACCGACCACGGTCGTTCCGTCAAAAACCTTCACCGCACTGTTAGCTTCAGCCGTTCCGGTCAATGTCACCAGATTACCGTTGACGATCGAGTCACCGGTTTCGATGGGCGCGTTGGGAGCAACCGTATCGATCTTCACAGCGAGAACCGTCGACGCCGCGCTGGTTTGACCCGTCGCGCTGGTGGCCTTCGCCGTCAGACTGTGGCTCCCATCTGCAAGGGTACCGGTGGTAAGGCTCCATGCCCCGCTGCTGTTCGCCGTCGCGGAACCGACCTGCGTCGTGCCGTCGAATACCTTCACGGTGCTGTTCGCCACGGCCGTTCCGGTGAGGGTCAAGGTCTTGTCGTTGGTAATGCCGTCGCCAACCGTGCCGCTGTCGTTGGAGAACGAAGCGATGTGCGGCGCGTCGGGTGCGGCTGGTTGAGTGGGCGTGGACGGCGAGCCCGCCGCAGGCTGACCCGTCGTGGTCAAGCCTTGCGCCAACGAGGCCCCGTCATTGACGTTCCCTGTGTAGATGGGAGAATTCAGGTTGAAGTCTGTTGCCCCCCAAGCGCCGCCACCGACGTGGTTGTTCGTTATCGAAACTCCTGTAATCGAACCGCCAGTGAATTGGGCATCGGAGTATATCGTATATCCGCCGCCGACGAGAAGGTTGTTATCAACACTGATGTTCGAGATCGGTCCGAAATAATTGTCAATCATGACAGCCGAGGTCTGATCGAAGGAATTAATGACGGTGTTGTGCGTGATCGTTGCGTTGGAAATGCCGCCGTCAATCTGGATGCCGTCGTAATGTGGCGATCCTGACGCCTTCAGGTCGTGAATGTAATTGTCCTGGATCAGGGAGTTATTACCCTGCAATGTGATACCGTTTTCCACATTGTAGATATTGTTGGCAATAAACGTGCCCTGACCGGCGATACCACTCGATCCGTCATTACCGCTGCCGACGCCGTTGATATCGCAGTTCTGAACGACCGCGCCCGTAACCCCGGTTGCGATCTTGACCACATAAAAGCTGGTGGAGGTTACTTTACAATCAATCAACGTCACGTTCGGCGCGTTGATGTAAACTGTGCCGTGAATGTCGAGACCGGAAATGACCGCCCCGGCAGTATTGACGACGACATCGCCCGACGGCAGCAAGGTTACGCCCGCAGGCACGCCTGTATTCGTTGCATCGGGCCATCCACCCGTTGAAGTACTAGTAGCCAATGCGATTCTCCATCGATTGTTTCAGTTATCAGCCGATACGACGTGTGCTCAAAATCTCTTGTCCCCGAACACCACGTGCGCATCATTGCTGGCGGAAGGTAGTGGTCCATCGGCGGCGGCTTTTTTGGGACAAGACGGCGGCTCGGATGAGGTGATTTTTGATTCCACGGCCAAATTCACCCTTCGGAAAGTTTAAATGGCGCGATAACCCGTTTAGTATTCAGGCAATTTCAATAATTATACCGCCGCGGAAAAAACATTTGGGCGGCGCACCATTTAGGTAACATGGAACAGAAAACTGGCTCGCCCGGCTGCTGGTACTTTTTTCAGCCCGTAGATGCATTGGCCCGATGCAATTTCTGTTGCCGATTCGAAATCTAAGGCAAGAAAGATAAACGTCCGCATTCGCGAGTACCAAGCTGCATCTTTAGACAGAGACAGGTGGATAAATTACCTTCGCCAGACGATGAAAGAATAGTGCCTACATCTTTAAATAAGATTATTGATATATTTCTCGTTTTACGGATAATCTGACCCTGCATTAATGACTTATTACTTAGGTACTTAATATTTTAAAGGACCTCTACTCCCGCATGCTCCAAATGAGCCGCAAAATCAGGATGTCCCGCCGATTCGACCGCAAGCGAGCAGTGAGAAGGCCAGACTCGCCGTTCAGCAGAGCCTAACTTCAGCTTTTCAATTCTACCTCAATACCCTCCCCGTCAGGTCATCGACGTTGCCGAACCATTCTGGAACGTTCTTCACAAAGGATCTGTATCCCCATCGCCCCTTGCCCAGGCGATTGCCGGTGAATGACACCCCCGAAATCGTACCGCCGCTGAACTGGCCGTCAGAATATACCGTATAACCACCGCCAATGAGCCGGTTGCTGTCCACCGCGATGTTAGAGATCGCCCCGAAATAGCTATCGATCATTACAGCAGAGGTCTGGGCGTGCGAATTGATAACGGTATTGTGCCTAATCACGACATCCGAAACTCCACCATCGATTTGGATGCCGTCGTAGTGCGGAGATCCTGACGCAAGGAGGTCGTGGATGTAATTATCCAGGATAGTGGCACTGCCGGTCAGCGTCATGCCGTTCTCAACGTGATGAATGTTGTTTCGTAAAAATGTCCCCGAGCCTCGGATACCGTTTGAGCCCTCGTTGTGAATGCCGGTGCCGTCAATCTCACAATCTTGGATTACCACACCCTGCATCCCTGACTTGATTCCGACCACGTCAAACTTGGCCGCTCTTATGCGGCTATTCGTCAGCGTCACATTCGGCGCGTTGACCTCGACGGCGCCACGGATGTCGAGGCCGGAAACGACAGCGCCAGCTTGACTAATGACGAGGTCCCCGCTTGGCTCGAGAACAATCCCCGCCGGCACTCCCGTGTTGGTGGCATCCGGCCATCCTTTCGCGGATCTTTTTCCTGCCGGAACTGCGGGCGCCAGTTCGCTTCCAATATTTTCAGCAAAAGAACGGGGAATTTGCGCTGCAATCAGGACACAAGTTACACAAGACGAAATGACAAGCGACATCCACAGTTGAAGATTGATCAAATTGGACCGCCGCGCGCTGTGCGTGCTCATCGTTGCATCAGGATGTTTGGCGATGCCAACTGGGACGGCCCAATTCACCTTTCAGGCCTGCCCATACGCCTTCAAGCGTGGCGAGGAAATTGTTTGGCGCCCAGCCAAGCAGAAACCGGACCGCATACAAGAGAGAAACAAGGACACGAACAGGCAACGCCCACGGAAAATGTCTGCGGACGAAATGAATGCCATTACGATGTTGCAGGTAGACCGACAGTCTGGACATTCCTGCGAAGTTTCTCGCTGATCCAGTCGTCGTACCTCGTTTATGTCCGACGATGGACTCGCTCGCGTAACCGAGCCCCGACGCCTTTGCGCGCACCCCCCAGTCCAAATCCTCAAAGAACAGGAAGTAGCTTTCATCCATGAGGCCAATCTGCTCAATGCAGCGCCGTGTCACATACATGGACGCCCCGGAAGGACAGTCCATCGCGGCCTCGATCGCAAGCAGGTTATGAGGCGCGTCGAGACGCTCACCTAACCCGATAGCGATGCTTCTTGCTGCAAACCTCTGCCAGTGAAGCCCCCCGCGAAAACGAACCTGGTCCGACTTTCCTGCTTCAAGAATCGTGCTTCCGACCATTCCCTTCCGCCCAGTTTCCGCACGCTCCACGAGCGCCGCAAGCGCGTACGGTTCGGGCTCCGTATCGGGGTTTAGAATCCAGATCCCCTTCCAGCCGGAAATATTCAGAACTTGACCAAGCCAGGCGTTGATACCGCCGGCATACCCCAAATTTTCGTTGGCACACCCCACCCATATATTCGATGACCTCGCTCGAAAGCGCAGATGCCGAACGTCAAGGAAACGGCTGGTTTCAGATTCACGCGATTTCCCGTGCTCCTCAACCGCCACGCACGGCCCCTGTCCTTCGATCAATCCATCGATGAGCCGCCGGTAAGCGTCTTCGCCGCCATTCTCACAAATGAAAACATCAAAATTCGGGTCGATCCCCGCGCCCGAAAGTGCCACCAGACATCCCCTAATGTCCGCCGAATTGCGAAAGCCAACGATCAGTACCGCGACCTGCGCCGTGGAATCTGCGATCATCTAGATTACTCCTCTCGAAGCTCCGCGATACCGCTGGCTGCCAAACGTCAGGCTTCAAATCGAAGCCTTCACCATCCAACTATTCAATTTCTTCAAGGATATTAGAGACGCGAGGGCTACGATACTTCATAATATGCTAGAGCGCAGGCTTTATTTAAATTAACACGGGGGTTAGATTAAATAGCGCCGCTGACGGAGACCCCTAATAGCCCATGCAACCTCCATTGCGCTGCACAACCGGTGAGCCATGGGTCCGTCCATATTAGGATCTGAACATACCGCGTAGCGGCAAGCTCACCTTCCGAGCCAAAGATCACCGCAAGCGTTGAAAACAATGGAACGGCAAACGGAAATGAACACAAAAGCCCTGGCGCGTTTCCTCTATGCCAATATTCCTGGGCTTGCCGCTATCCGATTCGCAGCGAAGGATCTGGCAGCATCCTATTTCTCCAAGCCGGAGTACCACGGGGTCGTCTGGCTTTCCATAAAGGACGGCTTGATTGTAGACGTCGGAGCCAATCGTGGACAAAGCATAGTAGCATTCAAGAGGCTCGGACCACAAGCCAACATCATAGCCTTCGAACCCGAACCAAGATCAGCCAAGCGGCTGGCAACGCGCTATCAAAAAGACCGAAACGTAGCGGTGCATGAGTGCGCACTCAGCGGAAGAGCCGGGATCGTAACATTCTTCGTTCCCTCCTACGGCATATGGGATTGTGACGGCATGGCTGCGACCGATCACAAGGCGGCAACCGAATGGCTCAGCGATCCTGGTCGGATGTATCGCTATGACCCCACCAAACTGACGGTGGCAGAGCATCAAGTGGCGTGCAAGACACTTGACTCCTACGGACTATCGCCCGTCCTGATCAAACTCCACGCTCAAGGTGCGGAACTGGATATTCTAAAGGGTTCGTTGCAAACCATCCAACAACATAGACCGGCACTGATGTGCGCTTTTCCTTCGCCCGCGGTGACATCGTTCCTTGCCGATGTTGGCTATCAGCCGCACACTTACCGCGATGGACACTTTACGCCCGGAACAGCAAAACCACCTGTCACCTTTACCTGGTATTTCACAGACGACCATCTGCGAAGTTTGCCGCCCGGCACGAACTCCGCTCGCGACATCTGAAACACGCTGTTTTGCCGAGTTCCGCGTCCGACAATCGAACGTCACCGCCACTCCGGACTGACATATCATTCAAGCACGGGATGCGTCGTTCCGAGAGCCATCTCCCGAAGCGAAGCGCGTATGCCGATGCACACCCCCCAGAAGATCCACATGTAGTTCCAGAAGTGAACGGTCAAACCAGCGAACATAAACATGAGCAGAACGACGGTGAAAGCAAGGCTCATACGTTCAGAAAAAGTGTTACGCACCTGCATCTGATAGGATCGTTTTGCAGGCAGGCAGGCCGTTACATTGGTCAAAAACAAGAATATGGATGTCGGGATACCAAAACGCAGAGCGACGACCAGCCAAACACAATCAACCGTGGAATCCAGAATATTCTGATTGAACAACTGCAGAGAGAAACCGGCGACGGGGCTTTGTGAGATCCGGTCCAACGCGGCATCCCAGATCAAGATACGATAATATCCTGTCACAGGATCAAGAGTCAGATGGGAAATCACCCAACCGATCGGATGTTCGGACACCAGAAAAATTACCGCTAGTATCACTGCAAAAATCGTCCATAGAGCCACCCATCGAGCCCGGATTTGGAACATCAGGTTGTTGTAAGCATATGCAGCGATGATAATCATGAAGCACATGAGCGCGGCCGACGATCGTGACACCACGCAGCCGACGAAACAAAGCGCCACAAAAATAATGCGCCGCAGTGAATTCGCTTCCCAGAATAGGAATATCGCAGAGATAAGACTGCAAAACGTTCCAAACAGAATTGGATGATCGAAGGTTGAGGTCGCACGAACCACTCCTTCCCTGAAAACCGGCCCAAGCGCCGAAGTGCCAAACATCGCTGCTGCGACATCGTGAGCGGCCCAACGACCGGTAAGAACATCAACAAGCGCTAATATGATCGCCGCGGTTGCTAACACCTTTAGCGCTCGAACGAATGTATTCAGCGCCGCAGGTCCAAAAAAGAATGCTCTTCCCACAACGTAACTGGCGATAAACTCTAAACTTTCCGCGCCCGCCGACGATATTGAACTCGCGCCGCTCGTGTAGACTGCCGCACAAAGGATCCAGGCTGCCGTCAGGAAAGCGAACAGATCAGACAGGACGGTGCGGCGACCACGCTGACACAACATACCGAGAGCAGGAAGGAAAAGCAGAACAACGCCCATCCGGCCAGCTGTAAATTTTGCGCCGGCAATGTAGACATGCATTTCCCACGCCGGCAGGATGATCCCAATGAGCGCAAGCCATGCGGCTAGCGTATTAGGACGTCCCGCCGCAATCGGCAGCGGATGCGATCGACTCACTGCAGGGTGAACAGGACCCACGCGACCAGCCACATTCCCGATGCTCGTCATTCCGGCTGTCACTCTGTACTCCCAGGCCCGTGGACTAACTACGACGGCATCGCCTCAAACCAATGCATCCTCACGTCGGGATCCAAATTGCGCGAAAGCCTCCGCCTTCCTGGCCACTGTGACGAACTCCGGAGACATCGACAATCCAGCATTGCCGGACGAGACACCGCTCAGAATAGCCGCGCGCCGATGCAGTATTCCGACGGTCCGATCTACAACGAGTCCGGCAGACCTGCACCACTCCCGCACCTTGCCGACGGAGGTCAGGTGCACGCCCGTCGACTCATAGTCCCCCTGCTTTTCAAATCTTCGGTTGCGCATATTCCTCCAAATCGCGGGAATGCAACGCATGTTTGGGCTCTGCACAATGAACGATGCATGGAGTCCGCCGACGTCCGCGAACAAGGAGAGTACTTCAACCGGGTTGGGAATGAGATGGAGCACATTCAGATAGAGGACGCAGTCGAACTTTTCTACGTCGATGGTTGCCCTTGCATGCCGGAAGTCTCCGTATACAAGTTCGACCCCTCTTAACGCCGCGCTGCTGGAGATGACCGTATCCAATGGCACGGCAACGACGCGCATTCCACGTTCCACCAACGAGATTTCCGTTGCTCCCCACCCACACCCGATAGAGAGGACGCTGCATGCCCCGTTTGGGATCGCAGAAGTGACCTCTTGGCAGACAGGTTCATAGTAATCTTTTGAGTACGCGCAATGCCAAAGTCTCGTTTCGGTATTGAACAACGTAATTTCAGCCGAATGAGGTTGGGAATTTTGCAGCAAGGCAATAATCTGTGTGCGCAGCTCCGATGCATTTACACCAACCCGGCCTATATATTTGTTGGAGAGGTGATGAACGGTGAATTCGTCTATATGTGAAATCGGAATTAGTTTTTTGTACCCGCACTGGACGTAAGGGTCGGTCGCCGCCGCGCAAAGCAGATCATATTTCCCCTCATGAGGATCAACGAGAAAGCCACCCGATTTTATGGCCTTTTCGAGTTGGACTTGCGTGAGTACATAACAAGCCGCGTGCTCGTTGGTGAAATTGGCAAGCGTAAACCCTCCTCTAGATCTGACCGTCGCAGTATCCCAATGGAAGTACGCGTGCACGTCGGGATAGTTCGCCTCGCCGGTCGCGCTCTTCTCTATCCGCAAAAATCCGGCGATTTCATTATCGTGCAGGACCGCGGCTGTATCAAGGAATGCCCGCACGTTCTTCTCAGTTATCAAGATATCATCTTCCGAATAAATGAAGATGTCATATCTATCGACGCGGTCTGCAAACAGCTTCTTGTGGGCAAAAGGAAGCGACCAGGGATTCTGGTCCGGCAAGCCCACCAGACATTCAATGCCCGTCGCAGGGCGCTTTTCAATATTGGATACGATGACAATATCCACCACATCAAACGTCATGGATTGATATTCGTGAATGAGCCTGTCCAGATAGCGATCGTTGGAGCTCCCATAGCTCGCCAGGGCAACCAATACGCGCAACGGTGCATTCGGCTCGGTGTTCGTCAATTCCATTAGAGCCCCCTGACCTACAGGCTTGAAATCTTACCTTCTTAACCGGGCCAAAGAAGCCGGAATATATTAAACACAATAAATCATTTCTCTTGAGATATTATAATCGAGATTGTTTCTTATTCACAACGACGATATTATTAAATTAATTAATTTATTTGAGCCGACCGTCACGGGAGGGGATGCCATTCCGAGGCAATACGCAACTCAACGGGGCGCTATACGCGTAAGTAAGGTCGCGCCGCAATACGCGGCTTGGGGCGACCTCGGCGTTCCCCTGCTGATGCGTTAGGTCGGACCGCCATGAAAATACTAGTTTACCCACATTCGATGGAGATCGGGGGATCCCAACTGAACGCAGTGCAATCGGCTGGCGCAATCCGCGATCGCGGACACGAGGTGATCGTCTTCTCCGAACCTGGGCCGTTGGTAGAACGCGTGCGCCAAATGGGCCTGGAACACGTCGCGATCCCCTTGCAGCGACAACGGCCTTCCGTGGACGTGCTTGGCACGCTCGTTCGGCTCGTGCGCGAGCGGAACGTGGACGTGGTGCATGGTCACGAATGGCCTCCCGTCGTTGAGGCTTTCTTCGGCCCGTCGCTTATTCATCGCACCCCCGTCGTTGGCACCGTAATGTCGATGTCGGTAGCCCCATTTTTTCCCCGTACCGTGCCGCTCCTGGTCGGGACCGAACTGATCCGTCAGGCTGCAATCGCGGCGGGACACCAGCGAGTTACCCTGCTTGAGCCGCCGGTGGACTCCGAGACCGATCGTCCATCGGTGGATGGCGGGAGCTTTCGGAGGGCGCGTGGCATTCGACCTGATGAAATACTGATCACAATGATCTGCCGACTGGTGCCAGACCTGAAACTCGAGGGGCTGCTATCGGCTTGCGACGCCGTCGGTGAACTTGCGCTTGACGGTCGCCCGGTGCGCCTGATGATCGTCGGAGATGGCCGGGCACGCAATGAGGTCGCCGAGCGCGCTGCCAGAGCTAACGCGACCGTCGGTCGCGAAATCGTGCTGCTGACAGGCGAGATCGCTGACCCCGTGCCCGCGTATGCCGCAGCCGACATCATTGTTGGTCAGGGGGGCTCGGCATTGCGCGGGATGGCATTCGGCAAGCCACTTGTCGTGGTCGGCGAGGAAGGTTTCAGCGAATTGCTGACGGCAGAGAGTGCATCGATTTTCCTACGTCAAGGTTGGTATGGCCTGGGGCCGGGTTCGCTGGGATCCGGCGCACCGGCGCTGCGCGTTGCTATTGACCGCCTCGCCAGTTCTCCCGATTTGCGACAAGAATTGGGGAGTTTCGGCCGCCGGCTTGCGTTGGGACGGTTCAGCTTGCGCCACGCCGCTGAAATCCAGGAAGAGGTGTATCTTTCGGCCATGCGAGAACCCGTCGCAGCCTGGCCGTTCTGCATCGACATCGTCCAGTCCGCTGCTGGATTGGCCAGCGGCAAGCTCTGGAGAGGATATCGACGATGGCGGGGTGATGCCGCGATCGATGATAGCAATGCGCGAAATCTCGTCGCGGGAATTCTGGCGAACGGAAAGGTCGAAAAGGCCGCGTCGGTGCAAGCCCATCCTGCCAATGCGAAGCCGTATCGTCCGAATGTGGACGGCCCCCTCGCCTAGACACACGTCCGTTCAATTCGTCTTGGCCAAACTCCTGGGCGCCCGGTCGACCAGTTCCGCCCTGAGCGCATTGGCGACGTGGGCAAGTTCGTCCCCTGTCATCTGCGCGTAAATCGGCAAGAGAATTGAATGATCCTGCGCCAGTTCAGACTGGCGCAGGTCATGACGCTGCTTATGGCCCGAGTAAGGCGCTTCGCGGTGCGAGCACATAATGCCACGTCGCGTTGCGATGCCTTGATCGAGGAGCTTTTGCATCACCGCCTTCTGATCGGCCCGCTTAGGCAACCTCACACAGTAACTCTGCCAGTTAGAGCGCGCCCAATCCGGCTCGACGGGCAGACCAAGCTCCTCGATGTCTCCCAGCAGTTCGGCATATTGAGCGGCCACCTTGCGACGGCGCATGATGATTTCGGGCAAACGTTCAAGCTGCTTTCGTCCAACGGCAGCCTGAACATCCGTCATGCGATAGTTGAAACCGACGACGACATAATCCTCAAAGATCACCTGCAGCGATCCGTGCCGCACCGTATCCGGAACACTCATGCCGTGTTGCCGCAACAGCTTGAACTTCCGGTCGAACTCCGGATTGGAGGTCGTCAGCATGCCGCCCTCCCCCGTCGTGATAACCTTGCGCGGATGAAAGGAAAAGCACGCGATCTGCCCGTGGGGCTTGCCGATGGAACCCCATTTTCCGCTGATACGAATCTGACTGCCGGCGGCGCAGGCGGCGTCCTCGATCAGGATGAGGCCATGTTTCGCTGCCAGCGGGACCAAAGCGTTCAGGTCGCAGGGCATGCCCATTTGATGAACTGCGAGAATAGCGCGCGTCCTCGGGGTGATGGCTTCAGCCACGCGCGCGGGGGCCAGATTGTAGGTTAAGGGGTCAATATCAACGAACACGGGAACTGCGCCGCAATATCTGATACAATTCGCCGTTGCGATGAACGAATGGCTTGCGGTGATCACTTCATCGCCAGGCCCCACTTCCGCCGCCAGCAGGGCAAGATGGAGCGCGGTCGTGCAGTTCGATACGGCGCATGCATGGGGAGAACCAACCAGCGCAGCAAATTCGCGTTCGAAGGCGGCGACCTGCGGGCCTTGCGATACCCACCCCGACAGCACGGCCTTACGCGCTGCGTCGGCCTCTTCCGCTTCGAGCACTGGCATTGCAATCGGAATCATGAAGCAACAGCCTCTGGCTTCACCGACGCCGCAAATGATCCGCGTTCGGCATGCCACCAATCAACAAGTTCACGGAGGCCGTCCTTCAAAGGGACAGCTGCCTGAAAGCCAAGCAGCCGCTCGGCTTTCTTGGTTGAAGCCAAACGTCGGGGCACGGGATTGACCGACCTTTCCGGCGCGAATTCGAGTCTGCTCTGCCCCCTGCCCATAGCCGAAGCCAACGCCGCGGCTAACTGGACCAGACTTGTTTCCGTCCCGCTGGCAATATTGAAGACCTCATCGCTCGCCTTCGCCTTGGCTCCGAGAATGTTGGCGCGGGCCACGTCGCGGACGTGCACGAAATCCATCGTTTGCAGACCGTCGCCGAAAATAACTGGAGACTCGCCGGCTTCGAGCCGCTCCATCCAGCGAATGAGCACCTCGGTATATCGGCCATGGATGTCCATTCGGTCTCCATAGACATTAAAGTACCTGAATGCGACATACGGAAGCCCATACATATCATTGAACGTGCGAAGCAGGCCCTCGTTGAAAGCCTTTGCCGCGCCATAGAGCGTTCGATTGTCGTATGGATTCTGACGCTCCGTTGTGGGGAATTCCTCGGCCATGCCGTAGACGGATGCCGATGATGCCGCCACAACCTTTTCGACATTGTGTTCGACACAAAGTTCCAACAAATCGAAGGTCGACTGCACCATCACTTGCATCGCCAGGCGAGGCTCGGCAGCGCAGTGCGTGATGCGTAACGCAGCCTGATGAAAAACGATATCAGCAGCCTTCACCAGCGGCGCCATCAACTTTGTATCGCGAATATCGCCATGCACGAGGCGAACCGGTCCACGGGCCGAAGCCCGCTCCAGATTTTCCGGACGGCCGCGGACCATGTTGTCGAGCGCAACGATCTCGATGCAGCCCTCCTCACAAAGCAGGTCCACGATATGCGAACCAATAAAGCCCGCTCCGCCTGTCACCAGAACGCGTTTTCCCTTTAAGTCGGTCACTACACTCTCCTCGGTACTGCGCGACCCTCAAGATCCATCCACGCGGAATGGACCTGACTCCACACCGAACTAGGCCACCTCGACGAGGCAAGCCTTCTCGAGCTCCACGACCACCTCGGCTACCTGCTCAGGCTGAAGCTCCGCATAAATCGGAAGCGATAGGAAGCGTTTGCCCAGCCCCTTGGTGACAGGCAAAATGGCGTTCTCGCACCCGAGATCCGCATAGGCTTTTTGAAGATGAACCGGGATAGGATAATGAATCCCGGTGCCTATACCTGCGCTTTGAAGCGCTTTCTGCACATCATCGCGCTGTGACAGCTCTACAGCGTACACATGATACACATGGCGGCTATGTGGCGGCGGCGGCGGCCTCGTGAGTGAATGTTTCGCCAACAGGCGATCATATTGGGCCGCAACAGCCCTTCGTGCCTCGGTCCATGCTTCGATGTAATTCATCTTCACGCTCAATATGGCGCCCTGGATCCCATCCATGCGATAATTGTACCCCCGCATGACATGATGGTATTTGGATTCCTGACCCCAATCTCTCAGCAAGGCGATGCGCCGTGACAATTCCGGATCATTGCTGACAACGGCCCCGCCCTCGCCATACGCGCCGAGATTCTTGCCGGGATAAAAACTGAAGCAGCCGAGGTTACCGATTGAACCTGCGCGGCGGCCCTTGTATTCAGCTCCATGGGCCTGTGCCGCGTCCTCGATCACGAGGAGCCCATGACGTCGAGCAATCTCCATGATCGGATCCATATCAGCCATCAGACCATGCAGATGAACCGGTAGAATTGCCTTTGTCCGGGGCGTGATCGCCGCCTCGATCAGATCGGGATTCATGGTCCAGGAAACAGGATCGACATCCACGAAAACAGGCGTGGCTCCGCTGTAAAGAATTGCGGCGGTTGTCGCCACAAATGTCATCGAGACCGTAATCACCTCGTCGCCCGCGCCAACTCCGGCGGCAAGAAGCGCAAGGTGAAGCGCCGATGTGCCACTATTAACCGCGAGACAATGTTCAACCTTGCAGTATCGCGCAAACCGCCGCTCGAAAGCTTCTACCTCGGGGCCCTGGACGAATTGGGCACTGTCGATGACACGCGCGACAGCGGCGTCGATTTCCGGCTTCACTTGGCGGTACTGGGCCTTCAAATCAAGAAACGGTACCAAGGGCTGTTCCTTTAAAATTCGCGGCTGCAGCGTCTCTCCGCATCGATTTATTTAAAATAAAAACCATAACCAGATTAAACAATAAATCAAATAGCGCAATATATTTAATACATCACCCACCACCACATTTAACTAATGCGGCGCATCGCTTACCCGACTACGCGGGCTGGCACGCCCGCCACAACAGCATTCGGCGGGACGTCCCGCGTCACCACGGCACCGGCCCCGATCGTAGCCCCCTCCCCGATGGTGACCCCGCAAAGGATTGTCGCATTTGATCCTATGGAAGCCCTCCGGCAAACACGCGTGGTTTCCACCTTCCAGTCATCAGCGCCTTGAGGCCTGCCATCCTCCGTCGTCGCCCGCGGAAATTTGTCGTTGGTAAACATCACACCGTGGCCAACGAAAACCTCGTCTTCGATCGTGACACCTTCACAGATGAAGCTATGGGACGATATCTTGCAGCGCGCACCGATTTCGACTCCGACCTGCACCTCCACAAACGTACCGATCCGTGTTTCATCGCCGATCGAACATCCGTAAAGATTGACAAGGTCCGGATGGAAAATTCGAACATCACGGCCAAGCTGAACATCCTTCCCTACAGGCATCAAAATTCCTCTCTTTCGACGTGCATTCTTTTGATTTTCCACAAATCTGCATCACCGTCCGGCCTAGGGCAGCACTTTAAGATTATGTTCCTACTCGTCCACGTGGACTTTTCTTCGAGCGGTGCGTGTATGCAGACCAGCGAGTAAGGCAGTTTGAACAGCGAACGCAATGCCGCCCATGGCCGCTCGCACGTGGGCCTGGAGCGGATGCTCGGTCAGGACCAGGCCAAACCACCAGCCGGAAGCCGCCGAAATGCCCGCCAGAAACAGTCCCGCAGCCGGGCCGACCAACCCCGATTCAATCATCGCGACGCACGCCAAAGCGCAGGCAGCACTACAACACGCGACGATCGCGCTCTTGAGCGTTGCGCGGAGAAAGTCGGCCGGCCTTATCGCAAGGTGCCTACCCAGATAGTGAAATGCAACGAACGCCTGTAGCGGCAGGGTCAACAAAGCAGAAGCGGCGACAGCCTGTACGCTGACGAACGATGCAATGAAAATCACCAGCAGTGACGGAGGCAGGGATATCAGCGATGACACCAGGGCGTCGCGCACCCTCCCTACAGCAACCAGCACCGGATATGTCAGGCAAGCCGCAAACAGGGACAGGTATGCGATGCACAACACGCGGATAAGCGGGACAACCTCGGCCCAGGTGGGGCCGAGCCAGATCAAGACGATCGGATGTGCCATGATCGCAACGAAAAGCAGGAACGGCCATTGAACGGCGGCGAGCGATGCGACTGAATCCAGATAAATACGTCTCAAATCACCGCCAGACTTTGTGTGAGCAAAGATCGCTGGCATGATAACGGGGCCAAGGACTTGGGTAACTAGCTTGTCGAATACTTGCGTCACGCTGATCGCCCGGCTGTAAAGACCGACAGCCGCGAAATCCAGAATACGCGCGAGAAACAGCTGCGGCGCAAGATTGTAGAACACATTGATGACAACGACGCCACTGGAATAGACGCCGAAGGCAACCACGTCAGCATAACCGGAAAGAGACGGGTGGAAGATTCGGAGGTCGTTACGCCAGCTTACCAAAAGAGCGGTCGTGACCAGATTTCCAACGAGCATGCCCCATATCGGCGCCATGAAGCTGTAACCTAGAGCGGCGAGCGCGATCGCCACGGCAGCGGTGATAACATTCCCCGCAAGATTGCAGGTCGCGATCGCACCAAAGTGCAGATCGCGGCGAAACAACGCCGATATCGTCATCGAGAACGGTGACAGAATAAAATTCAGCACGGAGACTGCGATACCGATCCGCAATCCGTTCTTTGAGAAGAACCAGGCCAGTGGATCGCGCAGCACGAAGAGGGCTACACCGATCAAAACCGACAAAACGAACGTTATCGTAAAGGCTGTTCGGATATTTTGCTCCGACAAATCCGGCTTCTGAATCAAATAGTTTGCACCGCCAAACTCTTGAAATGAAGCCGCGATGACCGCAGTCAGGGCGTTAACGACCGCATAGGTCCCGAATTCTTCGGGCGTCAGCAATCTGGCCAGCACCGCGGTAGAAAGCAAAAAAAGCAACAAGCTTCCGTACCGCTCGGCTGCAGAGAAAAAAATTGAACGGTGCAAGCGGTTCATTCCAGTTCATCCGCCAGCGATGTAGAAGGTCACGAATCGTACCCACCCAACATAGACCATAGCTTTGGCGAGAGGCTCCGGCTGAGCGCTGACACATTCCACGGATTCTTCTGTCTCCAAAAGAGAGGCTTGCTTGCGAGCACTGGGGGTCACGATACCGGCTCCCGGATTTGAATACTCTTCTTTAACTGAACCGGTCTGCCATGCGCGGCAATCGACTGGGAGGCTGCCTCTAAAATCTCCACCACCCGCAGACCCGACGCTCCACTTGAAATGGGCGCCGTGCCGTTGCAAAGGCAGTCGATAAAGTGCTCCGCTTCCGTATGCAACGCCTCTTTGGCTGGGATATGAGGTGCCCACATATCTCCGGCACGGTACCCGATCCTGAGTTGATGGGCTTTCTCAAGCGAGCCGTTTACCGTAATTCCCTTGTCATACACCTTGATTTTTTCAGTCGGCTCCAGATCATCGTACACGATCATCTTTCGGCTGCCGCCGACATAGGTCTGCCGTACCTTTACGGGTGATAGCCAATTGACGCTAACATGAGCGACGCAGCTGCTCTGAAAAAACAGCGTGATATGTGCCATATTCTCAGGTGATCCTGCGACGTGGCACGCCCCTGTCGCCGAGACAGCAACCGGATCCTCATCCAAAATGTGAAGAATGATCGAAATGTCATGGACCGCCAGATCCCAGATCACATTGACGTCGCTTTGAAACAGGCCAAGGCTCGAGCGAATGCTGTCGTAATAGTAAATATCTCCAAGCGCTCCTTCAACGATCAACTGGCGGATCTTCTGTACGGCGGGTGTGTACAGGAACGTATGATCAACCATCAACGTCAGCTTCCGTCGATCCGCCTCGTCAATCAGCCGACGCACCTGCTCAGAGGTCTGAGCTAGCGGCTTCTCCACCAAGACGTGCTTTCCGGCTCTGAGCGCGGCGAGAGCCAGCTCATAATGTGTGTGGACCGGGGTCGCAATGACGACCGCGTCGATCTGGGGATGTTTAAGAAGCTCCTGGAAATCCGATGTCGTAAACACTCCAGGATAGAACCGCTTGCTGGCCGCAAGCTTTACCGAATCAAGATCGCTGACGCCGATAACCCGCGCCGATTCACTGTTTGCAAAATTGCGTACAAGGTTCGGCCCCCAATAGCCATATCCGACCACGCCAATTCCGATGATACCATCCTGCATACTATACCCCTGCAAACAAATGATCTGAAATTCTCACATTTCGCCTCGCATATCGGACTCCGTTGGGGCTCTATTTTCTCTCCGCATCGCAGTTCGCTCTTTGTAATTTCCGGCCGCGATCTTCAATCGTGACTCACATATTCGGCGCTCTGTTTCTGTCCGGCACGTTCCGTCTTGAGGCGAATCATGTTCGAACAGGCATGTCCTGCCAAATTCCGCGGGTATCGATCACGTCCAGATGGCGCCGTTCGGCCAAAGACACTAATTTGAACTCATCGTGGTCGACCAGCAGAATCGCGATTTCACAAGTCCGCACGGCCTCATCAACAGTCATGAATTCTGCTCCATGCTTCCCGAGTTCGCAGGGGAGCCGACGCAAATTCGGTTCTACGACCTTGATGCGCTCTCCGTACTTCGCCGCAAGGTGCAGCACGATCTCCATCGCAGGGCTTTCCCTCAAATCATCGACATTTGCCTTGAAGGTCAGACCGCAGCAAGCAACGCTGGCGTAAGGATGATCATCAATCAACGCGATGGCGCGTTCGATAATCATCGCCGTCTTGTTATTATTGACTTCTCGACTTGTCCTCATGACCCGCGCAAGGTCGGGCGCCGATTCGATAATGAACCACGGATCGACTGCGATGCAGTGTCCGCCCACGCCGGGTCCCGGCTTGAGAACGTTGACCCGAGGATGACGATTTGCCAGATCTATTACTTCCCAAACGTTGATCGCATATCGATCGCAGATGAGAGACAGCTCGTTGGCAAAGGCGATATTGGTGTCCCGAAAGGCATTTTCGGTCAGCTTCACCAATTCCGCGGCGCGGGCTGTCGTGGCAACGCACGCTCCGCGAACGAACATCTTGTAAAATCGCTGAGCACGCCTCGTGCACGAAGTGGTTATCCCGCCGATACAGCGATCATTATTGACGAGCTCCGTAAGGATTCGCCCCGGCAAAACCCGCTCCGGACAATATGCAACGGAGACATGTTCGACTCCTTCTTTACCGTTTGCGCCGATACTTAAGTCGGGGCGTAGCTCCGAAATCCTCTTTGCGATATTTTCAGTTGTACCGATGGGCGAGGTCGACTCCAGAATAACGATGTTGCCGGAAACAATCAGGTTCGCAATGCTGTCGACTGCGGCCAGCACGCACGTCAAGTCCGGTCGATTCGCGCCGTCAATCGGTGTCGGCACTGCGATCACGAACACATCGGCGGCCTCGGGCTTGGTCGTGACGACTAACGAGCCATTCGAAATAACCTTTTGCACCAAACCATCGAGGTCGGGCTCAGCAATGTGGATCGCACCGGACGCAACGGTCTTCACAATCTCCTCGTTAGTATCGATTCCGATAACTTGCATACCGCGGCTTGCAATTACCGCCGCAGTCGGCAACCCGATGTAACCAAGTCCAATGACCGCAACCTTCTGAATTTCATGCATCGAGTAAAATCCTCACAATACGTTCACTTGCTCGTCCATCTCCGAACGGATTGTGCGCCCGCGACATCGTCGCATAGTGCTCATCGTCATCGAGAAGGCGTACGGTCTCCTCAACAATTCTCTTGGAGTTTGCTCCAACGAGGAGAGCCGTTCCGGCGTCCACGCCCTCCGGACGCTCTGTCGTATCGCGCATGACGAGCACCGGCTTGCCGAGGGTCGGCGCCTCCTCCTGTACGCCGCCCGAATCTGTCAGGACAAGATAGGCGAGAGAAAGCAGGCCAACGAAGTCGGTGTATTCCTGAGGTTTGATCAGCTCGACGCGCGGATGATTTGACAGCCGACTTGCCAGAATATCATGCACGTTTGGATTGGGATGAATGGGGAGAATGATTACAACGTCTTCGCGGCTGAGGATTTCCAACAGCGCATCGACTATGTTGATAATCCCATCACCGAAATTCTCGCGGCGATGGCACGTCACCAATATGATGCGACGGTTTCCGTGGATTCTACGTATGCTATCCCAGCGCGAAGCAAGCCGTGGATCCGAATCGACAATGGCTTTCGTGGCAAGCAGCGCGTCGACCACGGTGTTTCCAGTGACGTGGATACGTTCTCTCGAAATATTTTCGGATTGAAGTGCCTTTGCTGCCCTATCGGTCGGAGCGAAATGCTGATCGGCGATAGTTCCAACAATTTTTCGATTTACCTCTTCCGGCCAGGGAGAGTGCACGTCGCCGCTCCTCAACCCCGCCTCGACATGCGACACCGGAATCCGCCGATAGTACGAGGCAAGAGCTCCCATCATTGCAGTGCTCGTATCCCCCTGCACAATGACCCTGCTTGGGCGAAGACGATCAAGAGCTGCGCCGATATTTTCCAATAGTCGTGCACTCAACTGATCGAGGGTTTGATTCTCCGTCATGATATTGAGATCGATGTCGGGAACGATATTGGTCAACTTGAGAACCTGGTCCAGCAGATGCCGGTGTTGGGCGGTGGCGCAAACAGTGACGGCCGAGCCATTTTCGGCCTTCAATCGATTGATGATTGGAAAGAGTTTGATCGCCTCCGGGCGTGTCCCTAAAAGAACCAAGAAATGCTTTCCCACGCTCTAGCCCCTTGATCCTGTTGGATCGGTCGGCACTGCGCCGCCAACTTTTGAGCTCGAATGCAGCACATGGTGCATGACCTCCTGCGCCAATATCCCAGCAAAGAGCGTGTTGGTTTTTGTGTAACGCCACCACATCCGCCCAGGCTCCTGGTAAATGCGGTAAAGCCATTCGAGGCCGAGCGACTGCATTGAGGTCGGGGCCCGACGAACCTGGCCGGCCAGAATGTCGAAGGAGCCGCCAACACCCATGATGAACGGAACATTCAAGCTGTCGCGATGGGCCGCCAGGAACCGCTCTTTCCGTGGGGTGGGCATCCCGATGAACAGGCAATCAGCCCCGCAGCGCCTGATGTGGTCGACGACGTCCTGCTCTTGCTCTTTGGTAAAATAGCCATCTCTGATTCCGGCGAAGCTGATCGATGGATGCATTTTCAGGGTTTGCGCCGCCGCCTGCTGCAGGGTGGCGTGCGTCGCGCCAAGAAAATACGGCCTGAGCCCCTCTTCCGCGCACACCGCCAGGAGCTGTTGAAGCAGATCGACGCCAGTTACGCGTTCCTTCACCGGAAGGCCGAGAAGTCGCGCGCCCCAGACAACGCCCATCCCGTCAACCGTCACCAAATCGCTGCCAATAACGTCTGCCGCCAAGACGGGATCCCGGCGCATATTGACGAGCTTCGCGACGTTGAGGGCGACATGTTGCAGTCTTCGCCGGTCGCACATCGCGTCACGGGCCAATTTGACCGTTTCGGTCATCGTTAAAATATCGATGGGGCAACCCAGAAAAATCTGACGCATTCTCTCCCCCCACAAATGTATGGTTAGAATGAATTCTTCGCGATCGGCGTCGGACGAATCTTTTTATGGCAGGCCTTCTGGTCTCATTATTTAATTGCCATATTATGCCATTTATTATTTAATAACAACACATTTAATTTTTAAAATTAACTGAGGCACCTAACGCCGAAATCGTTATGGTTACTAGGGGCGTCATTGGCGCGCGAGAGCCAACAACGGGCCTGCAGTGATGCCTAGGCAAGAACCGGTCGAAGACCGTCTTTTGAATGGGAGTCCAATGGAAATCATCAATCCGAAAATTTCCGTTATTATTCCTCATTTAAATCAGGCCGGCGGGCTTGAAGAATGCCTCAGGTGTCTCGATGCGCAGAGCCTGGACCCAGCGCGCTATGAGGTTATCGTGGTCGATAATGGCTCGGCTTCGTCACCCGAGGCGATCGTCACCCGCCACCGCCGTACGCGTCTGGTGCACGAATGGCAGCCCGGCCCCGGTCCAGCCCGCAATGCCGGAATTAAAGCCGCAATCGGCGACGTCTTCGCTTTTATTGATGCGGATTGTCGGGCTGACCCCGAGTGGTTGCGAAGCGCCCTTGCGACCCTATGTGCCTCACCCGAGAGAACGATCCTTGGTGGCGATGTCCGAATTTGGCGTAGCGATCAAACTGAATTCACGGCGATAGAGGCGTATGAAGGTGTTTTCGCGTATCGCTTCAAACTATATATCGAGCAACAAGGCTTCGCTGGCACTGGAAACCTCGTGGTGCGCCGCGCCGACTTTGAAAAGATCGGACAATTTGCAGGGATCCAGTTTGCCGAAGACATGGAATGGGGACAGCGAGCCAGGCAAGCAGGGTTTCAGTTTCGCTTCGTTCCGGAAATGATTGTCTTTCATCCGGCCCGCTGCTCGCTGCACGAACTGTACGCAAAATGGGATCGTCAAATACAGCACTACCTCCACATGGCCCGCGGCCGGCCGGCCTGGAAGACCAAATGGATTCTGCGCGCGCTGGCGATACTGGTTTCGCCCATTGTGGATTCGGTAAGAGTGATTGCCAGCGATCGCATCCAAGGACCATCAGCGCGCCTCAAAGCGATATTGGTGCTCTTTGCCATCCGCACCCATCGGGCACGCAAGATGTTAAACTCGCTAGGCGCAAACAAGCCGGTCGTATGGAATCGCGATAAAGGGATCTAAAGAATATCCGCAGCCTCTAACTGGCGTTGCCAGATGATTGAGCTCAAAAGAGGTTAGCGCATTCATGATTGGAACGCAGCGGGCGAACACTCCAGACGGCATCCACGCGTTAAGCAGACAGACCAGCGAGTTGCAAATTTGGCTGACCGCTAAATCTCTTACTTTTTTGGGCTTCAATGAAAATCTGGTTGTGGGTCAGTTGGAGGAGGTCCGTTCGTCTGCCGAACGACCAAAGGATCCATCCGAGCTCGTAACTTCGACACTCCAAACGGAGACCTACGTGGGCGGGATCTACCAGGATAGCAGGTTGTCGCAGATATGCGTTTCGCACAGCCCGCAGCATGCGTAACTTGTTCGTTCGCAATTCGGCCTTTCGGATTTGCGAGCGAACGCTTAGGTGCAACTCAGGTATGAGCATCGATCTGGCCAACTGATTGTTGCCCAACACCCAATTGAAACCCTTGACGAGCGCCTCTCGCGCTTCAAGCACACCGTGACGTTCAGCGCATTCAAGGAAGGCGGGAGCCATTCCGTATTGATGGACCGAATAGACTTCGTAAAAATCAAGCACCTGGCCTTTTTCCGCGTCAAAGAACCAGGGCCACTCACCGCAAGGCCCTTGTAGTGCAATCAGCTTCCGGGCACACGCGTTTGCCATTTCAACGGCTGCTGTATTTCCAATCAGTTCGCCATAGTGATAGCAAGAGATCGTCAGGTAAGTCTGGGTCGCAAACGACGCAAATCGTCGCCGAAAGCCAAACGGGGCATCAAAGAACAGCCCAGACTGGCTGTGGTAGCGTTGAGTCAGGAATTGAAACAACGAATTCGCAGAACCAAGCCAATCCGATCGACCCGCTCTGGCCTGAGCCAAAATTCCCGTAAGCAACATCCCGAGATCTTGCGCTCGAAAGGCCGCCCAGTTTCTTCTCCGCCAGTAGCCTATTCAGGTGGCGCACCACATCTGGCGGCACTTGGAGATTCAACTCGGCCGCCGTCCATAGCGCCATCCCGAACGCATAGTTGGAGACTGGAAGCCTCGTAAGTTGGGAGACATTCCGCTCAAATATCTCGGAGGTATTGATATTCACTGGGATCGCGTTCAGGCGCGACATGCCGAGAAGAACATTGAGCGTGTAAAACACGTCGCTGTGCGGCAACGACTCGTTTGGATAATCGCGGCCATCCAGATGGTAGATGTGCGACCAACGACCATGCTCCGGAAGCCAGCATTTTTGAAGGCCTGCCAAGGCGTAGTTCACCAACGGTGAATTCCGCCACAACTGGCTCTTGCGGAGCTGCATTGAAGCCCTCACAACGTCATTATCCGAACTCATGTTCATCAGGTTTCCCTGGGCCGACCACTGATATGTTGACTACGGTTCTCGAATACTCTCATCCAGGCCACGAAGCAGCGGATAGAGGAAGTACGAGATCACGCTCCGGTACCCGACCTTCACCTCGGCCGTAACCGCCATCCCGGGAATCATCTGAAATTGCGCGGCTTTGGAACGCAATCGCGTCTCGTCCAGATCCACCAGAACCCGGTAATACGGAGATGCCGCACGAGACAAACCAGCACTTTTCGGATCCGGCACAAAGGAATCTTGGCTAACGACGCGAACCTTTCCCGACCCAGTCCCATATTTCTGAAATGGAAAGGCTTCAAATTTGAGCCGCACCGACTGACCGGTCGCGATCTGCCCAATATCCTTGCCGTCGACGTTGACTTCAGCTTGCAATGGCGCATCGCGCGGAACGAGCACAAAGATTGTCTCGGCCTCGCGTACGACCGAACCGACCGTCCGGTTTGCCACCTCCAGCACTACCGCATCGACCGGCGCTGTCAGCACGATCAGTTGCCTTCTGAGCTCTGCCTTCTTGAGATCTTCCGCGGCGCTGCTACGCTTGGCACGTGTGTCCACAAGATCCTGATAGGCCGTGCGACGAAAGTCCTCGATGAAGGCCTGTTGCTCGGCCAAAACTTTTTCGATACGATGCGAATAGTCCGCTTGGCTTCCACGAATGCGCGACAGATTGTTTTCCACGTCAAGGCGCGCGTCGCGAGACAGCAGGAAATTTAGTCGCGATCCAACCTCCTTGTCCATCAGGACTCCGCGCATGACCTCGATTGAGCGCATGTTTTCGAGCCGCTGAACCAGCAAAACATCCTCGTCCTGGCTGCTCTTCAGATTTGCCCGCGCGCTCGCGATCTGCGCGTCGTAGTTGCGTAGTTGCGTATCGTAAAATGCCTTACGTTGAAGGAACAGTTTGCCTTGCAAGACATCATCCGGGTTCGCTGAATCTGTCGCGACGTATTCCTGACCGCCAAGTTCTGCATTAAGACGATTAACCGCAGCATCCAGTGCGGCAACGCGCGTCCGCAACTGATCGGCATCGGCCTGCGAGAAGGTAGGATCGAGCGCCGCCAGCGCCTGGCCACGGCCGACGACGTCCCCAGCTTTGACATGGATATCGCGGATGACCGAAGTCTCGAGTGGCTGAACAACCAGATTTGGGCGATCCGTAATCAGCCTCCCTTGCGCCGTCACAATCATATCCACGTGCGAAAGCGATGCCCAAGTGATTCCTGCAAGAATCATCGCTACAACGCAATAAAGCGTGAGGCGGGCAACGCGCGGCGGCTTACGCTCACCGATCTCGATAGCGTCGGACTGGAATTCCGCAACCGCCGCCGTTCTTAGCGGCAGACCGGATCTGAATAGACGCCGCCGTCGTCGAGCAGTCGTCGGAGGTCGCTTTCCGATCGATGCGTCAGCCGCTGGTTTTTCCGTGCTGGTCATGCGATCTGCTTTGTCTGATGATTCCAGAGCTGCCGATACGTCGTGCACTGCGCTAGAAGTTGATCGTGTCTTCCCATATCGACGATCCGGCCGCGGTCAATAACAAGGATAGCATTGGCTTCCGCCAGCATGGACAGACGATGCGAAACAATGATCACCGTACGGTCTTTTGCGATTCGCCGCAGATTTCGGCGAATAATCATCTCGCTCTCGGAGTCCAATGCGCTTGTCGCTTCATCGAGAATCAAAATACGTGGATCGACGATCAGCGCCCGTGCGATAGCGAGACGCTGCTTCTGGCCGCCGGAGAGATTTTCGGCATTTTCTTCGAGGATGGTGTCAAAGCCGCGTGGCAGGCGCTCGATGAACTCGTCGGCTCCCGCGAGCTGGGCCGCATGGGCTACCTCGGCAAAGGTCGCGTCGCGCTTCACGCATGCAATGTTCTCGCGAACAGTGCCGCGAAAGAGAAAATTATCCTGAAGTACAAGCCCAAGACTTTTGCGCAGGTGGACAAGATCAATCTCGCGGGAGTCATATCCGTCGATGCGCAACAGTCCCTGCTGTACAGGATAAAGACCCGAAATAAGCCGCGTAAGCGTCGTCTTTCCCGAGCCGCTCCTGCCAACGATGCCGAACACTGTTCCTGCGGGGATAGTGAAGGAGACGTCATCCAGCGCCGGTGCACCTTCTACACCATATCGGAACGATACGTTCTCGAACTCTATCTGCCCCGTGAGATCCGGGCGGAGGCCCTCACGCTTACCTTCGCGCTCGGCCTTTTGATTCATAACTTCACCGAGCATTTTCACCGCAAGGGCAACTTCCTGATATTCATGGACCATCGTCACCATCTGTACCAATGGCCCTGAAACCCTTCCCGCCAGCATATTGAAGGCGACGAGCGCTCCAACCGTCATTTCTCCGCTGAACACGTCAAGCGCGCCGATTCCTATAATCCCGAGAGTCATTAGCTTCTCGAGAAGTCCGGTCACGGATTGTGCCGCCGCCGATATTTTTTCTACGCTGAAACGCATGGACGCCGACTGTGCGCAGCGATCATCCCAAGCCCTGCCCTGCAACGGCTCTATCGCCAGGGATTTGACCGTCCGCATTCCGTGCACCGTTTCTACAAGCAGAGCCTGGCGCTCGCCCTCAGCCTGATAAAGACTATAAAGCCGGCGTCGGAACGGCCCCATCAGCAGGACAACAACGATCCCGCTGATTCCCGTAAAGGCGAGCACCAGACAAGTGAGCTTGACGCTGTAGAG
The DNA here is from genome assembly GCA_036924855.1 of Nitrobacteraceae bacterium AZCC 2146. NCBI lineage: Bacteria > Pseudomonadati > Pseudomonadota > Alphaproteobacteria > Hyphomicrobiales > Nitrobacteraceae > Nitrobacteraceae bacterium AZCC 2146. Next base: position 2,469,134 of record JBAGRP010000001.1, read on the forward strand.
CATGAGGATGGGAACGAAAACCAGAAGCGACAATGCATCGAGCATCGTCAGAAACAGGCGGCCGGTCAGGAATTCGCGAATCCGGGCGGCCTGCTGCATGTGCTTCACCAGAACGCCTGCTGAAATGTGCTCGAAGAAGGTAATTGGTAGGCCAAGCAGGTGGCCGAAGGTCTTCGTTGCGACCCGAATATCAATCTTGTTGGTTGCATAGAGGAGAAGATAGCGCCGCAGGAAATTAAATATCGAATCGAACGCTAAGGCGACGACGGCACCGGCGGACAAAACATAAAGAGTCGTGAAGCTCTCGTGTATGAGGACCTTATCAATCACAAGCTGAAAGAAAATCGGTAGAATGAGGCCGAGAGCGTAAAGCAAAATGGCGGCTACGGCGACATCAACGAACAGCCTTCGCTCGCGAATTAGCTCTGGAATGAACCAGTGAACCCCGAACGATCGCGGCGTCTCGGAAAGACGATGATTTCGTTTAACAAGCAAAACATCGCCACGCCAATTTGTGCAGAAGCTCTGTCTGGCAACGAGCAGCGGTTCCATTCTTTCGGCAAGCGGATCTAAAACAGTAACGGCCTCATCGCCGGATGAATCTTTTTTGACGCCGATTACAATAATCCAATTACCGTTTGCGAGTTTGGCCAGCGCAGGGTATGCCTCACCGAGGTCGGCCAACGCATCCCATTCCATCCGCGTTGCTCGCACGCGCAGTCCCGCCTCCTTTGCCATTCGTAGCAATAGCACCTGTGGGATCGGGCCGCCGCCGATGGCATAAGTATGGCGTAAACGGTCAACTGACAGATCAATCCCGTGATGACCCGCAATCTTTACCAGGCACTCAAGGGCTGTCTGAGATTCCAGACATGGAGAGGATTCCATGTATGGAGGATCTAACGGACCTACGGTCGGGGTATGCGCGGAGACGCGGCCGCGTTCCACGTCAACTGAAGTTTGTTGAGACATTTGGAGGCCGTTGACCATTTGACGCTGCTGAACCGATATGTTCGTCAATCGGCCTTGGGGGGGTCGATTCGCTCTTCGCCCTTGGCTGACTGCGCTTGATCACTCCCGCATCGACCAAGCCCTGGAGTGCATTCTGCATGACCTCGACAGAATTCGCGAATGCCTCGACCGAAAAAATAAGTCGTTGCCGAAATACTTTCTTCGGAACGTTATTCGCATCGCGCTCGGTTGGCGACAAACTAACCAAATCAACACGCACGATCGTGCCGCTGACAGTGATTTCGTCGACTCCGTCCGTAAAAAGTTCATCGTGCATTGTCTGGACTCCTAAGCAGCCAACTGGGCTTTGAAGAGGACATCGACACCGTAACTGGTCGAATTGTAGGTGTTAGTCGGGAAAAGGCTCCCGCTGCCATAGGCATACACGCCATTTCCGCCGCTGGAGGAACTTGAGGGGGCCGTCAGCGGGCCGTTCGTTAGCGCGGCGGCGAAGTAGTTGGGATCAGCCGAATAATCGCCATTCGTATGATAGGACGCCACATAGGTCGTACCAGCCGTGATCGCCACGGGAATCGAGAAATTGACCTGCTGCCAACCGCCAACAGTCTCGCTGCTGAAGGACGCAGTGGCGAGCAACGTACCCGTCGCGCTCCACAGATCCGCAACATGAGCCCCGGTGTTTTGCTCGCTCTTGTAGAATCGAATACCGGTGATTTGGCCATCGGTGGAAGCCTGGAATTTGACGCCAAGCTCCACTGGGCTGAGGTCGTTCACCGTCACAATGCTCGGCGCCGAAGCGGGATTGAACAGGCTCGTGGTCGAGGGATCGTTGACCAGTAGCGATACGTTTGCAGACGAACTGCCTCCATTCGCATCGCTGACCGAATAGGTGAAGCTCGCCGCTCCGGAGTAGCCGGTTGTCGGCGCAAACGAGATCGTATTGGTGGTGACGTTGTACGAGACCGTTCCGTGGGTCGCATTGCCCACGCTCGTCACGGATATCGGCAGGCCGCTGGGATCGGTATCATTGGCAACCAGCGCGGAAGCCGCGATGGAGAGCGTATTGTTCTCGGTTGCGACAAAGCCGCTGTCGTTGACGGCCACAGGTGGCAGAGCGCTCACCGTGACAGCGACGTTTGCAGCGGCCGAACTGGCTTGGCCGTCGCTGATGGTATAGCTGAAACCGGCCGGGCCGGCATATCCGGCCGCCGGCACAAAACTGACAGTCTGCGTGCTTGAGTTGTAAGTGACAGTGCCATGGCTTGGGCTTCCGACGCTGGCGATCGACAGCGGGAGGCCGTTAGGATCCGTGTCATTGGCGAGTAGCGCGGATGCGGCGATCGTCAGCGTTCCGTTTTCAACGACAACGAGACCGCTGTCGTTGTTGGCGACGGGCTGTTGGAGGGCCGGTCCATTGTAAATGACATCGACCCAGTAGTTGCTGGCATTAAATGTGCTGGTCGGGAAGATTGAACCCGAACCGTAGGCGTAGACACCGTTGGTGTTGGCCGGAGCCGTCAACTGGCCATGGGTCAACGTGGTAGCGAAATAATTCGAATCCGCCGCATAGTTGCCGCTGGTGTGATAGGACGCGACATAGGTCGTGCCCGCCGTAATCGTCACGGGACTCGAGAAATTTACCTGCTGCCAGCCACTTGCCGACTCATTGGTGAAGGTCGCCGTGGCGAGCAGCGTTCCGGTTGAGCTCCACAGATCGGCGACGTGCGTGCCGATATTCAGCGATCCCTTGTAGAACCGGATGCCGCCAATCGTGCCATTTGCAGTGGCCGAGAACTTGACCCCGAGTTCAACGGAACTCGGGTCGTTGACATTCGCCTGGCCCGGCACGGCGGTAAGGCTGAACAGGTTTTGACTCGATGGATCGTTTACCAAAAGCGCCACGTTTCCGGACGCACTTGCTCCACTCGAATCGCCGATCGAATAGCCGAAGCTCGCCGTCCCGGTGAAGCCGGCAGCCGGCGTGAAGGTCACCGTCTGCGTCCCGGCGTTGTATGAGACCGTGCCATTGCCGTTGGCTAGATTGCTTACACCCGTAATCGACAGGGGAAGTCCGTTGGGGTCGGTATCGTTGGCGAGAAGTGCAGATGCCGGAATCGAGATCGTGCCATTCTTGTTGACGATGAAGCCGCTGTCGGCGTTGGCAACCGGCGGTGGGGGAACGACCGTCAGCGCAACATTGGCCGAACTCGAACTGGCTTGGCCGTCGCTGATGGTGTAGCTGAACCCCGCAGGTCCAGTATAGCCGGCAGTCGGCGTAAAGCTGACGGTCTGCGTACCGGCGTTGAAAGTGACCGTGCCATTGGTTGGGCTGCTTACGCCGGTAATCGAAAGCGCCAGACCGTTGGGATCAGTGTCATTGGCGAGCAACGCGGACGCTGCGATCGAGAGCGTCGTGTTTCGGCTGGCGAGGAACCCGCTGTCGTTATTGGCTACGGGCGGCTGCAGCGACGAACCATTAAAGATGACATCGACCCAATAATTGCTTGAGCTGTAGGTATTTGTCGGGAAGACGCTGCCCGAGCCATAGGCATAGATGCCGTTGGCGCCGCTTGGAGCTGTCAATTGGCCATTGGTCAGCGGATTGACGAAGTAGTTTGAGTCCGCCGAATAATTTCCACTGGTGTGGTAGGAGGCGACGTATGTTGTGCCCGCGGTGATGAAGAACGGTTGCGAAAAACTTACCTGTTGCCAGCCGCTGGCCGTCTCATTGGTAAAGGTCGCGGTGGCGAGCAATGTGCCGGTCGCGCTCCAGAGATCAGCAATGTGCGTGCCCGTATTTTGGGGTCCTTTGTAGAAACGAATACCGGTGATCAGGCCGCTCCCCGAAGCGGTGAACTTGACGCCGAGTTCCGCGGCACTTGGGTCATTCACCGTGATGAGAGTCGGTGTATCGCTGGTGCCGAACAGGCTTTGGGCAGACGCCGGATAATTGACCTTCAACGCAACCTGGCCTGAACCTGTTCCGCCATGGGTATCGCCGATCGTGTAGGTGAAACTGGCGGCTCCGGCATAGCCGGCCGTTGGCACGAAGGTGACCGTCTGCGTGCTGGCATTGTAAGTCGCTGTGCCATGGACCCCGTTGCTCACGCCGGTGACCGACAGCGGGAATCCGCCCGGATCGGTGTCGTTGGCGAGAAGTACCGAGGCCGCGATTGAGAGCGTTCCGTTTTCCGTGACCGAGAAACCGCTGTCGTTGTTTGCCTGCGGCTGCTGGCTCGTATCATTGAATACGACATCCACCCAATAATTGTCGGCATTGATGAACGAGACGTTGCCGGGGAAATTAGGACCGGTGCCGTAGGCGTAGACGCCATTGAGGCCATTACCCGTCGCGGTCAGTGAGCCGTTGGTATGTCCTGGATTGTCGAAATAGAAATCGGTGGCAGAATATTTGCCGACGTTCGTATGATATGAGGCGATATAGGTCGTACCCGCCGTAATTCGGACCGGGGTCGCGAAGTTGACCTGTTGCCATCCGCTCGCCGTTTCGTTTGCAAAAGTAGCGCTCGCCAGCAGTGTCCCGTCCGATGTCCACAAGTCCCCCAGGTGCGTGCCGGTATTCTGCGTTCCTTTGTAGAAACGGACCCCAGTGATTTGTCCAGATGTCGCCGACGTGAACTTGACACCGAGTTCGACGGACCCGGTATCGTTGACCGTAAGCACGGCCGGCGTATCGGTAGACTTGAAAATCGTCAGATTCGATGAAGGCGTAACGGTGAAGGCGGTGCCTGCACCGGGCGTCTGAAGGTTGAGATTGTCGTCAACGGCTCTGGACTTGATCTGCGCGATCCCCGGCGCGCCGGCCGTGAACGTATAGCTCCAGGTGGTATTCGCCTTACCGACTGCCGCGGTCGCCGGATGCCATGTGGTGCCTCCGTCCGTGGAGACTTCGACGCCGCCAAGGACTCCGCCAACATCGGCGGCGGTCCCTGTGACCGTCACCGTCTGGCCCTCGACAGCGCTGGTCGCGGAAACATTTGTAATCGTTGAGGTTGGAGCCGTGTGATCTGTGGACTGATTAGCAATCACCAGGCTCGCCTGCAGCGTCGCTGGTTGCACTCCCATGTCAGCAAGAAGATTCACCGTTGCCTGCTGTACATTCGGGTCGGTCGGTGTCGGAGCTCCCAATACCTGATCGTGATCCGCTGACAGTCCCCATGACCAGAACACAGTTCCGGCCCCGAAAACCAGGGCTCCGCTTACTGGATCGCGAAACTCGACGAGATTGTGCGTGGCCGTGCCGTTGCCAGTCAGGTTTCCATAATCCAGCAGGTTGGTCGCGACCTGCAGCGTCGTCGATGACAGATCGACCAGCCCCGCCGGCCGGAAGCCGTTATCCGGCGACGAATCCCATTCATAGCCAAGCAGATTTTGGACCAGCGATGCCGACTGCCCCGGGGCGGTATTCGCCACCGACGTATTACGCCAGAAGCGCAACTGCGACATATCGTATGGAATTTTGATGATGTCCGCTCGCTCCGAATCGACCTGGAAAACGGTGCCGGTCAAGGAGTTGGAAGGCTGGCCCGACATGCCGCCACTCGAACTGAAGCGGGCGTCCATGAACGTTCCAGTCGCCGTCCCGGTTGGATCGATCAAGGTGTTGGCGTGCGTATCCTTATAGCTAACCAAGGTGCGGTTAGCGGCCCCGCTGCCGTCGATGCTCGGCTCGAACCGTGTCTGCCAATAGACCTCGTTGCCGCTCAGGAACATGAGGTTGACGCCACCGTCGGCGGCGGCCTGGACGTTGGCCCGCTGACTGTCGGTCCAATACTCGTCGTGGCCGACATCCATATAAACTTGGTGATTGAGTAGCAGGGATCCATTAACGGACGCGTCAAGGCCGGAGATATAGGAAACATCGTAGCCGTTCTGCTCCAACCATTGGATCGCCGGGAATTCCGCAGAGAACACCATGTCATTGGGCGTTCCGGACAAGCCACTGTCGCGGGTTGTTATCGGCCGATTGTAGCTCACCGCATAGCCGGCGCCTTGATAGCCCGGGCCGTTGCCGGCATAGAGATTGGTCCCACCCCACGGATTGTAGGCTTGCCAGGTTTGGTCGCTCGTCTGGAAAACGATGTCGCTGTGCGACCCGTCGTCGCGAATGACGAATGGAATCTGAAACACCTGAGTGCCGTCGATCACATTCGCAACGTAGACGCCGGAAGTGGCGTTAGTCGGCACGGACCAGCGATCGGTAACCTGCCAATTTCCCGCATCGACCAAACCCGTTGCTGGGTCGGTCATGGCCGCCGGCTGGACTATAGTGCTTGCTGCCTGGTGCTGGAGGCTGGTAACGAGCGTAGCCCCGTTACCGCCGTAATAGCCCAACCGATAGATGTTGATCTGGTAGTTCGCATTGCCGGTCTGGTTGTTGATCTTGAAATCAACGCTGCCGCCAAGGTTCGTGCTTATATTGGTAGTAAAGCCCTGGATCGTCGTCGAATCTGCTCCCGGATCGATCTGCCACACGCTTTGAGGCGTGCCAGGCTTCTGGTTTTCGAGCACGATCGCATTGGGACCAGTGGCTAGCGTGGCGGTGCCGATGGCTGTCTTGCCTGCAGGATCTGATACCGAATAACCGAAGCTCGAGGTTTTTCCGGTGTTGTCCCGCGTTGGCTTGAATAGGAGGCCGGTGAGCTGGGAGGTCGACAAACTCTGACCAAGAGTTACCGGAGTGGTGCCGTCGGCCAGCAGCACCGTTCCGTCTGTCGGCAGCGCGGTAACCTGGGCAGTCAATTGTGAGGCTGAGAAATTTACGTCGCTCGGTGCCTTGATGCCGATCGGCTTTGCAACGCTGTTCTCCGGGAGCGTTAACGACGCCGGGGTGGTCACCAGTGTCGTATTGCTTGGGCCAATATTGAGCGTCGCGGTACCGGCGGTTACCGATCCCGAGGGATCCGTGACATTATATTTGAAACTCGACGTCTGTGCCGAGGCGCCAGGCGTTGCCACGAAGCCAAGGCCCGTTAGTTGCGCCACCGTCAGGCTTTGCCCCGCGGTTACCTGCGTCGTGCCGTCCGACAGGACGACCTTGCCGTCGGTCGGCAAGGCGGTCACGCTCACGGTCAATGCGGACGAGGCAAAGCTCGCATCCACTGGAGCCGCGATACCAATTTGCGTGAAGGCACTGTTCGTTGCAACAGTAAGCTGCGTCGGAATGGTCACCGGCGGCGTGACTGCTCCGACGGCCAGCATCGCGCGGCCCGTCGCGGTTTTCCCCGCGGGGTCGGAGACAGTGTAGGTAAGATTCGAAATCTTGCCCGCGCCATTGGCGGCTGACTTGAACAGGAGACCTGTCAATTGCGCCACAGTGAGCGTCTGTCCGACCGTAACAGTAGTTGTCCCATTAGAAAGGAACACCGTCCCGTTCGTCGGCAACGCCGTAATTTTTACGCTAAGAGATGTCGAGGAATAACTTGCGTCCGTCGGTGCAGGGATTCCGATCGGAGTCGATCCCATGTTCTGCGGGACATTCAACGCCGTCCAACTCGTAACCACCGGCACGGTGGCCGCGCCGATCGTCAATGTTGCTGCCGCGCTCACGGAGGCACCGGCCGGATCGGACACGGTAAAACCGAAACTCGAGTTGTTGCCAAAGCTGTTCAGCGCCGGTCTGAACTTCAACGCCGTCAATTGAGCGACTGTCAGGCTCTGCCCGATGCCCACGGGAGTGACGCCATCGGCCAATAGTATCGTTCCGTTGGACGGAAGGGCTGCAACCTTTACAGTCAATGCCGAAGACGCATAGGCGGTATCGACAGGCGCTGCTATACCAATGAGCTTCGCGAGACTGTTCTCAGCGACCGTTAACGAGGTCGAACTTTGGCTCAGCATGATGGACGCCCCTCGATGGATCTCGCTCGGAACGCATATGATGCGGCATTATGTCTTCATTAACGAGCGAGTCAATTCAATACATTTAAAATTAAATATTTAAGCGCAGACAATTAAATAGGCCGACCCGCCGGTTATTGAACTTGATGACGCCAGCGACGACACCGCCATAGCTGAGCGGCTTGAAATTATTCCGACAGGAGCGTCGGCAAACCGCTCGCACGTTCCATTTCCGGCAACGGCGACTAAGCATTTCAAAGACTTAGCCCTAGCTGCGGGAATGACAGGCCGCGGCCTTGACGATTCATGAGCGTCCCACCTTCAATCAAGTGTGCCGCTATTTCAGACTGCCCCAAGCATCAAATGCCAAAAGAGCGCGGCCTGCGGCCGGTTAATGACCATTTCCCATCTTGTTGCCAGACCGACGATGCAATTATCAAAAAGAGCCGACCAGCTCGATCAAATAGTTGCCATAGCCGCTCTTTTCCAACGACTTGGCCAGTGCAAGGACCTGTTCCCGATCGATGAATCCCTGCCGAAACGCAATCTCCTCGAGACAGGCAACCTTCATGCCTTGCCGCGTCTCAAGGGTTTGCACGAAGCTCGCGGCTTCGATAAGCGATTCGAATGTTCCAGTGTCGAGCCACGCGAAACCTCGCCCCATTCGCTCAACGTGAAGAGTGCCCGCGGACAGATAGAGCATCTGTAGATCGGTAATTTCCAGCTCGCCCCGTGCTGACGGCTTCACTTCGGAGGCATAACGAACGACGTCATTGTCAAAGAAGTACAGCCCGGTAATTGCCCAATTTGAGCGCGGTTGCTGTGGCTTTTCTTCGATACTGACAGGCAGTCCATTCTTGTCGAATGCCACAACGCCATAGCGGGCGGGATCACGGACGTGATAGGCGAACACCGTCGCCCCCTGCTGCCGCTTGGCGGCCGCGGCGAGCATATCCGGCAACCCGTGGCCAAAGAATATGTTGTCACCCAGCACCAACGCAACGTGGTCGCGACCAATGAAGTCAGCTCCAATGGTAAACGCTTGGGCAAGCCCGGCGGGTTTGGGCTGTTCGGCATAGCTGAGGCGAATGCCCCATTGACTGCCGTCGCTGAGCAGCCGCTCAAACTGGCTGCGATCGGCAGGAGTGGTGATGACCAGGATGTCGCGAATGCCTGCAAGCATCAGAGTCGATAGCGGATAGTAAATCATCGGCTTGTCGTAGATCGGCAACAGCTGCTTGCTCACGCCGCGAGTGATCGGATAAAGCCTTGTTCCGCTACCCCCGGCAAGAACGATCCCCTTCAACATGTCCGCAATTCTCCTCTTGTTGCCAGCTGATCAAGACAAGCTTCAGGCGAGACCTGCCAGGGTGCAAGCCGAATTGGAAAAACACGCGCGACTTTGGATGAATCTGGGCAGGGATTCACAGGCCGACAGGCTGACGCCGGATACTGGTCCCCCGAAATGGCACCAAGACTGAGCATGATCCGCCCGTCTCCCAGAAATACCAGCGAGCGTTCGAGAGTTGCGGCGTCTCAATCAGCTTAACATCTGGAATCGCCCGCGATTGAATATTTAATCTCATGCAAAATCTATTGTGCAAGCTGTAGGAATCTTGCTTTCCCGGGAAATTCCCTCTGGCTCCAGGCGACAACCCCAGCCTTGCAATCCGCCTTGTTCTGGATTTGCCTCGACCCACTCCGGCTCCCAGAAATGAAATCAGCATTCAACTACACGCTTGAATTTAAATCTCCTGCGCTTTATCAATTTCGACGGCTCCTAAAATCTCCTGCGACCATCGACGACGCGCCGCCAAACGCAGCCCCGCATTCGCCTTCTGGTTCATCTGTCAGCGCCGACTGCGCTTTCGTTGGAGGATGCCCGCGTTAAGCACCCCGTGAAGTTCAGGTTAATTCTCAAGAATACATATTTAATATGGTGCAACACGTTAAATGTCATATATATTAGAAATCGGCAATAAAATATTTTCCTAAAACACCAGCACTGAGTTGGTTCCCATTCGCAAGCCATGCGTCCGACATACAAAGCGGCGCCGAAACCGCGATCCAGACGGAATGAATCGATGCTCCAAAGCAATATACAACACAGCAACAGAGCGCACTCGATCGTGGATGGCGCGCAGGATCAGTCCGAAGGCGGACTCGGAGAGCTGGTGGGTTTCGCGCTCGGGTTTCTGCGGCGACAGTATTTGCTTATCTTGGTGGTCACGATACTGGCGCTAGCGATAAGCATAATTTATCTGCGGGTAACGCCCCCGGTCTACACAAGTCAGGCGAAAATTCTGTTCGGCAATCCGAAGGCTCAATTTGTTCAACAACAATCGATTCTGGCCGACGCTCCGGCCGATTTCGCCCAATTGGAAACTCAGTTGCAGATACTGAAATCCAAGGCCGTCGCAATCTCCGTGATCGACAAACTAAAGCTCGCAGACGATCCGGATTTTGATGGTTCGCGGCGACCGTTTCGCTCGCTACTGACCCGCTTGAAAACGTTCTTTGGCACCAAGGGCTCGATAGCAGAATCCGAGACAAAGGAGGCCGCAACCGACGCGCTCATCGCCACATTCGACGATCGCCTTACCGCAAATCGCATCAGCATGAGCAATGTGATCGAAATCAACTTTAGCTCCGGCAGCGCCGAGCGCGCGGCCCAAATCGCAAACGCTGTCGCGAGTGCCTACATCAACGATCAGCTAAACGCTAAATTCGAAGCCAGCCGCACGGCTACCGCGTGGCTGCAAGACCGCCTTCAGGAACTTGGACAGCAGGCTTTAACCGCCGAGCGCGCCGTTAGTGCATTCAAGTCGCAGAACAATATCGTCGCGGCTGGCGGGAAGTTGATGGACGAGCAACAAGTAAGCGATCTCAACAGCCGCCTAGTCGGCGCGCGCGCTCAAACCTCCGACGCTCTGACCAGGCTAAACCGGTTCCAGGTCATTCTGCGGTCCAATTCCGAGAACGCGAATGCAGCAACAGCCAGTCTGGATGCGGCGATTTCCGACGTCTTGACCAGTCCGATTATCAACAATTTGCGCCAACAATATCTTGATTATTCGAGACGCGAGGCGGAATGGTCTGGCCGTTTCGGGCGAGACCATCTTGCTGTGGTCAATCTTCGCGCGAGAATGCGGGACATACGTTCATCGATACTGGACGAGGTACGTCGACTTACCGAAGCCAGCAAGAGTGACTACGAAATAGCAAAGCAGCGACAGGAAGAAATCGAGAAGCAACTCGCCCAGGCAGTATCTCAATCAAGGACGACGGGCTCGGCCGAGCTGACCGTGCGCGAACTCGAAATGACCGCCAAGGGCTACCGAAACCTCTACGAAAGTTTTCTTCAGCGATATATGGGATCGGTTCAGCAGGAATCATTTCCGATTACGGAAGCCCGCGTAATTTCGCCCGCATCGCCTCCGCAAGGCAAAAGCAAGCCGAAGACCACATTGATACTTGCGCTCGGTTTCTTTGGCGGCATCGCTCTGGGCACAGGACTGGGACTTCTGCGGGATATTATGGATCGTGTTTTCCGTACAACGGCTCAGGTTGAGGCAATGCTGCACATGCCCTGTCTGTCCCTAGTGCCGCTGATGAAGGCTTCGCTTCCTCCACGACAATTGTCCCGCGCGCAATCTCAGAACGATACGGCTATGGGTCCCAGAATTATTGTCCGTGGTCCGGAAATATTCTGGGCCGCAATCTCCATGCCGCTGTCACGTTTCACCGAATCGCTTCGCGCGGTGAGGCTTGCCATTGATTTAAATCTCACAAATGCGTCGAACAAGGTTATCGGCATCACCTCGTCGCTTCCCAACGAGGGGAAATCGACCATCTCCGCTGCCCTGGCGGAACTCATAGCTCATTCAGGTGGAAGAGTTATCCTCGTTGATTGCGACTTAAGAAACCCCTCCCTGTCCTGCAGCTTGGCGCCGACGGCGAAAGCCGGCCTTGTTGAGGTAATATCGGGTGAAAAGTCGCTGGAGGAGACCGTTTGGAGAGACCCAAAAACACACTTGTTCTTCTTACCTACGGTGAAGAAGTCCCCGCTTTTCCATACCAGCGAGATCCTCGCGGCTGATCAGACCAAAATGCTGTTCGACAAATTGCGCACCAATTTTGACTACGTCATCGTCGATCTCCCCCCCTTGGCGCCGATTATTGACGTCCGGGCGACCGCTCCATTGATAGACGCCTTCATCCTCGCGATCGAATGGGGGCGAACCAAGACCGACGTTGTCCAGCACGCCCTTCATATGGCTCCGAATGTGCATGAAGCGCTGATCGGAGCCGTGCTCAACAAGACCGATATGAAGGCGATTAAGCGGTACGACACCTATCATAACGATTACTACAGCAATAAGCATTATGCTCGGTATGGCTACACCGGTTAATTAATACCTATGCTCCTGTTGATGCATCAGGACCACCTGTTCGGAAGGTCTCGCTATGTCAGTCGGTAAGATGTGGCAATTTAGCAACGATGACTTTATCTGATTAAATCCACGCCAGTCAGGACTAGCTTGAATCGTTCAGCAGTGCGAACGTGGTCTAGTGAGTTTGCTCTGGGGGCCACTTGTTCGAATCAAGCAACAGTTGGGTCAAGGCTTGCGTAGCCCTCGCGACTTTGTCGCTCGGAGGGTGCGCTTTTATGCCCGCCAGCGGTCCTCAGGGGGCAGATGTCCGAGAGGCGCAATCGTCGGAAACAGTCAGTCTTCCTTACGCATTGGTAAAGTTGACTCCTGAAGTCGTTCATATTCTGACTCAGAATACCACGAAGCTGTCAAGCGCGTTTGCCGATCGTAGTCCCCCCAAGGCTTTTCGCTTCGGGATCGGTGATACCGTCAGCGTAACGATCTTCGAGGCCGCTGCAGGGGGCTTGTTCATTCCGGCCGAAGCGGGAGTTCGGCCTGGCAATTTTGTCACCATCCCCAACCAGGCGGTCGATAACAACGGTAATATCTCCGTGCCCTATGCTGGCGCTATTCGAGCAAAAGGCAGGACACCCGCCGAAGTCCAGCAGGCGATCGTCGCGGCTCTTAAGGAGCGCGCGATCGAACCTCAAGCGGTAGTTTCGCTGATTGAGCAGCGAACGTCCCTCATCAGCGTGCTCGGCGATGTGCGCGCTGCCGGACGGTTTCCGGCAAGCGCGGCCGGGGAACGTATCCTCGACGCAATTACTCGCGCGGGCGGGCCCAGTACCCAAGGTTATGATACGTGGGTTACGCTTGAACGCGAAGGACACCGAGCGAGCGTCCCATTTGGCGCGGTGGTTTATGAGCCGGCCAACAACATCTACGCGCTCCCGAATGACGTAATATACCTCTACACTCAACCTCAGACCTTTGTGGCGTTTGGCGCCGCGGGAACACAGGGACAGTATAAGTTCGATGCGTGGCGAATTTCACTTGCGGAAGCGGTCGGAAAGCATGGCGGCCTCAGCGATTCACTTGCCGACCCGGCCGCAGTATTCCTTTATCGTGGCGAAACACGAGAAGTCGCGCAGCGACTTGGCGTAGATTGCTCGCGTTTTCAGGGACCCATTATTCCGATCATTTATAACGTTAATTTCCGAGATCCGTCCGGGTACTTTCTCGCCCAATCGTTCGATATGCGAAACAAGGATGTGATCTATACTTCCAATGCGGTATCCGTGGAGACCACGAAGTTCCTGAGCTACCTGCGAACCATCATGGCCACCGTGAACGACCCGATCATATATGCGACCAATGGATATGCGCTGAAGGCGGCGATCCAAGGGGTCGGTTCATCGACTATCATCACAACGCCGACGCCGATTGTCACCGGGCCGTAATCCGTTCTCCGGATAGCTTTCAGAACCGCAGTTGTGGGCGTATTGGCAGCGCTTCATCGCTAGCGTTAGTCTTTTCTTATATCTCAAAAGCCAGCCGTGCGGCCTGACGGGCTTCGGCACAAGCGATGCTGCCGGCTCCCGCTTGTAGAATGCATGCAATTTAGGCATGCTGTTCGTCCATGATGATGATGGTCCGGTGACAGCCGCATTCATACTTTTGGGTTCACTGATCGCGATCACGCCGATCCTGGTGATCGTGGGTGGCGCTCTTGTTGATGGATGCCTCCTGGTCGTCACGTCAACGATGGTCGCCTTGGTGGCCCTGACGATCCACCCGGGCGAGCTTCGTCGCTTCACCGAGCTCGTAAAGTCGGTTGCGATCATTCTGGCCATCCCGTGCATCTGGATGCTCATTCAGATTGTGCCGCTTCCGAGCAGGTCCCTGATCAACCCGGCCTGGCTCAGTGCATCCATTGCTCTTAGCAAGCCAGTCATCGGCACTATCAGTCTTGATATTGGCGCGACGCTACTTTCTCTCGCTCGGTATTGCTTTATTGCAGCGATCGCAATCGTCACCACGGCCATTGCGCTCGACCGACAGCGCGCAGAAAATATTCTTTCGCTGCTCACCACGGTCACCGCTTTCATCGCCGCAGCCCTGATCCCCTTGCAGCTCGGCTATCTGCATTTTTTCGGCTTCGAACTCTCCATCAAGCGCGCCGATCCAGTCAATATCGCCGTGATTGGCATGATCCTGGCCTGTTCGACCGCAATCCGCGCTTACGAGAGCTATGAGCTGCGCCGTGACAAGAACGGAAGAGCTTCAGCAGCTGACACCATCGCGGTAGCGCCCTCGGTGGTTGCTTTTGTCATTTGCCTTTCCGCCATCATGATCGATGGGGACGGCGTTCTGCTTTTTTCAGCACTGTGTGGAGTTGGCGTGTTGATAACTATATCGGCTATCCGGAGGCTGCGACTTGGTCCGTGGGGGCATGCAGGGACAGCCGGGATCGCAATCGTTGTCGCTATCGGCTTCTTTTCGTCAGCTCTTGCAACCAAAGACCTCGATCTAACTCTCGCACTGTCCAACCAAACCCACATCGCCGTCACGGAACGCATGCTTTCCGATGTAAACTGGGCGGGGTCAGGTGCTGGAACATTTGAAGCTCTTTTGCCTATATATCGGGACGTAGACGACACCTATTCCTATGAGCTTCCCACCGCAGCGGCGTGGACTGCCATAGAGATGGGGCGGCCGTTTCTTTGGGGAGGAATCATCCTCGCCGCGACCGCAGCGATAACACTCTTCAGGCGGGCGTTACTTCGTGGCCGGGACTACTTCTATGCCGGCACGGGTGCGGCTTGCATCGTCGCGCTTCTGGTCTCCTTCTTTTCCAACGCAGGAACGTTCGGGTTGACCGAATCATTTTTGATGAGCGTCATCTATGGACTGGCTCTCGCTCAAAGCAGAAGTTGGAGTGCCCAAGCTTTCGCAGGCGGGGAACATTAAATTGGAGATCCGCCGATCAGAAAGAGCCGTGTTACCGCGATGAGAAAGAACCTCTGATGAGCCTACCCGGTCAAGCTCAATCGTGGATCCGCATCGGGCTCGCCACGCTCAGTCTGGCGCTAGCTACGCAGGCGGCCTGGATTGTCCTGGCTGAATTTTATCATCCGCATGGCATTCAATTTCCAACCGATCGGCATACGGGCTTCGTGACGCGCCTCGAACGAGACAACGCCAAGCGCGCCGCATCACTCGCTGTCGTCCGGGGAGATCTGTGGGCGGAGAGCGCATTTGCGTACGCAGAACTGCTCTGGACGGACCGAGCTCTGGCGCTGGATGCCCAGGATGAGCTAAATCAAGAAGTTCTGAAAGACCTACAGCGCGCTCTGCAGTACTCGCCTCATCGCGGTGACGTCTGGCTCATGTTTGCGGCCGTAGTGGATCGATTTCACATTCCGGGATACCAGCCGAGTTCGCTGCTCAAGATGTCCTACTATACTGCACCAAATGAACTCGCATTGCTTCCGCTGCGCTTGAACGTTTCGCTTCGTGCAACAGGAATTCAAGACCCGGAAATTCAAGACTTGATCAAAAGAGACATCCGCATCGTCCTCACCCGCGCCCCCGCGTTGAAGCCCGATCTAGCTGCCGCTTACAAAACTGCGTCGCCACAGGGCAAGGCATTTGTCGAGCGGGTGGTTGACGAAGTCGATCCGGCCTATGCTGGGACAGTGCGCGGCGGTTCCCAGTGATTGCGCCACAATCTTTTCGCCTTCTGTCTGCTTATTGCTCGGAGAATGGCCCACTCTTCTGGAGCATTCTCGAGCCGATCTGAATCGGGACGGGATTTCCAAGGGAGGCGAATTGTGCTTCAGCTGCAAAAGATGCAGCTGCCATCCGCGCTGGCCAACCTGACGCCGCGCCTTTGGCAAATCCGCCTGCAGCCGCCGCCCCGGCCGGCGCCGCCAGGAAGTCGGTACACGATCATCCATCACTCTATTTTACGAGAGTTCCGAGGCGTCAGTTGAACTTGCCGGGTGCGGACACTTGAATCGGCGAGGCCCGCATGCTCAAGCACACTGCGGACGTATAGACCTGCGAGGTACCCGATTTGGACCGCAAGCAAACCTGATAGCGACCAGAACCCATATGCAGCGCCGTATACAATCGTCGCAACAAGGGACTCCAGCAAAACGATGGCCATCAATCCGAGAAGACTTCGGACCGCGAAAACAGAACCGGTCACCAGTCCGGCAAAAAAGTGTATCGCGGCTCCGTAGATCAATGCCACCCGCTCCAGTTTTAATTTTGAATGCTAGAGCAGATTCCTCTTAATCCAAGCCGTATCCGGCGTGAGCGAAGAAGTTTATGCATTCGTCAGGTTTGAACTGTTGCAACGCATTGGCGGCGGCTCGCTCGAGAGCGTCGAGGGTTCGCGCGGCGGACTTGCGCACATGTGCCTTGAGCTTGGCGAAGGCATTTTCGATCGGATTGAGGTCGGGACTGTAGGGCGGCAGATAGTGGAGTTCGGCGCTGCAGGCTTCAATGGCTTGCCTGACGCCCGCGACCTTGTGAGCGGCCAGATTGTCCATAATGACGATATCGCCTGAGCGCTGGGGACCAACATCTGCTCGACCCAGGCCAAGAAGCACTCTCCGTCCATCGGACCATCGAGAAGCATCGGCGCAACGAAGCCCGCAAGCGTGAGACCGCCGACAAAGGTGACTGTCTTCCAATGACCGTGCGGAATTGCGGCGCGGCAACGCTCGCCTTTGGGCGCCCAGCCACGAAGGCGCGCCATCTTCGTCGAAAGGCCGCTCTCATCGATGAAGATCAGGCGTTCGGGGTCAAGATCGTCTTGGCCATCGAACCAAATCTCGCGCGCGGCCTTTACATCCGCGCGCTCTTGCTCGCTGGCGTGGGCGGTCTTTTTTTATGCGTCTGGCCGTGCCGATCGAGAAACTTCCACACAGCGGTCCTCACAACGGTCACGCCGCGTTCCTCCCGCAACCGCTCGACCATCTCGTCAAGCGTTGTGTCGGGCGCCTCGGCAAGCGCGCGCAGAATGAAATCCGCATGCCCATCAAGCACGGACCCCTTCGGCTTGCCCTGTTTGGCAGGGCGAACTTCCCCCGTTGCCCGCTTCAGCCGCGCCCATGTCCCGGCCGTCGCAATCCCGATCGCAAAGCGCTCCGCCGCCTGACGCGTCGATACCCCGCCTTCGATCGCCGAAACTACCCGCTCGCGTAAATCCATGCTGTACGGCTTGCCCATCCCATCCTCCCGACTCAGTCGCAAAGATGGAATCAGCATTCCCACCTCTAGAGAATCCCCTCCGACTCACTTTTTGGGGAATGTGCTCTAGGAGCGTTTCGTTAACGGGACCTGAAGGGAAACGCACATTTAATTATTTTTTTAAATTCTCCTTGCCGATATAACTGCTGCTGATATAATCAATTAAATACAATATTTTATTTAATTTATTATGGGAGTTGGCATCCCAAACCCAAAATGAACAGAGTCGAACGACACATTTTTGTACCCGAGAGCGTTCCAGCTACTGGTCTGAGGGGCCAGTCGTTCGGAGAACGCAAATGGCCTATCCATTACGACTCCATTGAACTCATTACCATTCTGGCTGATCTGGTCACGATCATATCGGCAGGCATTTTAGCCGGCACCACCTATCACTTCTACTCCTTTGGGACGCTGGGTGAAATCGATCGATATTTCGGTTCGGCGATTGTCGTCTCAGCCATCTTTGTTTCACTGATGAAAAGCCGCGGAATGTACGAGCCGAAAGAAATGTTGGCCGTGCGCAGCCAGGCCCGGACCATTTGCGTAATTTGGAGCAGCGTGTTTTTCCTGCTCGCCGGCGCAGTTTTTGCCCTGAGATTAGGCAATGAACTTTCACGTGGCGCAAACGTGCTTTTTGCCATATTTGGCTTGATCGCGTTGGTCGTTTGCCGAAATTTTTGGCGGACTCTTCTAACGCAAGGCATAGCTCGCAGGAGGTTTTCCGGCCGCAACGTCGTCTTGATTACGGATCATCTGCGAGCCGGCAAGATGGCTATTCCTGCCATCCTCGAAAGCCACGGCTTTCATTTGGAGCGCCACTTCACCTTGCCGCCGCCAAAGCAGGGGTCACGCAGGCGCGAAGAGATTATTTCCAATGCGATAGCTTATATTCGCGGATCCAACGTGGAAGAGATCATCGTGGGGGCTGACACCAACCATTGGCCCGAACTGCGCAGCCTTATCGATAAACTCCGGGTTCTACCCTTTCCCGTCAATTTCATTCCTCTGGGGGCCACATCGGAAATTTTTGAGCGACCTTCCCGCCAACTCGGAAATGCCACCTATATAGAACTGCAGCGCGGCCCATTGACGTCCTTTGATTGCTTGGCAAAGCGGTGTGTTGACATCGCATGCGCTGGCACGGCACTGCTCGCCCTCTTGCCTCTGCTGATAATTGTGGCTGTCGCAATCAAGCTGGACTCACCAGGGGTGATTTTTTTCCGACAGCGACGCTGCGGATTTAATGGCAGGTGCTTTAAAATTCTGAAATTCCGGAGCATGTCGGTCTTAGATGATGGCGCATCAATTCATCAAGCGCAGAGCACCGACGAGAGAACTACGCGTCTGGGTAAGTGGTTGCGCCGAACAAGTATCGATGAGCTGCCGCAATTGATCAACGTCCTCGAAGGCAGCATGTCACTTGTCGGCCCGCGCCCACACGCTGTTGCCCACGATACCCAATTCGACAAGCTCGTGCGACATTACGCGAAGCGGCATCGAGTAAAGCCTGGACTTACTGGCTGGGCACAAGTGAACGGATGTCGTGGGCCGACCCCAACACTCGCATCCATCGAGCGACGCGTCGAACTCGATCTCTGGTACATAGATAATTGGAGTCTCGTACTTGACTTCAAAATTATGCTCCGTACCGCCTTTGAAGTCGTCCGAGGCCGCAACGCGTACTAGGTGCCTGGTCCCTGCATTTCGCCGGTCTGCTTTCAGTGGCGCGGCTATCGCAGGGAAGGGCCTAGCGATACTGCTTAGGCTCGCTTGCGTCGGCTTTGGCTTTTCGATCCCGTCGCTTCGCCGATCTTGAAATCATCGATTTTCCGGCCGGATTTGATTGCTGCTGCAAGCCAACGAGGTTGCTTTCCCCGACCAGACCAAGTCTCGGATGGTATCAATGGGTTTTGATATTTTGGGAAGACCCTCGGATATTTACGCCGAGGCTTATCGAGACTGCGCGGTCGCAGTTCACCCTCCTCAATAAAGTCCTTACCGCGGTTGAGAAGCGCTAAACGCTTCTCCAATTCCCGCTTTTCTGCGCCTATCCTTATGGACAGTATCCTGCTCGTTTCTTCATGAAGCGCCCAAAGTTCATCGATCGTCAGCGCTTCCAAATCAACCTTCTTCATGAATTACCGCCCCGTATTCCGATTCATCGACGCATTTGGCTCAGATCCGAGCATCGAAACATCAAATTAAATATGTAAGCCCAACCCGGCAGGTTCGCAACGGAGATTTCACGAAGCCGAGGTTTTCCCCAAACCACAAGATTTTCCCCAAACCACCAGCCGTGCATCGTCCAGACGCACCGAAGCATACCAAGAGCTTGATCCTCTTCTGATTTTCCGAACACTGTAGTAAGTGCCAGATGCAAGAAACGAGCGTCGTTCCCCGAAATTGCAAGCTGGTTCGTAGACAGCCTCCCGCGGGAGGACACTTGCGCATGATACCATGCCTGCGCGATTAAAAAAATCCGCAGCGGGTATGAATCCCTACTTATTACATCGAGTCTAAAGTCGCTGGCCGCGGCAGACGGACTGGGCGGCTAGGTACGGCGCCGCATGCGCTTTACGGCGCCGGTCTTGGTATTTATTTTATTTACTGGGCCGTCTTGGCTGATCTTGAAATCGTCAATCTTATGTCCTTTTTTGAGGGCGATAACGAGCCAGCGCGGCTGCTTTCCACGCCCGGACCAGGTTTCCGACGAGGAAGCCGGGTTGCGGTATTTTGGAAAAACCCTCGGATACTTGCGGCGTGTCGGGCCGCTGGAAGCGGTCTCGGAGCCCGCCCGCGCCTTCACCTCGTCGGGGTTAAGCTTCGCCAAGCGCTTTTCCAGTTCGTCTTTCTCGACGATTATTCGATCGGAAAGTATCTTTGTGATCTCCTCATGGAGAAGCCAAAGGTCTTCAAATCGCATTTCATTCAGATCGGTTTTTGGCATATTAATCTCGCGATCGCCGTCGTCTTTCCTGTGACCAGTTACCATTGCGGTGCGCCCCCAAGTAAATCTCTACAAATGCACGGCGATTTGGCCCATTTTACACCGATTCTCCTGCAAATTAAATATTAATTTCGTAATTATCATGGTTTTCTAATTAAAATTAATATTTAATACCCCTCGCCCCCGGCCGCCCGCTGTGTTTTAAAGCTCGCTGCCATGCAACCCCCGCCTTCCCGTGGGGGAGCAAGCCGCGTGAGCAGGTCGATTTCACCTCGTTTTAGAGGGCGCCGATCTACCGCACGAAAGAGTGGGGACCCAAGACACAGCAACAGGGACCGACGCCGGCGCGGTTAAAGCATTCGGGAATAGTGCGGTCCCCTGGAACATTATGCCTGGCTATCGCCGGCTCGCCCGACTGCTTGCCGATGCCGGGAGAGGTCTCGGCTGTGACCCCGCCCAACGGATCTGGCGCAGCGAGGGTCGAAAGTGCCCCGGGAAACAGACGCAGCGGGACCGATTCTGGCTGAACAACGCCCCCTGGTCAAAGTTAAGGCCCCGGCATTGCAACCCTGCCCGGAGCGGCCATTTCGTCGAAGTACTGCCCCCCCCGACGGTAGTAACTTCGGCTCATGACGCAGAACGGCACGTTTACCGGGGAATATCCGGCGACCAGGCCGTTCGCCGGATAGGTGGCTTTGAAAGCATCGAAACCACGATCGACGTCATGCTCAAACGAGGCGACCCGTGAAACTTGCTTTTCATTCGGAGCGAATGTTGCTGGTTCGATCTGGATCGGGGCCAGCAACGCGGCAGTCTCGATTGATCCGGTCCAAATTATCCAGCAGATCAGCTGAGCTCCAAGGCAAAAGCTTATCTTCCAACGCGGAGCGAATCGTTCGGATTTCGCTCAAAGAAATTTTACGCAGCTCGATCTGCAATGTTAAGGCTGTGGACGTTGTCATGCTTACGGTCAACGGAAGAAGCCGCTTCTTGGCGGCATGAATGTTTATGAGCGAGCGTTGCACTATTTCAGCGTGCTCAACGTTGCAGACCGCCATTTTAACCTCCGCACAACTATGCGAGACGTGAAGTCGCGTCACAACAGTGTTATTGCCCTGACAGCCTCATCAGAAGTCTTTTGAATCAGATAAAATTAAATATGCTTTTGTGTATGACAAGGACGGCGTACTGCGGGTTCAAAAGAATTTAATATTTTTTATTATGCTCCTATGACAGCGATTTCGATCTGGCCGGAGCCTTGTCCGCAAGCTCCACCTCAAGGCATTTCCATTGCTGCTGTCGGTCAGCGAACTCGCTTGACCGGACCGTTTCCAAGCGCATTGCGCAATCCTAATCCAATACCTCCCACCGGATCTCTCCACATTGTATCCCCCTGTAAGTCTTCGCCTATTTTACAGAGACACGGATGTCATTCAGGCGCGGCCCGTCACGGGGCCATGGCTGCGTCCATTCGAGTCACCGTTGATTGCGTGCAGGAGGGGGCTGTTTAAATTATATTGCAGTTATTAAAATTGCTTAATCAGGCTTAGGTCGAGGTTGCGTGCGGCGATTTCCAAAACCTGACGCGTCGTTGATAATTTCGATTAGCATATTGATGTGCCATGCATGCTTCATCTTGAACCCACGCGAGGTAAGGTGAGGCGAACAACACAGATGAGGCTGTCACTAAAAGCCATACGGCTGCTGCGTCGGCACAGGGAATTGCCCAGCCAGCGCGAAACATTACTTTCTCTGCGCAAAAAATTGCAAAACGCCAAGCTATCCTAGCAACGAGATCGCAAGGCGACGTAGGGCCAGGTACATTGAGTTACTGCACAGCTGCGAACAACTGCTCTGTCTACGTGAAAAAGCGCGTCAGACGCGCCACCCAGCGCGAACAAAAATCTCAACAGAATAAGACGGGCAACACTGCGCTTCGCCACGCACATGAAGAACACGCTGTTCTGGCGACTAGCGGCCGTGGCTATATGTATTTAAACCATGAACAAACGCTCACGCACAACGCGGGCGTTTACCTTGACCGCGCAGCAACCGTCCCTTGCCGGCCCTGGTGCCTGGTCAGCTAGCTTGGTTGTCATTTTCGCGACTAAACACGAACCCTGAAACTCACGGCTTCACGTGCGGCCGCTGTGCATGATCACTCTCGCTCCTGGCGCTGGTTTCTCACTCAGGCAATTGCGCGGGAAACGACTGCACCGGCTGCTACTAATGTACTGCTGGTGAGCCGTCAGGGAACAAAGTCCAGCCTTGTTTTTCCCAGACATGCTCAATCCCGTCTGCGTTATCACCACTCACCGCATCACGGAAGGCGAGCTGTAACTGGTCCGAGATCTGCTCCAGGTCTTGCAAGCGTTTGAGAGCAGCATGGAAAATTTCACTGCGCTCCGCACTGATGGCATTCATCCTCAGAAATTTGAAGAGTTCTCGCCGCTCTTGGACGAGTGCAAGTGCGACGTCGCACATCTTTACCAGTTCCCCAAGGGGGGCTCTTTCCTTCGGCGCATATTCAAAAAGCTTGTTCATAATCAAAAACCCTCCGTCCAAACAAAACGCGGCAAAAGAATTTTCACGCTGTCTCTATTTCGAGCAGCCGGTAACAATTAGCCACCATCGAGTGGCGTTTTTGGCCCTCCTTCAGCACAATGAAAGCCACCACGCTGCCCGCACTTCGCAAAGCTTCAATGCGGCAGCAATCGCCTTCCATGCGAGCAATCAACTAAGCGGTCAGATGAAGTTTTGGAGTTGTCGATTCAACGGTGTTGCATTCTGCGAAATGAAAGGAGATTTTATTCAGCGCTCTGCGCTTCCACGTCTCAGCCTCGGCGAGGAACTTCCAGCTTTCCTCGGGATGAAACGCAGCGCGTTGGCGGCACATGCTTTCCATTGCATGGCAGCGCAAAAATTCCTTCATCGCTACCTCCCCATTTGTTAGCAGTATCCTACGCCTCACTATAAAAGAGTCACGATATTTTCGTGACTGTATAAAACTGATCTTGACACTACGCCGATTGTATTTCCGCGATGACAATCAAAAGTTGAGTTCCTTGCACTGCGGCATGCGGCGGTACAATGAGCGGGCGCAGGTTTATTCCATCAAGTGTGCAGAAATACAGTGACGCGTAAGCAGCGGTAACACGTGAGCACGAGAAAGATTTACATGAGGTCGCGCAAAGGCCACTCGGTGTAATCGAGCACATCTGCTCCGGTGTGCGAACGTTGCTGGATCGGCTATGGCCGAAATCACCCACTGTATGGCGCGGCCATTCGATCCAGCTGACGATGATGTCGCGGCATGCAAGCCCAACTCAATGCCGCTAGCAGATCGTTGATATAATGCGGACTGGATCAGGGCGTTCGCCCGTCAACAGGGCGCTTGCGCAACTCATGTGGATTCGAGTCCCACCGCCCACGCCAATACTCAATCGCATTTTCTGGAGCGCTCCTGATTGTCATCGGAATCGGTTGATATCCAAACTCGCGCCCAATTCCGTTTTCAGGTGGTTCGCGCAAGAACTACCGTACCCCATACGACCAAGGCCACACCCGTTGCGCGGCTGAGCCGGTGGCCAAGCGGCAGCAGCTTCTCGAATGCGACATAGAGAGCGATGCCAGCAATCCAGACGAGGTTCATAACACCGCCGACGAACAGCAGCGCCATTAGGAACCAGCAACAGCCGAGGCAGTAGTTGCCATGCCGGAGCCCCATACGTAATGCTCCCGCGGCGCCCGGCCGCCAATGCTGGCTCAAGAAAAGCACCGGGCTCTGGCAGTAGCGAAGGCAGGCGCTTTTGATTGGCGTGAACTGATAGAGCCCAGCGGCAATCAGGATGACGCTACCGCGAACGGTGTTGGTGCTCGCCGTCGCCGCAGGCAGCCCGATGTGTTCGAGCCCCCACTGAGCTAAAGTCGCGACAAGGCTGAAACCTGCCCATATCAGGAGGTAGCCACTGAGAAAGATCCAGGCTTCCATAGGTGGATTAACCGACGCCCCCTGCTTGCACCTGATTGTCGTGAACAGCAGGATCATGGGGGTAGCACTCGGCACCATCATGGCGATCATCATGACCCACCACATGGTAAACACGAGCGCGGCGTCGAAAGCGGACCACCGCATCGGCTCCATCGGCATCCCGGCCATGCTCATATCGATGCCTGCCCCGGCAACCAGATAAAGCCAGGCCAGCGCCACTACTCCAGCAAGCCCGACTGCAGCGATCAGGCGGTCGTGCCGCAGCACCTTTTCGAGTGCGGACGTCCCGGTCATGGGCCACCTCGGCCGCCGATGCGATAAATCGAAATGCCGAACTTTAGCGCAGCATCAAGCCGCGACACCCTGAGGTGTCTGCACGACGTTGGCGAGAGAGCTGTGCGTGCCTTCTGTGTCGAACTTGATCGCGCCGGTCGAATGGATATTGGCGGAGGCAACCTCGGCGGATCTGTGCTCGAAGCCTTCGGGCATCACGACTTGAATGCGATGTGGAGAGCCCGTCACCGGGTTCTTGATCGGCTCGACCTCGGTCTCCAGCACACCTTTGGCGAGAAGACGCGCGACGCGTCCGTTCTTGTCGAACGAGAATTCGAAAGGCACAAACAGCGGATCATGGATCGTAGTTACGATCAGGCTGAATATCTGGAAAAGGGTACCCTCGGCCGAATTCTTGCCTGACATGATGTTGAAAATTGCCTGACGCTGTTCCGGCGTGGCGCGCTCGTCGATGATCGGCTGCATCTTGCCATTGCCCTCATGCAGCGCTCCGGGAAAATCAACGGTAGCCGCGAAAACGAGACCATCGAGCTTGGTGCCCTCGAAATGTCCTTTGGTAATCCTCATGGCGACCATGCCCTTGCAAAAGCCGTGCGTCGGTAAAGCATTGAAATCGCATGGGCAGCCAAACGCGCAATTGCAATTCTTGATCCACTCACCTTCGAGACGCCAGTCAGATGAAGCCATAGCACACCTTCCATCCCTTCCATCGCGTTGTCGGTCGGACTATGTCGCTACCTAATAATCCTCCTGAGCATTGGCCGGCGCTGCGCCAAATTCATCACCGCCAGTGTTGGCTAATCCAGATCTACAGCGAACGATAAAACTGGCTGAAATTGAAACTTATAAAAAAATATCGCTTAGATTTTTGGCGCAAGGTCGGCCCGATCGAATACTGGTATTTTTTCGATATCGTCGGGAGCCATGCCGGAGGGTGTATCTTCAGCGGCGTGCCGCAACGCCTCACAGGTGGAATCAAGACCATCAACGGTCTCGTTGGCTCCGCTCCCGGAATCGTGCGGGCGCGCAGGAATCCGTTCGGCAGCCGTCCATATTTCAACTTCTGCGGTGCTGGACCTGCGTCCCGCCATCCGCTTTTTCTTCGCCATTGCCCGTCTCCTTAAGTAGGTCGAGACGACAATCTATTTGGTCACTTCCAGCTTCCGAGTTTCTGCGGGCCGATCTGTCTGCAGGAAGGCGGCGGCAATCTTAAACGTGGAAATACCACAGCAACAGGACTGTTATTACAGCTGCCGTGCCGCTAAGTGCCCAGCCGGTAAAATATATAGCTTCATCGCCTCCGATGCCCCGCATAGGATCAGGCTCATCAAGTGTGCTCCGCCAGTGATGGGCCATTTTCGCCTCCGATCGCCTAAACGATAACTGCCCAGGTCGTTATTCGGTTCCATCTCCACAATACGATCGAATTCCAACTGACGTGATTATAAGCGTCGTGCGCTGACGATTGCTGCCACGCGCCAACGAATTTCCGCGACATTGATTTCGTCGAAGCTCTCGAATGGACGGGACGAACACATGGCCTTACACGACCCATCGCGCAGCGCGCAACGCGTCGTGTTTAGCAGAGAACGTCTTGCGACCCGGCCCGCTCAGTCGATCAGAACACGCAGATCCTGCGCGTGAGGCGCAGGGCTATCTTCGCCGCGCTGCACTTCGGTTTTCTGCGTTGAAACAGCGGGCAATTGCAGGACTGTTGCGTGCTGTCCCGGATATAGCAGGGTCAACAGTACGATCTGCCCGTCCGCGAACTCCAGCGCATCATGATGTCGATGCTCATGGTCCGTAGCGACGGTGCGGAATCGCGCCAGCTTGTCGGCGACCTTCTTCTTGAAGAAGGTTCCGTCGAATTCCACATCGCTGTCGAATGCGATCTCCGTACCGGGGAGAACGCACACGGCGACGTCGGGCTCTCCAACAGCGGCGAAGCCGCGGGTTGCTGTAAGGGAAAATTTCGCCGACACCAGCTTGTCTCCCACCTTGGCGGGGCGACTTGCAACGGCATGCAGGCTGTAGTCACACATGGCTGCCACTCCTCTTGCTCAACAGCCGGGTGATGCACCGGTGGCGCAAGCAGCCACCTTCATTGTGACGTTCTTAAGTTTACCATTTCACCTTTTCGTGACACCGGGGCGGACAGTCTGCTCGCGCAGGATGCGATGCGACCGGGCTGGCCAATGACAGTCTC
Organism: Nitrobacteraceae bacterium AZCC 2146; assembly: GCA_036924855.1. Lineage (NCBI taxonomy): Bacteria > Pseudomonadati > Pseudomonadota > Alphaproteobacteria > Hyphomicrobiales > Nitrobacteraceae > Nitrobacteraceae bacterium AZCC 2146. The sequence goes on from JBAGRP010000001.1 coordinate 2,496,043, forward strand.
TTCCTGCCAATCCCATCTCCTGCCAAGCCCATCGTCAGAGCTGCGCGCTTCCATACCTGTGCCGGATGAGGCTTTGCTCGGCTTCAACTTCCCTTCGAGCGCCGATCGGATTTCCTGCTCGCTGCGTGGTCCGAGTTCTTCGTTCGCAAAAGATTCCAAAAAATTCATGGTGAGTTCGGAAAGCGGACCTCCACATCAGTGGTCCAAAGTGATCCAACCACAGATCTTCCGTGCGTTTGGTCCCACGCGACTGCGAGAATCGAACGAGCGCATTTCTTCGTTGGTGTTGGATCTGCTCGAGTTCGGTCCTAGGGACCGGATTGATGCGTGGTCGGTTCGCCCGCAGACTTGAATCTAAGGTCCGGGGCGTTTTCTCACAAATTATTCCGTTGTTTGAAAAGCAACGGGTCGACACCACGACGGTGCAGCCCGAAGCATCACCGGATAAACGGAAAACACCAATGATATCAGTGTGATATGATGATGCTCCCTAGCGGAATCGAACCGCTGTTTTCGCCGTGAGAGACCGTCACAAAGGCCTTCGACGGACGTCGGCGAACGTCAAAGGACATTGATTTTATTGGCTTTTTTTCATTCTGGCTGATAGGCTAAGAGAACATTCATCCAACTCTTTTCCGTACAAAATCCGTACGCCCGCCATGGCAAGAACGCTCAGAAACGCAAAAATTGACACCAGGTCGGCGCGTCTGAAATTGATGCGCCGCCGCGAGCCCCACTGGACCGTGCTCTCAAAAGGCTATGCGCTGCGCTGGGTTATCGCAAAGGGCCAACGGTGGAACTTGGATCGCCCGAGTGAGGGATGACGCGGGTCGTCTTCATTATGGGTCGTTGGGACAGAGCGACGACTTGGCCGACGCAAACAATCTAACCATTTTAACTTTTACGCAGGCCCAAGAGAAAGCTCTCCAGTTCTTTAAGACTCAAAGCGACGCAGCCTCTCAGGGTTACGTCATGTCTGATAAGCCGATAACGGTTGGCACGGCGTTAGGTGATTATTTTGCGGCTTACTCGCGTCGGGGCGGCAAAGCTTTAGACAGGATGAAAAGTTCCGCGCGAACTCACATTGAGCGCCAACTTGGGCCAGTCGCGATCGTTAAGCTCACTCGCAAACGTTTGGAACAATGGCATTGCGACATTGCCAAAAGTGAGCCGGCGGTAAGAGGTAAGCGGGGTCAACCGGCGGGCGTCAGGAAAATTAGCCTCAACTTGGATTCACGGAAGCGGTCGGCCACAGCCAATCGCGTTCTCACGATCTTGAAAGCTGCGTTGAATCACGCTCGGAATGAGGGGCACGTGTCATCCGACGCTGCCTGGGATCGCGTGCGAGCATTCAGGGAAGTGGATTTAGCCCGGCAACGCTACCTTTCGGATGATGAGACTCGAAGGCTTGTGGCGGCGTGCCCCGCTCATTTTCGTAAGATGGTCATGGCGGCGCTTTTGAGCGGCTGCCGCTATGGCGAATTGTGCAGGCTCACATGTGAAGACTTTAGCCGAGATTCTGGAACGATCTTGGTAAGGGTCAGCAAGTCCGGCAAATCACGCCATATTGCATTACCGCCGGAAGGGGCGCGCTTTTTCGAGAAAGAGACGAAGGACAGGCCAAATTCAGAACAGATCTTTACGCGCCCAAACGGAGCTGGCTGGTCACACTCGGATCAGCAACGGCCTATGCAAGACGCGGTCAAGGCCGCTCAGTTAGCCCCGATCACTTTCCGTGGTCTCCGCCACACTTATGCGTCACGGCTGGCCATGAAGGCGGTGCCTCTTGCCGTCATCGCGAAACAACTTGGCCATTCGAATACAAGAATGGTTCTCTAATTCCGGGTCTGACTGTCAAGCTCTCCAACGATCATCCTTGCCGGGCCCATTGTTCTCTCCGCGGTAGGGGCGAACCCTCCGCATGATGGCGTAAGGTGACGTTGGCGGTTCAATGTTGAAATCGCGGTCGTCCTTTCGGACACTCGCAAAAAATCGGGCGAACTCACCATCGCCATCGTCCCGGCTGGGACGTCTTTTCCTGCTATTGGCAAGAACTCAGTAATGCCCTCGCTAGGCAGCAATCTCCTTCGACCAGTTGAACTCGGTTCCATCGATCCACCTGCGATGCAGAATGACCGCAAGCTTGCGTGCGACCGCGACCTTGGCCTTGCGAAGTCCGTTGCGCTTGGCGAGCCTCACCCCCCAGGCCTTCACAGCGGACCATTTCGGGACACGCGTCAGCAGAACCCCGGCTGCTTCAAATAGATAACTTCGCAGCATCGCGTCGCCGCATTTGGAGATTCGGCCGGACCAATCGACTTCCCCGGAGGCATGGCGTCGACTGGTTAATCCGACATAAGCTCCCACGCTTCTCGATCGCGCAAACCGTGCCGGATCATCAATCGTTGCCTTGAAGGCAAGCGCAGTGATCGGACCTGATCCCACGTCATATTGCCCATCTCACTACGTTATTGAAAGACAAAGGTCTTTTGATTTGGATTTGATGATGACGGGCTTTTGCAGCACGCCCTGACGCGCTCGATCACATGCTGATCTTCGATATCCCGTCGTTTGATTACCCAGGGTGCGCCTGCACAATATTGCTTGGCGGGAATGACGCCGGCGCGTATCTGGCGTAGCACCGTCAGGGGGCTCAGATTGAGCATCCTGGCTGCTTCAGGCAACGTGACTTCGCCGCGCTCGGCCCATTCGCCATCCCTGTAGACCGAGATGCCGTGCGTGTTGCGGAAGCCCCGCACACGCGACTGTGTCCATCCATTCAATCGGCCTGTTCGCTTACCTGTCCGGTTGAGCATGCCGGCAATGGCTTTGTCAGGCATCAATCGCGCGCAGGCGCGGATCAATTCCACCGTCTCGGGCTCGACGGCCCACCGTGTTTGTCCCCTCCGGTTCTTTCTCACCATCAGGCGGGTATGATCGCCGCCCTGCCAATGCAACAATAAATGAATCTGGTCATCCTCGACGCAGGCTACCACCTCACGCAACACGACTCGGATGATACGCTTACGCGTGACGGCAGTGGCCGCCGGATGATGCCAAGCAGCCTCCAGGTCAGCCCCCATTTGCAGCAGACGCTTGCGCTCCTCTGCACTCAAGGTCGCCGGCCGCTGTCGAAGCAGCGCCTCCATTTCCTCCTCGAGTGCGCGTACGGCCGCAAGGGCGGCATTCCACCGCCGCTCGAGTTCGCCAGCGACCAGACGATTATCAGGGTCGACCGTATCATACTGTCGGCGTGCCCTGGTTGCCTCGTATCGCGCCTGCTCGAGCGCCAACTCGATCTGGCGTTGTTTTTCGCCAGACTGGTGCTCGCATTGTGTGATCGCTTGGATGGCTGCTTCAACACCGAGCGGCTGCAGCAACCGCACAATCTCGGCTCCCACCGCCTCATCGACCCGCAAAGCGCCGAATGAGATACAGGGACCAGCACCGGGATTGCTCCGGGTCGCGTCACAATTATAGCGGCCGACATCGCCCTTGGTGCCATTGTAGCTAACAAGCAGCCGGCGGCCGCAATGACCACAGCGCAGCAGGCCGGCGAGCAAAGCCTCCCCCTTGCGCACCGGTCCGCGCACCATCATGCCCTTACCATTGGCGTTGTCAGCGATCAGCCGTTGATTCCTTTCAAAGTCTGCCCAGGACAAATAGCCCTCGTGATGCTCGACGAGCAAGACCGCCCAATCTGAGCGATCTTTGCGGCGGCCGCGAACGATTCGCTTGCGGCCATTTTCGATTGTCATCCGACTTCCGGTTCGGCCAAAGGCGTAAGCACCAGCATAAACAGGATTGGTGAGAAGATTGCTCACCGACGTGTAGACCGGTAGCTTCCACATCACCTGATGTTGTCCCGAGACTTTGGGGTCGATATACGGCAGCGCGATCTGGTCACCTCGAAGCGACAAAAACACTTGGCGGATGCTTTGCATCTCGGCAAACCGGGCGAAGACCAGCCCAATCGCCTCACGCACGCGCAGGTCGGGATCCATTTCGATTTTGTCGCGGCCTACTTTTACATAGCCAACGGCTACCGAGAAGAACAGCTCGCCCCGTCGTGCCTTCTGCTTCAGGGCTTCCATCGAACGGGCCCGCAGGAGCGACAGTTCGAGCTCGCTCATCGTCCCCTTCATGCCCAGCAATAGCCGGTCGTTCGGATGGCGTGGTTCATACGTTCCATCCTCATCGACGATCACCGTGCCGACCAAGCCGCAAAATTCGATCAGAGTGTGCCAGTCGCGTCCGTTGCGCGCCAGGCGCGACGCCTCGATCGAAAACACGGCACCAACGCGGCCTTCACAGATCGCTGCAAGCAGCCTCTCGAATCCCGGACGGCTGACGCCCGAACCCGAGCGACCAAGATCGTCATCAATGACTGTCACATCCGTCCAGCCGAGAGCTCGAGCACGATCAGCAAGGCCATATTGACGCCGTCGGCTCTCATGATTGTTGGCAAGCTGGTCGACGGTGGATTGCCGAATGTAGATGAAGGCGCCCCGCGCCAGATGATCAGGCGTGATCTTCATCACCTGCCTCCGTCACTGCGACGACACTGAGTATTTCCGACAAAAGCGCGCTCACCAGTGGCAATAGCTTCGCCCGCTCGGACGCTGTCATCGGTACCAGTGGCGTCTTGGGCACGAAGAGGTCGGATTGGCGTTGATATTGTTGCCGACGCGTCATGCTTGTCTCCTTCACGACGGGAATCGTCGTGCAACAAGCTTAGGCAGGTATCGAGCTCGAGACGGAGCTCACGCAGATGCGCCAGCGGCAGAAGTGGAATCTCCGTCACCACCATCGCCTCCGCCGAATCCTCCGTCATCCAGATCGGCAGCTGCGCCAGTGTGCCATCGGGCTGACGGATGGTCACAGCGACGTCGTTACCACGGCGATGGCGACTGGTCACGATGACCGTTTGCCCGTAACGGGGATGAAATCGGTAACGGATAATCGTCTCACGCAACTGATAGTGAGCATTATGAAGTTGTCGCGCCGACGCCAGGCACGGTCATGAACCGGCGGACCTGCGCATCATGGCGGGCCAATTTCATAACCTTGCGGTCGAGCTCACTGACCTGCTGTTCGACAGCATTGCGCGCTTCGAGCAGCGGTCTGACCGCAG